>REED01000022.1 GCA_007695225.1 Gemmatimonadales bacterium
TAAGGGTACACGTAAGAACCCCTCCGCCAAGGCCACCCCGAATCTCCCGTCCTTCCGGGATCACTTATCCCGGCGCGCCGGAGACCATTGCGCCCGTCGGCCCAGGATCGGGCATGGGATCCAGGGTGCGGTTCGGGTATGACATCCCTCTCCCGGTTGCCCGCGGTGCATCGGGCTTCTATCGTTGATCGTCGATATACGATGATCCATGCGCCGTGCGACCCGTGCGGAAAGGACCTGCATGCCCGATCTCCTCCATCCTGCACCGAACCGTGCCCTCTCCGATGCCGAGGCCTCCTGCATCGCCAAGGCGCTCTCGCACCCCGTCCGCATCCGTATCCTCCGGCTCATCGGACGCCAGGAGGGATGTTACTGTGGAGACCTTTGCCAGGAGATCCCTCTGGCTCAGTCCACCATCTCCCAGCACCTGAAGGTGCTCAGGGAGGCAGGGCTCATCCGGGGTACGCCCTGCGGCACGGCCGTGGGGTACTGCGCAGTGCCTGCTCGCCTGAAGGCCTTTCGCTCATGGGCAGCCGCCCTGGCTGAAACGGAAGGAATCCCTGCATACGAACCCCCAACCCTGATGGAGGACCGTCGATGACGGCCATGCAGCCCGGCGCGACCGGACAGGACCTCTCCCCGAACGCCACCCTGCACCGGGAGGCTCCCGGGGCGCGGGTCCGGGTCTTCGATCCCGCCCTCTGCTGCTCCTCCGGGGTATGCGGCCCGGAGCCGGACGCCGCCCTGATCCGGTTCGCAGCCGACCTCGACTGGCTCCGGTCCTCGGGGGTCCCGGCCCAGCGGCACAACCTGGGTCAGGACCCGGGCCCCTTCGCCGCCGAGCCCCTGGTCCGAAGACGTCTGGGAACCCGCGGGATGGGTTGCCTTCCCATGGTCCTGGTGGACGGAGAGGTCCTCACCGAGGGGCGCTACCCGACCCGGGCGGAGCTGGAAGCGCGACTGGCGGAGCAAGCGCGTCGCACTCGAGGGAAAGACACCGCCACCTCGGGGGAGGTGATGCCTTGAGCCCCTCGACCCACGACCCCGTCTCCCCCCAGGAAGACGCTTCCCTGCTCCTCGATCCCGGACAGCTGGTCCGGGACGCCTCCCGGCACCTGTTCCTCACAGGCAAGGGAGGGGTGGGGAAGACGTCCCACGCCTGTGCCCTGGCGCTGGCCCTGGCAGAATCCGGTCGCTCCGTCCTCCTGGTGAGCACCGACCCCGCCTCCAACCTCTCCCAGGTTTTGGGCACCCCCGTCAGCGCGGAACCCACGGAGGTCATCGGCGCCCCCGGGCTCCGGGCCATGAACGTGGACCCGGAAGCGGCCACACGGACCTATCGCGAGACGGCGCTGGAACCCCTCCGCTCCCTCCTCTCAGACGCGGACCTCCTCCAGGTGGAGGAGCAGCTCTCCGGCGCCTGCACCACGGAGATCGCCACCTTCGACGCCTTCACCTCGCTACTCGCCGACCCGCAGGCGTGGGGAGGACCGGACCACGTGGTCTTCGACACGGCCCCCACGGGGCATACCCTGCGGCTTCTCCAGCTCCCGGCGGCCTGGACGGGGTTCCTCGAGCGCTCGCCCCAAGGCGCGAGCTGCCTTGGGCCTGCCGCGGGCCAGGACACCCAGCGGGTTCGGTTCCAGGCCGCCCTGGCCACCCTCCAGGACCCCTCCGCCACCACCCTGTACCTCGTGACCCGCCCCGAGGCCACCTCCCTCTCAGAGGCGGCACGGACCTCGGTGGAGTTCGCGGCACTGGGGATCACGAACCAGCGCCTCATCGTGAATGGGCTCTTCCTGGCGCGGGACCAGGGCGACCCCCTGGCCCTCGCGCTGGAAGCCGGGAGCCGGGAAGCGCTCAACACCCTCCCTACCTCCCTGACCCGTCTTCCCAGGATGGAATCCCCCCTCCGCTTCCGGAGCCCCGTGGGTCTCGAGGCGGTTCGGGAGCTCCATCGGAGCCAGGGCGCGGACCCGCCCGCCACCTCCCCAGCGGAGCTCCCCACCGGGTTGCCGGAGCTTCCGGACCTCGTGGACGAGCTGGCCCGGTCCGACTCCGGATTGGTCATGGTCATGGGGAAGGGGGGGGTGGGGAAGACCTCCCTGGCGGCAGCGATCGCTGTGGGGCTGGCGGACCGGGGCCACCGGGTGCACCTGGCCACCACCGACCCGGCGGCGCACCTGGATTCCACCCTCCCCGAGGCCGTGGAGGGGATCCGGGTGAGCCGCATCAATCCGGAGGAGGAGAGCCGGATCTACCGGGAGCGGGTGATGCGCACCCGGGGAGGCGACCTCGACGACGCGGGACGGGCGCTCCTGGCAGAGGACCTGGAGTCTCCCTGCACAGAGGAGGTGGCGGTCTTCCAGGCCTTCTCCCGCCTCGTGAGCCAGGCCCGGCGGGAGTGGGTGGTGCTGGATACTGCTCCCACGGGCCACACCCTCCTCCTGATGGACACGGCGGGCGCCTATCACCGGGAGGTGATGCGCACGGCCCGGACCGGGGGCGGCCGGGTCACGACCCCCCTCATGCGCCTCCAGGACCCGGAGATGACCCGCATCCTCCTCGCCACCCTCCCCGAGTCCACCCCGGTGGAGGAGGCCCGGAGCCTTCAGGAGGACCTCCGCCGCGCCGGGATCGAGCCCTGGGCCTGGGTGGTGAACCGGAGCCTGGCCGCCGCCCACCCCACCGACCCCCTCCTGGTCCACCGGGGAGCCGAGGAGCTTCCCCTCCTGGATCGGGTGCAAACCGAGCTGGCCCGCCGGGTGGCGGTAGTCCCCTGGCTCCTGGAGCCCCCTGTGGGCGCTTCCGCGCTCCGGAACCTGGCGGGAACCCCCGCCTCCACACTCACTGAGCAGGCCGGAACGGGATGAGCGATTCCATGACCGACGCGCCCGTAGCTGCCGAGGGGAAGGACCTGGGCCTCTTCGGCCGCTACCTCTCCATCTGGGTGGCCCTCTGCATCGCCGCCGGGGTGGCGTTGGGGCAGTGGTTCCCCGCCGTCCCCGAGACCCTCTCCCGCTTCACCTACGCCCAGGTGAACCTCCCGGTGGCCGTCCTCATCTGGGCCATGATCTTCCCCATGATGGTGCAGGTGGACTTCGCCAGCATCCTGGGGGTCCGGCGGCAGCCCAAGGGGATCACCATCACCCTGGTGACCAACTGGCTCATCAAGCCCTTCACCATGTTCCTCTTCGCCTGGCTCTTCCTCCAGGTGATCTTCGCCCCCCTCATCGAGTCGGGGCTGGCCCGGGAGTACGTGGCCGGCGCCATCCTCCTGGGGGCGGCGCCCTGCACCGCCATGGTGTTCGTCTGGAGCTACCTCACCCGGGGAGACCCGGCCTACACCCTGGTGCAGGTGGCGCTCAACAACCTCATCATGCTCTTCGCCTTCGCCCCCATCGTCCTCCTCCTCCTGGGGCTCGGCGACATCATCGTGCCGTACGACACGGTCTTCCTCTCAGTCGTCCTCTACATCGTCATCCCCCTGGTGGCAGGATGGATCACCCGGAGCTGGCTCATCCGGAGCCGGGGGATCGACTGGTTCGAGAAGGTCTTCCTGAAGCGGCTGGGCCCGGTGACCATGGTGGGACTCCTCCTCACCCTGATCCTCCTCTTCTCCTTCCAGGGAGAGGTGATCCTGGGGAACCCGCTCCACATCGCCCTCATCGCCGTCCCCCTCATCATCCAGACCCTTTTCATCTTCGGGCTGGCCTATGGGTGGGCGAAGGCATGGAAGGTGAAGCACTCGGTGGCGGCGCCGGCGGCCCTCATCGGCGCCAGCAACTTCTTCGAGCTGGCGGTGGCGGCAGCCATCGTCCTCTTCGGACTGAACTCCGGGGCGGCGCTGGCCACGGTGGTGGGGGTGCTGGTGGAGGTGCCGGTGATGCTCCTCCTGGTGCGTTTCGCCAATGCCACCCGGTCCCACTTTCCGGGAGAGGACGCGGGGCCTGCGGTGCCCCAGGGGACCGCTGCTGCGGGAGCCACCCGATGACCGTCCACCCCTCCGGGACCGGTCGCTCCTCGGAGGCGGAGCCGGATCGCCCCTCGTCGCCGGAGGTGCGCCTGGAGCCCGCCGCCCGGGCTTTTCTCCGGGAGCGGGGCGGGCACCTCACCCTCCGGGGGTCCCGGCGCCACGGCTGCTGCGGTGGGGTGGCCTTCGTCCCCACCGCCCTCCCGGAGCGGCCCGCCTCCCCGGAGGACTATCGGACCCTCGAGGTGGAGGGGGTCACGGTCCACCTGGACCCGACCCTGCTGGACCCACCTCCCTCCTTCCGGATCGGCCTCGACTCCCTCCTGGGGATGAAGCGACTCCGTGTGGAAGGCCCTTCCATCGCCGTCTGAACCCCGTCCCGAGGAGATTCCCATGCTGGAGCACCTGATGGTGGCGGTGGACCTGACCCCCACGGGGGAGACGCTTCTCCCCCGGCTGGCCGGGCTCCGGAGGCTGGGGGCTCGGCGCGTCACCCTGGTCCACGTGGCCGAGGTGGACTATCCCATGGCCGGTGCCGTGGCCCACCTGGATCATCACCGGGCTCGCCTGGGCGAGATGGCGGCCGGCCTCCGGCAGGAGGGATTCGAAGTGGAGTCCCAGGCCCGCCACGGGAATCCCGTCACCGAGCTCCTCCGGGCCGCCGCGGAAGTGGGCGCCCACCTGGTTCTGGTGGGATCCCGGAGTCGGAGCCGAATCGCCGAGGCCTTCCTGGGAAGTGTGGCCACCGAAGTGGTGGAGCGCTCCACCCTCCCCGTCCTGGTGGAGCGGCTCGGAGTGGAGGCCGGAGCACCTCCGTCCCGGATCCTCCTCCCCACCGACCTCTCCGACCCGTCCCTCCGGGCCGTCCACCTGGTGGAGGGGCTCCCGGACCGGGCCCGGTGGAGCGTCACCCTTCTCCACGTTCTGGACGGAGACGGGCGCAGGGACACCGACACCGCCGGTGAGGCCCACGCCCAGGCCGAGGCCGAGGCGGCGCTGGAGCCGCTGGCGGAGGGACTTCGGAGCGCCGGCTTCGAAGAGGTGGGGGCGGAGGTGGCGACCGGGGACCCCGCCCGCATCATCCTGGAGGCGGCGGCCAGGGTTCCCGGAACCCTGCTCATCATGGGGACCCGAGGGAGGGGATTCCTGGGGCGGCCGGGGCTGGGGAAGGTGATCCGCCGGGTCCTCCGGGAGACCGCCGTCCCGGCCCTGCTGGTTCCTGCAAAGGAGGAAGAATGAAGATCGCCCTCATCTCCGACATCCACTCTAACCTCCCGGCGCTGGAAGCGGTCCTGGAGCACATCCAGGACCAGGGAGACGCCGATGCCATCTACCACCTGGGGGATCTGGTGGGGTACGCGCCCTGGCCCGACGAGACCGTGGCCCTCCTCCGGAAGGAGGGGATCCCCGGGATCGCCGGGAACTACGACTCCACGGTGGCCACCGACTACAAGCACTGCGGGTGCCAGTACGAGGACCCCCGACAGGAGGAGCTCTCCCACCTCTCCTATGACTGGACCCGGAAGCACGTTTCAGCTGAAACCCGGGCCTACCTGGGGACCCTCCCCTTCCGCCTGGACCTTCGCCCCCTCGGGGGCCATCGGGCCGGCCCCACCCTCCACCTGGTCCACGGCGCCCCCACGCTGAACACCCTCTACTGGACCGAGGACCGGAGTGACGCATTCTGCCTGAAGATGGCAGAACGGCTAGGGGCCCGGCTCGGGGACGTGGTGGCCTTCGGCCATACCCACAAGCCCTGGCACCGGGTCGTGGAGGGAATCCATTTCCTCAACACCGGGTCGGTGGGACGCCCCAAGGACGGAGACTGGCGGGCAGGATACGTCACCCTCGAGTTCACGGAGAGCCTCGGTGTGGCCTTCATCCGGGTGGAATACGACCTGGAGCGGGCGAAGGCGGGGATCCTGGAGAGCACGCTCCCCGACGACTTCGCCGACTACCTGGCCACGGGGGGGAAGCCGGGGGCCTGATCGGTCGGGTCTCCCAAGGCGAGGCCCAATGGACGACTCCGGCAAGGCGCCATGGCGCGCTTCGATCACCCTGGGATCCAATCCGAGGGTCGCGGGGTTGCAGGGCCGCATGATCTCTCGCCTGCTGCTCACCCGGCTCCTCATCCTGGGCACCGTGCCCCTGTTTCTCTTCACCCACCACCTCCACCCCGAGGGGCATCTGGTGGATACGGCGCTGGGGTCCGGGGGGCTCATCCTCCTCCTGGTGGCTGCAGGAGGCCGAATCTGGGCCTCGCTCTACATCGCGGGCCGCAAGGACCAGGAACTCGTCACCCACGGACCCTACTCCCTGGTCCGGAACCCTCTCTATCTCTTCAGTTTCCTCGGTTTCCTGGGAGTGGGACTGGCCTTTGAGTCCATGGCCCTGGCGGCCCTCATGGGGATCATCTTCGCCGTGGGACACTGGCCGGAGGTCCGGAGGGAGGAAGAGCGCCTCGCCGTCCTCTTCGGAGAACCGTACGAAGCCTACCGGCGTCGGGTCCCGGCCTTCCTTCCCCGACTTCGGCTTCCAACCACCCCTCTCTCCCTTCCGGTGAATATCCGAACCTTCTCCCGGTCCCTCCGGGAGGCGGCCCTCATCCCACTGGTCTTCGTGGCAGCGGAGATCCTGGAGTGGGCCAAGCTGGTGGAGCTCCTCCCGGTGGTGGCCCTCCTTCCCTGAGTGCCGCCCCTGCGGCCCCCTCAGGTCGACACGTCTTGCAGTGCCCTCCATCAGCACCGTCAACCCACACCTTCGGCCAGGTTGTGTCCCGGGAATCCCATCCCTAGTTTCAGCCGTATGCTGAAAACCTCAGGGACACGTTCAAGGAAGGGGCCCCGGAACGTCCCACCGGCTCGCAGGTGGGACTCCCACTGAACGTGGTTCGCGGACCCCTTTCCCCATCGGAGCCCCGCTGCACGGTGTGCGCGGGGCATTGTGCTGCATGGACGTAGTGGATCTTACGCGGGAACTCATCCTGATCCCCTCCCCTACCTGGGAGGAGGGTCCGGTGGTGGATCGCGTGGCTCAACTCCTGGATGCCTCGGGCTGGACGGTCCGGAGGCAGCCGGTCACCCCGGGACGGGACAACCTCTACGCCACCCTGGATGACCCGGAAGTGGTGCTCTCCACACACCTGGACGTGGTTCCTCCGCACCTCCCGGTACAGGAGGACGATGACTGGCTCCATGGACGGGGAAGCTGTGACGCCAAGGGGATCGCCGCCGCCATGATCGCCGCCGCCGAACGCCTCCGGGCGGGAGGAGAGCGGCGGGTGGGGCTTCTGTTCCTGGTGGGAGAAGAAGACGGCTCGGATGGGGCACGCGCAGCGGGGGAACTGGCGGAGCCCCGAGGCCGCTTCCTTGTGAACGGGGAGCCCACCGAGGGCCGTCTCAGTATCGGCCAGAAGGGAGCCCTCCGGATCCTCCTGGAGGCCGACGGGATCCCGGCCCACTCCGCCTACCCGGAAGAGGGGCGTTCCGCCGTGCATCTCCTTCTGGACGCACTGGAACGGATTCGTGCGGTGCCTCTTTCCTCGGACCCGATCCTGGGCGAGTGCACCCTGAATGTGGGCCTCATCCAGGGAGGCGTGGCTCCCAACGTCCTGGCCCCGGCAGCCTCCGCCACCCTCCTGGTCCGGACGGTCCAGCCCTCCGAACCCCTTCGAGCGGCCTTCACCGAGGCCGTCTCCCCGTTGGGGCCCCACCTCCGGCTCTCCTTCCCCCTGGATATTCCGGCGGTGCGCTCCGAGCCCCTGGAGGGATGGGACTCGGTGACGGTAAGGTATACCTCGGACCTGCCCCTCCTGGCCCGGTGGGGGCAGGGCTATCAGCTCGGACCCGGTACCATCCGGGTGGCTCACACCGATGGGGAGCGGATCCGGAAGTCGGAGTTGAGGGAGGCGGTGGATGCGTATGTCCGGCTCTGCCGCCAACTTCTGGAGGTCTCCGCCGCCTCGCTGCCTCACATTCCCAGGCCCCGAGGCTCGGCTTCCGGTCCCCTCCGCCCTGAGCCCCCCCGTCGAGACACCCGACCCGAGGAAGGTCCTGCATGATCGTGATGAAGTTTGGAGGGACATCGGTGGCCGACGCCTCGGCCATCCGAAGGCTGGTGGGAATCGTGGAGAGCCGACGGGAGGAGGGGCCGGTGGTGGTGGTTTCGGCCCTGGCCCGGGTTTCCGATGCCCTCCTCACCCTTCCGCTCCTTCCCCTGGACGAGCGGCGGGAGGCCGTAGAGGCGCTCCTGGCCCGGCACACCACCCTGGCCCGTGAACTCGAACTCCCCACAGGAATCATGACCCCCTTGGTGGAGGAGGCGGACCACCTGGCCACCGAACTCGAAGGGCTGGGTGATGCCGCACCCACCGGAGCCTTCATGGACTTCGTCGCCGGGCACGGGGAACTCTGGAGTTCGCGCTTGGTGGCGGCCGCACTGAACGCCGGAGGTCTGCCCTCGTCGTGGGTGGATGTTCGTCCCGTGATGCGCACCGACTTCCGATTCACCGCTGCCTCTCCGGACCCGGAAGGCCTTCCGGAGCGGACCCGCGAGGCGTTCCTCTCCCATGTGGAGGCGGGGCGCGTCCCGGTGAGCCAGGGCTTCCTTGGATCGGCCCCCGATGGACGTCCCACCACCCTTGGCCGGGGTGGCTCCGACTTCACCGCCACCCTCCTGGGCGCCGCCCTGGGGGTGACCCGGGTGGAGATCTGGACCGATGTGGATGGGATCATGACCGCGGACCCCCGGGTGGTCCCCGAAGCCCGACTCCTCCCGGTGGCCAGTCATCACGAGGCGGCGGAGCTGGCGGCTTTCGGTGCCAAGGTCCTTCACCCAGCCACCCAGGCCCCCCTGGTGAACGCGGGGATCCCCTGCGTCGTCCTGAACTCCTTCGCCCCCGAAGGGACCGGCACCCGGGTGGTTTCCGTCACCGACCCGGGGCAGATGGGCCCATCGCCGGTGCGGGCGGTTTCCTGCAAGCGGGGGATCACCATCGTGAATGTCCGATCCCCTCGGATGCTGGGAGCCACCGGCTTTCTGAGGCAGCTCTTCGAGGTATTCGAGCGACACCAGGTGTCGGTGGACGTCCTGGCCACCAGTGAGGTAAGCGTCTCCGTCACCGTGGATGAGCCCCTTCCCCTGACAGCTCTCCAGGCCGACCTGGGGGCCCTTGGGGAGGTCACGGTGTTCCCCGGCCGGGCCATCGTGGCGTTGGTGGGTATGGCCCTCCGGGATACTCCCGGGATTGCGGCCCGGATCTTCCACGCCGTCCAGGACATCAACGTGGAGGTCATCTCCCAGGGGGCCTCGGCCATCAACGTGACCTTCGTGGTCCGGGATGAGGAGGCCTTCGAGGCCGTGCGTCGGCTCCACCGGGAGTTCATCGAGGCGCCGGTGGAGGTCCTGGCGTGAAGCTGGCCATCGTCGGGACGGGAAAGATGGGACGGGCGGTGGAAGCCGCAGCCGCGGCCCGGGGGCACACGGTGACCACGGTGGTGGCCGGACGGGAAAACGCCCAGGGAAAGGCTCTGACGGCGGAGCGCCTGGCCGGCGCCGAGGTGGTGGTGGAGTTCACCCGCCCCGACGCCGTGGTGGCGAACCTGGAGCGGTTGGCCGACCTGGGGGTCCCGACCGTGACCGGCACCACCGGTTGGCTGGAGCAGCTTCCCCAGGTGACGGCCCGGATCCAGGCGGGAAAGGGAGCCCTCCTCCATGCTGCCAACTTCTCCCTGGGCGTCCAACTCCTCCTTCGCGCCGCCCGGGAGATGGCTCGGGCCCTTCGGGGGCAACCCGACTTCGACGCCACCCTCCTGGAATGGCATCATCGGGAGAAGCTGGATGCCCCGTCCGGCACCGCCCTGAAGCTCCAGGAGGCCCTGGCGGGGGAGGACCCGGAACGGATTTGGCCCATCACCTCGGTGCGCACCGGCTGGATCCCCGGAACCCACGCGTTGGAGGTGGACGGCCGCTTCGAGACCCTGTCCCTCGTGCATACCGTCCGGGACCGGGGGGTCTTCGCCGACGGGGCCGTGGCGGCAGCCGAGTGGCTCCGGGGCCGACAGGGGGTCTACACCTTCGAGGACATCCTATCGGGAGGCGAATCATGACCCTGAACCTCAGGGGATGCGGCACCGCCATCGTCACCCCCTTCACCCGCCTCGGCGAGGTGGACGACGAGGCGCTCCGGGCACACGTGGAATGGCAGGTGGCGAGTGGAGTGGACTTCCTGGTCCCCTGCGGCTCCACCGGAGAGGCCCAGACCCTCTCCGCCAAGGAACGACGGAAGGTCATCGAGGCCACGGTGGACGTGGTCGCCGGGCGGGCACCGGTGGTGGCGGGGGTCAGCGGCAACGACACCGCCCGGACCGTGGACGAAGCCCAGGACGTGTCGGGGTACGGGGTGGACGGGGTGATGGTGGTGACCCCCTACTACAACAAGCCGACCCAGGGGGGGATGGAGCGCCACTTCACCGCTGTGGCCGACGCCGCACCCAAGCCGATCCTGATGTACACCGTGCCGGGGCGGACTGCCGTCCACATCTCCCCCGAGACGGTCCTTCGCCTGGCGCGCCACCCCAACATCATGGGAATCAAGGATGCCACCGGGGACCTCCACTGGGCCATGAGCGTGCTGCGCAAGCGCCCCGGGGGATTCCAGGTCCTCTCCGGCGAGGACGGCATCATCCTTCCCCACCTGGCCTGCGGGGGGGACGGGTTGATCTCGGTGGCGGCCAACGTGGTACCGGAGGGAATCTCGAAGCTGGTCCGGTCCGGGCTCGCCGGGGACTTCGCCACCGCCCGGGACCTTCAGCTCCGGCTTCTCCCTCTCATCGATGCTCTCTTCAGGGAGACGAACCCCATCCCGGCCAAGGCGGCCCTCCACCTCCTTGGGCGGATGAAGAACGAGCTCCGCCTTCCCCTGGTCCAGGCCTCCCCTGCCACCGAAGAGGTCCTCCAGGAGCTCCTGGCCGAGGACATCGCACGCGAACGGAATCGAAACACATGACGATCACAGAGGAACCGAGGGTGAAGACGTGACCACCGAGGAACTGAAGACCTCCATTGAGCGCTACGCCGCAGGTGTCCCGGAAGGCGAGGCAGAGGAAGCACGGCGGGTATTCGAGACGCTGAAGGCCGCCCTGGAGCGGGGTGAGGTCCGGGCCGCCCAGCGGGACTCCGATGGAAACTGGCGGGTGAACGCCTGGGTGAAGACCGGGATCCTCCTGGGGTTCCGACTGGGCCGGATCGTCCCCTATCCCCCCGCAGGGCCCCTGGGCTTCCTGGACAAGGACACCTACGGGCTCCGCTCCTTCACCCCGGAGGAGCAGGTCCGGGTCGTGCCCGGGGGATCGGCCATCCGGGAGGGGTCCTACGTCGCCCCCGGCGTGGTCTGCATGCCCCCCATGTACGTGAACGCCGGTGCGTACGTGGACGAGGGGACCATGATCGACTCCCACGCCCTGGTGGGATCCTGCGCCCAGATCGGGAAGCGGGTCCACCTCTCCGCCGCCGCCCAGATCGGCGGGGTGCTGGAGCCGGCTGGTGCCATGCCCGTGATCATCGAGGATGAGGTCCTGGTGGGCGGGAACACGGGCGTCTACGAGGGGACCATCGTCCGGGAGCGGGCGGTGCTGGCCCCGGGGACCCTTCTCACCGGGGGGACGGTGGTGGTGGATCTGGTGAAGGACCGGACCTACCGTCGCGACGGGGACCACCCCCTGGAGATCCCCGCCGGCGCGGTGGTGGTCCCGGGAACCCGACCGGTGAAGAAGGGGCCCGGAGCAGGTGCGGGAATCGCCCTTTACGCCCCCGTGATCGTGAAGTACCGGGACGAGAAGACGGATACCTCGGTGCAGTTGGAGGAGTTGTTGCGGTAACCACATCAACG
>REED01000163.1 GCA_007695225.1 Gemmatimonadales bacterium
AGGCCCGCTGGGTCTTCAGCAGGTCCCGGATCTCGGCCAGGAGCTTCTCCTCCGCCGACGCCTCCGGGGGATCGGGCGGCACGTCCACCTTCGCCTCCTCCTTCCGCTTGAGCTTGTTGAAGCTCCGCACGATCATGAAGACCGCGAAGGCCACGATCAGGAAGCTGATGAGGGCGTTGATGAAGAGGCCGATCCCGATGACCACCGCCTCTCCCTCCGGTCCCGTGCCCACTGGAATGGCGATGTCGGCGAAGTCCACCCCGCCCAGCGCCAGCCCGATGGGGGGCATGATGACATCGTTCACCAGGGACTGGACCACGGTACCGAAGGCGGCACCGATGATGATCCCCACCGCCATGTCCAGGACGTTGCCCTTGACGGCGAATTCCTTGAACTCTTGCAGCATGTTTGACTCCGGAGAGGAGAGTAGAGGAGAAGGAGAAGGAAACCGCGTCGGCCAATCTGGGGTCCCTGCTCCCGGTCCGCCACTCTGCTCTTCGGAACCGCCACATCCGGTGGGGTAGAAGGCCGGGTTCATCGCCGGACTCCCCCGCCGGGCTCCCCATGGGAACCCGCAGAAACCCGGCCCTCCACGCGTCCCTGCCCCGCCGCGATGTCCACCGCTCCCGCCATACCCGTTCAGGAAGAGGAGGCGCTGGGGAAGGCCTACGACGCCCGCCTCATGCGGCGCCTCCTCCGGTACATGAAGCCCTACCGCTGGAGGGTGGCTCTGGCGGTGGGACTCCTGGTATCGGCGGCCCTCCTCCAGATCGTGGGCCCCTGGCTGGTGCAGATGGCCCTGGACGACGCCATCCCCGCCGGGGACGGGCGGCTCCTCTCCATCCTGGCCATCGCCTACCTGGTGGCCACGCTGATCACCTTTGCCCTGGAGTACGTCCAGGCGCTGGTCACCACCTGGCTGGGACAGCGGGTCATGTACGATCTCCGGACGGAGATCTTCGACCACCTGCAGGGGCTGGACCTCCCCTTCTACGACCGGAACCCGGTGGGCCGGCTCATGACCCGGATCACCTCCGACGTGGAGACGCTGAACGAGCTCTTCTCCTCGGGGGTGGTGGCCATTTTCGGGGACCTCTTCACCCTCATCTTCATCGTCTCCGCCATGTTGCTCCTGGACTGGCAGCTGGCCCTGGTGACGCTGGCGGTGATGCCCTTCGTGATCTGGACCGCCGTCCTCTTCCGCTCCCGGATCCGGAGCGCCTACCGGGACATCCGGGTCCGGCTGGCCCGGATCAACGCCTTCCTCCATGAACGGATCACGGGGATCCGGGTGGTGCAGCTCTTTAACCGGGAGGAGGCCGACGCCGCCCGCATGGACGAGGTGAACCGGCACTACCTGGAAGCCCACCTCCGTTCCATCACGTACTACGCCCTCTTCTTCCCCGTCATCGAGCTCTTCACCGCCATCGCCCTGGCCCTCATCATCTGGTACGGGGGCGGGGCCATGCTGGAGGGCGCCACCTCGGTGGGGGTGGTCACCGCCTTCCTCCTCTATGCCCGGCGCTTCTTCCGTCCGATTCAGGACCTCTCGGAGAAGTACAACGTCCTCCAGGGGGCCATGGCCTCGTCGGAGCGGATCTTCCGTCTGCTGGACCGGGAGCCCCTCATCCGGGACCCGGAGGTGCCCCGCCACCTCCCCGAAGAGCTCAAGGGCGAGATCGAGTTCCAGGACGTCTGGTTCGCCTACGGGAAGACGGAAGCGGGGGAGCCGGACTGGGTGCTCAAGGGGGTCTCGTTCCGGGCCGCCCCGGGGGAGAAGGTGGCCATCGTGGGGCACACGGGGGCGGGAAAGACCACCATCATCAACCTCATCATGCGCTTCTACGACCCCCAGCGGGGGGAGATCCTGGTGGACGGCATCCCCATCCGGGAGGTGCCCCAGAAGGAGCTTCGCCAGCGCTTCGGGCTCGTCCTCCAGGACGTCTTCCTCTTCTCCGACGACATCCGGTACAACATCCGGATGGGAGAGGACATTCCCGAGGCGAAGGTTCAGGAAGCCGCCAGGGAGGTGGGGGCCGATGCCTTCATCGACCACCTTCCCGGCGGGTATGGGCAGCCCCTGGGCGAGCGGGGCGCCTCCCTTTCGGTGGGGGAGCGACAGCTCATCTCCTTCGCCCGGGCCCTGGCCTTCGACCCCCGGGTCCTGATCCTGGACGAGGCGACGAGCTCGGTGGATTCAGAGGTGGAAGCCCGGATCGACGCCGCCACCTCCCGGCTCATGGAAGGCCGTACCTCGCTGGTCATCGCCCACCGCCTTTCCACCATCCAGGGGGCGGACCGGATCCTGGTGATGCACCATGGCGAACTTCGGGAAGCAGGAACCCACCAAGAGCTCCTGGACCAGGATGGGCTCTACGCCCGGCTCCATGAACTGCAGTTCGTACCCATCTCGGGGTGACGAAAGCCACACGGACCCTGAGACTGATGCCGGGAGCGGCTCATCGCCAACCCGGGGGCTCCGACGCGGGCCGGTTCACCGCAGGAATGATTCCGCTGCCATGGCGGATGTCCGGTTCCCTTCCGCCGGGCCAGCCCCCAACCGGCTCCAGGGCGCCTTCGGTATACCGGCCGGCGGAATTCCAGAGGATCCACTCCTGGAGCCCCGCGTCATAGGTGGCCAGGATCTGAGCCCGGACCTCGGGCACCCCGTAGCGGGGATCGCCCAGGGAGAAGTCCTGGAGCCAGGGTATGATTCTTCCGGCTCCCTCGATGGGACGGGTGCGGCGGATGGCGTCGCTCAGCGCCCTCCGGACGATCTCGTAGGGATGGGCGTTGGGACGGGCGAATCCGTAGCTCCCCTCCCAGTAGTGGGAGGGGTATACCATGGGAAGGGCCGCGTCCACCACATCGATGAACTCCTCCCAGAGCTGACCGATCCCCACGTCGTGGATGGCGGTGGTGGTCACGCCGAAGACATCGGCGGTGAGGGGGACCTCCAAATCCGCCAACGCCTCTCCGGTCCAGCGCAGGAAGTCCCGAACTGCGGCACTTCGGGGCCTCCCCTCGGACCCGGGGAAGACCGCTTCCGCCATCTCCCGGGCCGGTCGATCCGGGAATCGGATGTAGTCCCACTGGATCTCGGGGAAGCCGATCTCCACCACCTCCCGGGCCACCTGGGCGTTGTAGTCCCATACGTCCCGGTTCCAGGGATTCACCCAAAGATCTCCCCGCCCGTCGACCCAGGGCCTTCCGGAAATGTCCTGCACCGCCGTCCTTGGCAGCTCCCTCGCCAGGATGGGGTCCTTGAAGACCACGATCCGGGCGATGGGATAGATCCCCTCCATCTCCATCCGGTCCAGGAGAGCATCCAGGTCCCGGATACGACGCTCCCCGTCTGCTCCCACCCTTCGGGCCAGGGAGATCCCGGTGGAATGGCTCAGGTACCCGGTATCGTCCTTCACATCGATGACGAAGGTGTTGATCTCCGTGCGACGGGCGAGCTGGATCAGTCCCTCGAGCCGGCTGGCGGAACCGGCAGCCCAGGCATTGAGGTAGATCCCCCGGATGGACTCCGGTCGGGGAAACCGGGGAGTGGGAAGAGGGGATGGGGAGTCTGCGAGCGGTGGTCCCTGGAGTGGATCCTCCAGGCCCGTCGCCCCTTCCACCTGGACCGTGGGTTCGGCCCCCATGTCCTCGCCCACGGGGTCGCCCTCCAGCGTTTCGGAGGTCGCCCCACACCCGGTGGCGCCGACTCCCAGAAGGAGGCCCGCCAGGAGGATGGGAAGGGAGAGCTTGATCAATACGCGGTCAGGGTGGGATCCACGTCCTCCCGCCAGCTCAGCACGCCTCCCTTCAGATTCCAGACCTTATCATACCCCCGCTCCTGAAGCTGCTGAACCGCCCATCCACTCCGGGCCCCACTCCGGCAGTAGATGACCAGGTTCTCCTCCGGATCGATTTCCTCCAGGCGATCCAGGAATTGCCCTACCGGAATGCGGAGTTGTCCCACCGAAGGGAGGTCCGCGATCTCGATCTCGTGGGGCTCCCGGACGTCCACAAGGAGCAACGGATGCTCCTGCTTCAGGCGCTCGTCCAGTTCGGTGGGCGTCATCTCCGGAATGCTGGAATCGTCGGGCGAGGCGGTCACGGGATACCTGGCGGGCATGGGTGGACAACGGATCAGGGGACGGGACAAGATACACCGTGGCGGGGGTAACGTCAGGAGAGCCCCTCAGGGAAGGAGTGGAAGGAGGGCGTCCACCGTCCGGGCGGCCGCGCCCCGATGACGGAGGAGGTAGGACCGAGCCCGGGCCCCCACCGCCTCACCGTCTCCCCCCCTTCCCAGCCAGGAAAGGAGGACCCGGGCGAGTTCCACCTCCCCTTCCACCGAGACCCCACCTCCCTCGGACTTGAGCTCCTCGGCGGCCAGGGAATTGGCAAAACGGGGGCCGAAGACCACCGGGAGCCCGGACGCGGCCGGCTCCAGGACCGAATGGAGTCCCGCCGCGTGGAACCCCCCACCCACATAGGCCGCCTGCCCCACGGAGTAGAGGTGGGCCAGGACCCCCACCCGATCCACCACCACGGCATCCACGTCCTGGGCATCCCCCCTTCGCTCCACCTCCCCCAGTCGGCGAATCCTCCATCCACCTGCCTGGAGCGCCTGTTCCAGTGGAGCCAGATGCGCCTCGTCGGGCTCGTGGGGCGCGATGACCAGTCGAAGGTCCCCC
The DNA here is from genome assembly GCA_007695225.1 of Gemmatimonadales bacterium. Lineage (GTDB taxonomy): Bacteria > Gemmatimonadota > Gemmatimonadetes > Longimicrobiales > Gaopeijiaceae > T3Sed10-66. Next base: position 4,692 of record REED01000163.1, read on the forward strand.
ACCATCTCCCGCACCTTCCCCAAAGCCGGAAGGAGCACCGCCTCATCCGCCCCCCAGGTGGAGCCGGCCACCAGGGTGGGACGGGACGATCCATGGAGGGGCGCGAGGTACGGTGCTCCGGGATCGGCGGCCTGGGCCCGCTCCCAGGCCGAGTCCATCCCCGGGTCCCCGGTGACGAGGACGCGCGTCGGGTCCACACCCAGCTCGGTGAACCGCGCCCCATCCTCGGGAGAGATGGCCATGACCCGGGTCAGGGCCCGAAAGGCCGGGGTAAGGAAGGCCCGACCGAGGAGCCCCCGGCGGCCGGCGGCCCGGGGAAGGGTCGCCGCCACCAGGGCCACAGGGATTCCCCGTTCTGCAGCCAGAAGGGCCAGTACGGGCCAGACCTCAGTCTTCGTGAAGAGGAGGAGGTCGGGCTGGAGTGCGTCGAGCGCAGCCATGGCCGCCGGTCGGGTGTCCCAGGGCAGATACCCCGACACATCCGCCGGCATCCGCCGGGCCAACGCTTCAGCCGAGGGTGAGAAGTGGGTATAGGCGAACTGGAGGTCGGGACGCCGGGTTCGGAGGGCCTCCAGCACCGCCTTGGCCTGGAGGCCCTCCCCCACCGAGGGCGCGTGGATCCATGCCAGGGGACGTTCCGGGTCCCGCCCCTCCTCGGCCCAGGAGGAAAAGCGGTCCCGGTCCCGGCACCGTCCCTGGATCCCGCGGATCAGTTTGGAACCCTCCCTCTCCTCCGGACTCCGCCCGCCCCTAGCGCCGCCCATGAGGAGGGGTGCCAGTGCACGGAGCACCCGTTCGTAGACCCGGATGGGGAGGGGCCAGCGGGCACCCTTTGATCCGGGAGGCTTCGGAGTCGACGACGGAGGTGGATGGCGGGGATGGGGAGAGGCGGCCATGGTGGGAATAGAACCGGTGGCCACGGGCCCTTCAACCCGGTACCTCCCAGGAGAACGGAACCGTGAGCCGGGTTCCGTGTCCATCGGTGCATGGACGGTGCGGTGGGACCCGGGCTTCGATCCCGGTGAGCCATCTCGCCCGGACGGAAATGGAGAGATGACGTTCCAGGTGACAGTACGATTCGGACGGGACCGCCAGCGTTACCATCAGACCACCGTGGAGGCCAAGGACCTTCGGGACGCCTTGGCCCAAGTGGCCGCATCTCTCCCTGAAGAGGTGGCTGCCGAGGCAGATCTGGCGGAGATCCGGCCCTGGGTGGACCCGGAGGACCGCTGAAGCCGTTGAAGACCGCGGAGTACCCTGCCCCGGACTTCCGACCCAACCCTGACCCAAACCTGACCCTACCACTGAAGAGGTATTTCCGATGGACGAACCCTGGATCATCTTTCTCGAGGAATTCCGCGACCGGGCGGAAACCCTGCCTGAGCAGCAACCGGTGGACCAGGAGGAGCTTGCCGAGGCCCTTCAGGAAACCCACGAGGCAACGCTGGACAGGTTTCAGCATCAACTCGATCTCCGCCTTGGCGATGCCCGGCGGCTGGCACGTGGCTTCTCAAAGGTCGCGGAGTCCTGGGTCCGGAAGGACGGCCTCGCGGACTGGAGTGAACTCGAAGAACAGCTGGAACTCTTCCAGACCGAATGGGATGCGGAAATGGGAACATCCCCCACTTGAACCCAGATCCCCCCATGTCGAAGGTCTCCGGGACGCCTCGGCTCCTCTTCCTCCTCGTGCTGGCAGCCATCCTCTCCGGGTGCAATCCCCTCTATCTGGCCCGGGCCGGGATTGCCCAGGCCCGCATTCTGGCATCCCGGGAGCCCATGACGCAGGTCATGACCGATCCGGAGACGGATCCCCGCACCGTGGGAAAGCTCCGACTGGTGCATGAGGCCCGAGGCTTCGCCGTGGATACCCTGGGCTTCCGTAACGCCGGAGAGAGCTACACCTCGGTGGCCCACCTCCCCACCGACACCCTGGCCCTGGTCCTATCGGCCGCCTACCGGGACCGGTTGGCCTTTCGGACCTGGTGGTTCCCCATCACGGGGCACGTCCCCTACCGAGCCTATTTCTCGGTGGAGGGGGCGGAGCGGGCCCGGGCCGCCCTCGAGGCGGAGGGGTTCGACACCTACCTGCGTCCCACGGCGGCCTTCTCCACCCTGGGGTGGTTCGCCGACCCCCTCTATTCCACCGTCCTCCGCCAGGACGAGGTCGGGGTCGTGGAGACCGTGCTCCACGAGCTTGCCCACAACCACCTTTTCCTGCCCGGACAGGGACGCTTCAACGAGTCCTGGGCCAACTTCGCCGGTCACGCCGCCGCCATCGAGTTCTTCTGCCGCCGGGAAGGGGGAGGCCCCGACACCGTCTGGTGCCAACGGGCACGGGACCGCTGGGTCGACGCCCGGCTCATCTCCCGGTATCTCATGGCGCTGGAGGCGGAGATCCGGGAGGTCTACGCCCACCCCGACCTCTCGCCGGCCCAGAAGATCGAGGCCCGGGATCGGGTCTATTCAAGGGCCCTGGAGGACTTCCGGAGCCAGGTCCAACCCGGTCTCCGGGCCACCCAGTACAGCTACCTGGCCTCCAGCACGCTCAACAACGCCACGCTCCTTGCCCGAACCCTCTATTTTCACCGCCTGGACGACTTCCAGCACCTTCTCGATACCCGCGGCGGCGATCTGGCGGAACTCCTGGCCTGGATCCGGGAGGCGGCCCCCGAACGAGAAAACCCCTTCGAGGTGCTGGACCCGGTCGCCTCCCTCGGTCCGGCAAACTGACACACCCCCCACAGGACCCATCCAGGAGAACCTTCAGGAGAACCATGTCCGAGGCAAGACGGATCATCGGTGTCGCCCTTCTCCGGAATGAGGAGTTTTTCGCCTTCTGGGCCCTCAGCAACGCCGTCGGATTCTGTGACGAACTCATCGTCCTGGACAACCGGTCCACCGATGGCACCAGCGCGAAGCTCGAGGCGTTTCAGGCCCTTCACCCGAACGTGACGGTGCACCGAACCGAGGACCCCAACACCAGCCATCGCTTTGTGGAGGGCTACGCCGGTCAGGATGTCTGGGTGTTCGGGGTGGACGGGGACGAGATCTACGACCCGGCGGGGCTGGCCCGCCTGAGGTCTCGGATCCTCGGGGGCGAGTTCGACGACTACTGGACGGTGTCGGGCTACATGCTCCACGCCGTGGAGGTGGACCTCTCCTCCGGCCGGGCCCACGGCCATACCAACCCCCATACCACCTGCGGGAACAAGCTCTTCAACTTCAGGGCGTTGGTTTCCTGGGAAGAGCCGGAACGGGAGCGACTCCATGGTCGGAACGAGGAGTTCCGCCCCGGCTACTCCAGGAAGGCGAGCCTGGACCTCGCAGCCCGTGACGCCTGGGAAAGCTGCGATCTCCGGGCGATCCACCTCTGCTTCTTCCCCCGGACCTCGGTGGACGCGGTGGACCCCATCAAGCGGCAGAATCCCATGGAGCTCCGGGCCACTGTGTTCCGGAGGTTCCACAACGCCGTGAAGGACTTCCTGGCCGCTCCCTTTTCCCGGGATGCAGGATACAAGACCCGGAAGTATCGGCGAGGACCAGTGGTGACCCGGGAGATCCAGGCCTTCCGTCGTCCCTCCCGTTGGGCGGAGCATGACCCTGGGGCCGCCGAGGCCGAGGCCGTGCTGCAGGGTCCGGCGCGCTGAAGCGTCCGACTCAGAACCGGATGGTCACCAGGGGACCGCCCAGGAAGAGCCCCGTCGCGTTGACCTCCCAGTGGACGCCCATCTCCCGGCTCCCGGGATCCCGGGATCCGAAGTCCCCCCGGGCCCGTAGCCGTCCATCGGTGCGCACCGCCCGCCAGACCAGCCCGGCCCCCAGAAGGGATCCCAGGGTGGACGTGGTGAGATAGAGAACCGGGTGGTCGTCGATGTCATCTGCAATGAGATAGGTGATCCCCAGGGCGGTCGCTCCCCCGGCCAGATGTCCGGCGTTCACCAGGAGCCCCTCCCCTCGACTCAACTCCACCTCCCGGAGCCAGCGATCCCCCAGGACGACGCCTCCGATCCCGACCCCCAAGGCCCCGGCGGCGATGCTTCGCCCCTCGTCCGAGCCGGCGGCCCGAACGGCGGTTCCTCCCACCTGCGCGCCCAGGACGGCGGCGGAGCGCAGGACGGCCACATCCCCCGTGGAGTAGGTGCGGTGCCGCGAGAGCCAAGCGCCGGTCCCGAGCCCCAACCCCTGACCCGCCAGCGTCATGGCGTGCCCAACCTGCCGGTTCCGGGTCCGGGACTCCTGGTAGACGAAGTCTCCATCCTGACGGATCACCATCTCTTCGGCGTAGGGACCGGCGATCCAGGCCAGGGCGGCGCCCGACACCATCCCCACGTCCCCCATGGCTCCCCAGAGAGCCGCGGTGCCCTCGGTGGGCTCCCACCGGTCCACGGCGTGGAAGCCCAGGACCCCACCCCCCATCCCTGCGACCACACCTCCGGCAAAGCGTGCCCGGGAGCGGCGGTCATCCCGCTCCCACATCATCTCCCCGTCTCTCCCGTCTCCCACCAGCAGGTCCCCAAGGAAGAGGCCGGTGGCGATCCCCCGGGTTCCCCCGTAGAGGGAGAGGCCCCGATGGGCATCGGAGACCGGCCGATCCCGGGTGAGGCGATACGGCAGGTAGAAGGACGCCCCGGCGGTGAGGAGGTAGGTGGCCACCGCCGCCTGGTTGGAGTCCATGTCCAGGGCCTGGGGGATGGCCCAGCCATGGTAGCTCAGCGCCAGTGCCGTATGACCCAGGACAAGGGAGCCGCGACCCTCCCGGGTGAAGACCGCCCGTCCTCCCAGGGCGGCCTGGCGCTGGGCCAGTTCGGAGCGGAACCCCGCCAGTTCCCCATCCCCGAGGAGGCGGCGCTCCCGATGGAGCCGACCCTCCCGCATGGATTCGATCTCCAGGATGGCCGTCCCATCCTCCCGGAGGAGGAGGCGCGCCACCCGGAATGCCTCCACCTCGGGAAACAGGCCGAGCCGACTGCGGAGATCCGGGGAGATCTCCAGGATCCCGGCCGCGGGCCAGACCACCTCCTGCCGCTCCCGCTCCACCCCCTGGGCGGAGAGCCGGGAGTCGGCGGATATCCCGGGGAGCACGCCCACCAGGGTGAGGAGGAGAAGGGTCAGGGTACCTGGATGTCGAGGTGGGCCGGTCCAGCGTTTCAATCCCACCTCCAGGTGGAGCGGGTGAGGGGTGTTCCTCTTCCAGGAGGGTGGTACCTGCGGGGGGCGCCGGGAGGTCCTGGGGTGGATTCGGTACCCCGTCACTCCACCTGGAAGGCCGTCGACGCCAGATCCCGGTGCCGTTCGGAGTCCATGAAGTTCACGGCGACCCGGAACCGGGTCCGGACACCGAGTCCTCACAGGCCGCGGTGACCAGGGCCATGAAGGGGACGGCGGCAAGGGCGAGTCCGGCGCCTCTCCAACGATTCATCGGTCTCGTCTCCTTCCTCCATTGGGCTGACATCGCGCCTGGTGGGTTGACGTCGCCTCAGGCGTGTACCGGAAAGAACGAATGAGACCCTGAAGACGTGACGAACGGGAAACATTTCCCTGTTCGCCGGTCTCTGACAGCAGTATCGTGGCCGAAGTAAAACCGGGAACAAGGCTGCGGGGGGTCCCTTCCCTGCGCCGGTGTGGGTCCCCCGGACCGAGCCGAGCCCTGCCTCCGGTTCCACCCCCTTTCACCCCCCCAGGAGCACGCATGGGCATCGGATCCTGCCAGCACACCATCCACCGGCACCAGCACCACCATAGCTGGGACCGGGACATCCCCCCTGCCCTCGTCGTGGCTGACGGTGCCACGGTGGAGTTCGAGACCACCGACGCCTCGGGGGGCCAGCTCGACCCCTCCTCCATCGCCGCCGACCTGGCCGGGGTGGATTTCGGACGGGTGAATCCCGTGTCCGGACCCGTCTTCGTGGAAGGCACCGGGCCGGGAGACGTCCTGGAGGTGGAGATCCTGGAACTGGCCATGACCGGCTGGGGATGGACGGCCCATTTTCCCGGATTCGGCCTCCTTGCGGATCAGTTCCCCGAGCCCTGGCTCAAGCACTGGGAGCTCACCCCCGGCTCCTCGACGGCACCCTTCGCCGACGGGATCGATGTCCCTGTCGCCCCCTTTCCCGGCACCATCGGCCTGGCCCCTCCCACCCCGGGTCCCCACTCCACCGTCCCACCCCGCCCCTGGGGCGGGAACCTGGACACCCGGCACCTCACCGCCGGGACGAAGCTCTATCTACCGGTGGGTGTGGAGGGCGCCCTCTTCTCCGTGGGGGACACCCACGCCGCCCAGGGAGACGGCGAGGTGTGCGGCACCGCCATCGAGTCCCGCATGGGGATTGCCCTTCGCTTCCGGGTTCACCGGCACTGGGGTCTCCGCTTCCCCGCCTTCGAGACCTTCGGCGCCGCCCCGGGGGATCGGGCCACGTCCGGGTCCTTCGTGACCACCGGGGTGGGGCCGGACCTCATGGTGGCGGCTCGGGACGCCATCTCGGGGATGATCGACCACCTGGGGGCCACGGCTCGCCTGGATCCCCCGGAGGCATACGCCCTCTGCAGCGTGGCGGTGGACCTACGGATCCACGAGGTGGTGGATCAGCCCAACTGGGTGGTGGGCGCCTGGCTCCCCCGGGGAATCGTTTCCCGCTGAAACCGACGCCCGGGGCCTTGCCGGGTGCCCCCGGGTGGGGCGGGGCGGAGACCGCAGACCTTTCACCCTTGGACCCGGCGGGGGCCCCGTGTATGTTCCGGACTCTCCAGTCAGCGAGGGACCTCGGGGTGCCCCCGACAACGGCGTCCCGCCTCCCCCCAACGGACCACGTCAGGCATGTCAGACAACGGAACACACGGCCGGGATTCCAGTCGAGAGGATCGGGGAGACCACTGGTACGACCCGGTGGCCGTGGAGGGGAAGTGGCAGGCACGCTGGGACGAGGAGGGGACCAACCGGTTCACCCTGGAGGAACTCCGGGCTCCTGAGCGCCCTTACTACAACCTCATGATGTTCCCCTACCCCTCCGCCGAGGGACTCCACGTGGGGAACATCTACGCCTTCACCGGCGCCGACGTCCACGGCCGCTTCCAGCGCCTCCAGGGCCACCGCGTCTTCGAGCCCATCGGCTTCGACGCCTTCGGGATCCACTCGGAGAACTTCGCC
>REED01000178.1 GCA_007695225.1 Gemmatimonadales bacterium
CCAACGAAGATCCAGGGCCGCAACCCCTCTTCCCCCTTCGGGTTGGGGCGGCAGGGGCCCGCCTCGGTCGTTGGCCCGCCTCGACGTAGCTACTGCTATGTCTTCGACGGGCCGCCTACGTAGCGGGCCCCTGGCGCTCCCAACGGCGGCCCCTCTACTTCTTCAACGGCCTTCTAGAAGGCCGTTGAAAGAGTATTGGTTTGGAACACCCGACCTCAGCCCGCACCTGACGATTCCCCTCAACTGGTCATTACCATGTCATCGAACGCTCTTCCGTCGACCCTCATGGTCGCCCTCCTCCTCCTTCTGGGACCTTCGGCAGTCTTGGGGCAGGCCATTGATCCCCACCCCCACTTTCCCGGGCCGCGCTCCACTCCCGTTGAGACCCGACAATACGGGGATCTCGCGGAGGGGCCCTACAACCGGCTGGTGATCCGGAACGTCATGGTCATCCCCGGCCACGGAGGTCCTCCCACCGGTCCCCACGACATCCTCATCGAAGGGAACATGATCACCGAGATGCGCGCCTTCGATCCTGTGGCTGCAGAGCGGGCTGCCCAGGCCGGACAGCCCTTGGAGCGGCTCGCGGGAGACCGGATCATCGAGGGGGACGGTATGTACGCCATGCCTGGGATGTTCGACCTCCATTACCATCTCCGTACCGAGCCCATCCCTGTGGAATACAGCTACTACCTGAAGCTGGCCCATGGTGTCACCACCACAGGGCCCACGGGCGGAGACCGCGGTCAGGTCTTCACGCGGGAGCAGGCTCGGCTCAGTGCCGAGAACGAGATCCTCGCGCCCCGCATGTTTCCCACCTTCCAGTGGGGCGTGGGGCCCATGCGGGAGATCGGAATGGAGGTGACCCGTGAAGAGGTGGAAGACCCGGCCCAGGCGGACCGTCTCGCCCAGGAAATCATCCAGCGGGGGGCTCACCTCATTGGGGTGAATTCCCTTTCTTGGAAGCCCGAGGCATTCGGAGCTGCAGCGCAAGCGGTCACCCGACACGGGGGGGTCACCACCGTGCACCTCCCCCCATCCACCCTTGCGGTGACAAACGCCCTGGATGCCGCCCGGCTGGGGGTGACGTTCATCAAACACCACTACGGCATCGCCGAGTCGGCTCTTCCCCGCCGCTCCCAGTCCTTCGAGCGGGGCTACAACTACAACGACGAGAGCGACCGATTCCGGGCCGCCGGGCAGGTCTGGGAGGAGGTGGGCTGGCACCCGGAGCACCGTCGGCAGCTCATCGATGTGGTGGTGGATTCCATGATTCACTATGGCGTGAAGATGCTTCCAACGATGGTCGTGTACGAAGCCTCCAAGGACATCCTCCGAGCGCAGGGTCTCCCCTGGCACGAGCGGTACACGCACCAATCCCTGTTGGAATGGAACGTCCCAAGCCCCCACTGGCACGGCGCATTCCACTGGGACTGGACGAGCGATGACGAGGAGAGTTGGCGCTATGCCTTCGACCTTTGGGGGCAGTTCCTCTACCAGTTCAACAGGCGTGGCGGGAAGATCGCCATGGGCACGGATGACAACTACATCTGGGCCACGGCGGGGTTTTCAAGCGTTCGGGAACTCCAATTGCTGCGCCAGTCCGGAATGCACGCCCTGGAAGTCCTTTACGCGGCCACCTACGGGAGCGCGCAGGCGGCCCGCCTGGAGGGTCTGGGCCTGATCCGGCCAGGTTACCTGGCCGATCTCGTCCTCGTGGATGGGAATCCGGCGGAGAATTTCCGGCACCTCTATTCCTTTGGGGCGATCCGGCAGGCCCCCGACGGATCCATGTACCGGAGCCGGGGAATCGTCCACACCATCAAGGACGGGGTCGTGATGAACAATGCGAATCTCATGCGCGAGGTGGAGCAGATGGTGGCGGAATCCCGCCGGGGGGCTGAGCCCCTCATCACCCAGACGCCCTTTCTCCCTCCTCCCGACTGACGCGGGGTCCCGGCGGCGGCCGCCCGCCCCGCCAAGGCCCTGGATCGATGTGATAATCGTTTCGTACCAACAGTCTGGTGGGGTGGAGGGTCATACCTTCGGGCGTCCCGTTGCGCATTGCGCGGTCGCGACCCGCTACGTCGAGAGAACTCCATTCGAACCCGAGCCGCGCCTGTTCCCTCTTGATTCCATCGCCCCCCGCATCCGGAATGACCGTAATGCCATCCATCTCCGGTAGGATCCTCCGTTGCCCCCTGGCGCTCCTTCCCGCCCTGGCCTTGCTGGCCCTTGCGCTCCCGCTAGAGGGACAGACACCTCCCAGCGTCTTCGAACCCATCTCGACCCCGGTGGAGACCCGACAGTTCGGTGATTTGGCCGAGGGGCCCTACAACCGGCTGGTGATCCGGAATGTCATGGTGATCCCTGGACATGGAGGTCCTCCCACCGGGCCCCACGACATTCTCATCGAGGGGAACCTCATCACGGAGATGAGATCTTTTGATCCTGTGGCAGCGGAGCGGGCCGCTCAGGCCGGTCAGCCACTGGAGCGCCTCACCGGGGATCGGATCATCGAAGGTGAAGGCATGTACGTCATGCCCGGGATGATCGACCTTCACTACCATGTCCGGACAGAGCCCATCCCGCTGGAATACAGCTATTACCTGAAGCTGGCCCATGGCACGACCACCACCGTAACGGTCACGGACGGTCGCTTCGACCAGGTGTGGGCCGATGAAATGGCCCGGCGGGAGTTCGGCAAGTTGGCCCCTCGTCAGCACCCTTTCTGGAACTGGGGCTTTCAGGCGAACGCCACCCGGGAGCAGTTGGAGGATCCAGCGGAGGCCCCTCGCATCGCTCGGGAGATGATGGCCGCGGGAGCCCGATCCGTGGGGATCAATGGCCTCACCTGGAACCCCGAGGTCTTCGGCGCCGCGGCGCGGGCCGTTACGGCTGCCGGGGGGGTGACCACGGTCCACCTTCCACCCTCCAACCTGGCCATCCTGAACGCGGTAGAGGCCGCCCGTGAGGGTGTCACCTTCATCAAGCACCACTATGGCCTTGCGGAGTCTGCGCTGCCCCGCCGGTCCCAGTCCTTTGAGCGGGGATACAACTACAATGACGAGAGCCACCGATTCCGGGCTGCCGCCCAGGTCTGGGAGGAGGTGGGCTGGAACCCCGAGAGTCGTGCCCGGCTACTGAACGACGTGGCGGATTCCCTGGTACACTATGGGGCCAAGATGATGCCCACGATGGTGGTCTACGAGGCGTCGAAGGACATCCTTCGTGCTCAGGGTCTACCATGGCACGAGAGGTACACGCATCAGGCCCTGCTGGATTGGAGCGTTCCCAGCCCGCACTGGCACGGGGCTTTCCACTGGGACTGGAGCAGTGACGACGAGGAGAGTTGGCGCTATGCCTTCGACCTCTGGGGCCAGCTCATCTATCAGTTCAACAAGCGGGGGGGGGAAGTGGCCTTCGGCACGGATGACAACTACATCTGGGCCACCGCCGGGTTCTCTACCGTCCGGGAGCTCCAGTTGGTTCGGCAGTCCGGCATGCACTCCCTGGAAGTCCTCAGGACTGCTACGTACAATTCGGCCCGCGCACTCCTGGAGCCCCATCTGGGTCTGGTCCGCCCGGGATATCTGGCGGATCTCATCATCGTTGACGGAAACCCGGCAGACAACTTCCGCCATCTCTATTCGTTCGGGGCCATTCGGATGGCCGAGGACGGGTCGATGTACCGCAGCCGTGGCATCGTCCACACCATCATCGATGGGGTGGTCACGGAGAACGCCAATCTCATGCGGGAAGTGGCGAATATGGTGGCCGATTCCAAGCGGGACGTGGAGCCTCTCATCACCCAGCAGCCCTTCCTGCCCCCGGGCCACAGGTGAGCTGTATGGGGCATGGCGGCGGTTCTCCCTTCCGGGGGCAGGTCCGTTTCGGGCGCGCGGCATCCTGAGGAGAGCGGGGGACCGCACTCCCCTGTCTCCCCGGTCGCTGAGAGTTCCTGCGGACGTGTCGACAGGACCTTGACAGCGCCTTTGGGTCCGTTGAATGATTGGCGCACATCCCAAAGCATGGTCTCCCCCCTTCTCCTCGCCCCATCAGGGGGGGCGACTGGTTTGGCTCCGGAAATGTCATGTCTTCCGGGCCCCGAGGGCGGCAGAACAATCGCGGCGTTCAACGTTTCTCCTCTCAACCCCAGGAGCGCACATGGCCTTGTTCGAGTGCGAACCCCGGATGACCCGGGCGAAGGGAGCCAGACATCTCTTCGCCCCCATCCTACCCTTGAGCTTCCTTCTTCTTCTCCTTCCCCATACCGCCGTGGAGGCCGCGGCCCAGGTGGGCACCATCACCGGTCAGGTGGTGGAGCAGGCTACGCTCCGGCCGCTTGGAGCCGCCCAGATCCTCATCCAGGGAGTTGGCATCGGAACTCTGACGACTCCCAATGGACGGTACACCGTCGAGAACGTTCCCGCGGGAACCCATACCGTAATGGTCCAGTCCCTGGGTTACGACGGCAGGACGCTTGAGGTGACCGTGAGCCCGGGGGAGTCGGTCACACTTGACGTGCAGCTCGTGCGGCGCGCCATCGCGTTGGATGAGTTGGTGATCACCGGGGCCGGGGTGGTGCAGGAACGCCGTCAGTTGGGTCAGACCATCGCCAGCATCAGCGCGGCCGACATCGAGGACGCCGTATCCACCAACGTGATGGAGCTCCTTTCCGGACGGGTATCGGGTATGACCTCCGTGCCCATGGGAGAGGTCGGTCAGTCCGCTCCCATCGTGCTCCGGGGGCTTGTGAGTCTTTCCCAGCGGAACGATCCCGTCATCTACGTGGACGGCGTTCGAATGGACAACACGCAGAGCACCATCGGCACCACAAACCTGAACCGATCCCCCCTCAACGACCTGAACATGGCGGACGTGGAGCGGGTGGAGGTCATCAAGGGGGCGGCAGCCGCGACCCTCTATGGGACCGAGGCCTCTGCAGGTGTCATCCAGATCACGACTCGCCGGGGTCGTGAGGGGCCCACGGCCTACAGCTTCGAGATCAATCAGCAGGCATCTCACCTGTCCGCCGATCGAGTGCCCGGAAACTGGCGCTTCGATCCCAGCACCGGAAACATCGCCTACAACCATCCCGCCCGGGACTTCCTGAGCACCGGACATCGGCAGGAATACAGCCTTTCCGCCAGCGGCGGGAGCCGAGCCATCCAGTACTATGCGGCGGCACGCTGGGCAGACGAGAGCGGTGTCATGCCGGTGAACTCCGAGGAGAACGCCTCCATCCGGACGAACCTCAGCTTCCAGCACACCGAGAACTTGACGACCGAAGTCGGTGTCGGCGTGATCCGCAATATCAACGTCGCCCCCGCCCCGGCCTGGGGCCTCATGGGGGAGTTCGTCCTGGCCAACCCCCTGGACGTCTCGCCCCTCCGTCCCTACGGCGAACTCTTCAACACGATCCAGGGCGCGACCGCCGAGCGGCACACCTTCACCAGCGATCACACTTCAATCTCGGCCCGTACGGCATATCGCTGGAGCCCGAATCTGGGCAGTGAGATCCGGATTGGGTACAACCAGGTGTCCGAGGATGTGGAGATGCAGACCCCTCCGGGAGTGGCCATCCGGGAGATCACCGGACGTCGTCTGGTGGGAGAGCGGAACCGGACGGCGGTGACCGTGGACGCCAGCACCAACTGGACCTACGATCTGACCCCTACCATCCAGTCCTCCTTCGTGTTGGGCGGGCAGAGTTTCTGGGAGGATCGTCGTGAATACCAGACCGGCGTTCGGGGCTTCGCGTCCCCCGGGCTCGGCACCCTTCGGGGCGGTGCGTCCGTCTACACCGTGGACGAATTCACCGAAGAGGTGGTGAACGCAGGTTTCTTCATCCAGGAGCAGTTGGGTTTTTCGAATCGCCTTTTCCTCACAGCCGGTCTCCGCATGGATGGAAACTCGGCTTTTGGTGACGATTTTGGGCTTCAGGCCTATCCCAAGGTGGGAGCCTCCTGGGTGGTCTCGGACCACGATTTCTGGAACATGGATCTGCGGGGGTGGGACCACCTGCGGCTCCGATTTGCCTACGGAACGTCCGGCCTGCAGCCTGGAGCCTTCGACGCCCAGCGCACCTGGCAGCCGGTGTCGCGCCTGGGGAACGATCCGGCGGTATTTCCCCTCAACCTCGGGAACCCCGACCTGAAGCCGGAGCGCTCCACTGAACTGGAGTTCGGATTCGAGGCCGAGTTCCTCGAGGGGCGGCTAGCAGCCGACGTGGTCTATTGGAGCCAGAGGACGGACGATGCACTCCTGCAGGTTCCGTCGGCCCCCAGCCAGGGCTTCCTGTCCTCCCAGCTCACGAACATCGGACAGCTCCAGTCGTCCGGCGTCGAGGTGGGCCTCGATATCGCGGCGATCCGGAACCCCACCCTTTCCTGGACCCTCCGGCCACAGTTCGCCACCGTGAACCAGGAGGTCGCGGACATGGGTGGAGTGGCACCCTTCCGGGTCACCGGCGGGCGGCGCTGGAACATGGTGTCTGAAGGGTACTCTCCGGGTGCAAAGATTGCCCCCGTGCCGGACCCGAGTCAGCCCTACCGCACATCGGTTCCGGTGGAAGAGCTCACCAGCCTCGGGCAGATCACTCCGAACTTCCTCCGGAACGCCGCAGGTGGAGACTCCCTGGCCTTCATCGGGGAGTCCCGTCCCACCTTCTCCGGGAGCGTGCAGAGCACGGTGGATATTCCCCGCTGGAACCTGAACATCCGGGCCCTCGTGTCCGGGGCGGGGGGATATGTCATGTCCAACGAGACCGAGCTGATCCGGGCTGCCGTAGGGATCACCGAGGAGGTGGCCGAGTACCAGCGGATCCTCTCCAACCCGGCCTCAAGCCCCCAGGAGCGTCAGCAGGTCGCGGATGCCTGGGGCCAGAAGCATCCAACCATGATCTCCTCCTGGATGGAGGATGCCGACTACCTCCGGTTCCAGGAGCTCATGGTCTCGTATCGGGTGCCCGAGGCCTTCGCCAGCCGGATGGGTGCCTCGAGCCTCCAGGTTTCATTGGGAGCTCGAAACCTCGCTCTCTGGACCAAATACAGCGGACTGAATGATCCCAGCAGTTCAACGGTGACCGACCCCCTGGTTCCCAACGTCGACTACTACGGACAGCCCTATCCGCGGCGGTTCGTCTTCCAGGTTCGGGGGGGCTGGTGAGCGCCCGGTCCGAGGGACCGTCTTCTGCACGGGGGACGGAGATTGGGAACCGGAGCAATGCCGCACGAGGAGGGCGTATGAGGAGGACCTGGAATAGCCGTCGCGGGATCATTGCCCTTGTTCCCTTCGCCCTTGTGGGGTGTGGCGATCTGTTCGAGGTGTCCAATCCCACGAACATCATCGACGAGGAGTTGGACGATCCTCTCATGATCACGGCGTTGGCCAATTCTCCGGAGGCCGCCTTCGCTGAGGGGTATGCGAACATCATCCTGGATGCGGCGCTCCCGACCGACGAGGGGACTCACCACTCCACGCGGGCATCCCGGCTGGAGCTCATGACCGGGGTGTTCCTTTCCTGGAATGAGCAGTACGACGCCCGTTACAACGAGATGGCTCGTGCCCGGTGGCTGGCGGATGACGTGGTGGTGCGCCTGCAGACGCTTCTGGATAGCCCGAACAACGATGTCCGGACGGCCCGCGCATATTATTGGGGGGGGATGTCGAGGCTCTTCCTGGCCAAGCACTTCTTCGAGGTTCCCCTGGACGGGAACCCACCCCAGTCGCCGCCGGCAATCCTGGAGGATGCCCTTTCCAGATTCGACCAGGCGGCGGAGATCGCCGGGGCTGCCGGTGATGCCAATCTCCGCGCCGCGATCCTGGGCTCCAGGGCTCGGACTCTGCGAGCCCTGTACTTCGAGCGGGGCGAGCAGATGACGTACTTCGAGCGGGCCGCCCAGGCTGCGACCCAGGCCCTGGAGGTCCTTCCGAGCTACCAGGTCGATGTGCGTTATCAGCAGCCCGGGAGCCAGAACAGCGTGTTCGCCCGGGCTGCAACCGGCCAGCTTTACGATGGAATGCACCCATCCTTCGCCAACCGCATCGATCCTGTCACCGGCGAACGGGACCCGCGGATCGTTCACAGTGAGATACTTGGTACCGACCCCCAGGGGTTGGACATCTATGAGCCCCTCAAATACGACGGCCGCAACGCGGATGTACCCGCCAGTCGCTGGCAGGAAGCCGAGTTGATCCTGGCCGAATACCACCTGCTCACAGGAGCCCTTCCCCAGGCCGTTTCCCGGATCAACCGGGTGCGGGCAGCGGCGGGCCTGGGAGAGTTCAGCAGCGCGGACGCAGGCGAGATCAGGGGCCAGCTCATGTATGAGCGCGAGACTGAGTTCTGGCTCGAAGGGCGCCGCTGGGCCGACATGCGTTATTACAATCTCATCCCTGCGGGTTGGATCCCGGAGAGTCAGGCGGCGGGGTGGCGACGTTGGCCGGTATCCCAGCAGGAGCGGGACACGAATCCGCACTATCGAAGTGGGGGCTGATCTACCCCGAACATAGGACTTCAGCCCTGACGGTGGGGTCCCGTTCCCGAGGGAATGGGGCCCCACCGCTCGTTTCGGGGAAAGGGGGCGACCCCCGGCATTCCCATCAGAGGCGATCCGGATGAGACAAGATCGAAAGGGTTTCAGGGGGTCTCCACGTCCTCGATGGAGGACCCTTCCCGTCCTGGTTTTCCTTATCGTCATCCCCTGCGGGTGTCGGTTGAACACGGCCTCGGAGCCTGCCCGCGAGGTGCGGGTCCAACTCCAGGGGTCGGTGACCAGTACGGTCACCCTCATCACCTCCAATGCCTTCCAGGTGCAGCAGACGGCCCAGGGGGTGGCCACACTGGATTTTGTCATCGCCGATACAGCGCAAGTCAACGTTCCCGTTGACCGAACCTTTCCTCTGGCACCCACCGGCCGATTCGCGCTGCGGGTCCAAGCCCCGCTTTCTGACGGTGCAGTGGTGGATCTCGTGGTCTCCACGAACGGATCGGAGCGGTTCCGGGCCGAAGGGCAGTTGCTTGACGTGGACCAGCCGCTGGACTTCTCCTTCTCCAGGAACTGAGTTTGTTTACCGGAAGGCAGGGGGGGAAATGAGAGCCAGGAAGCCATCGGGATCTGTCGGGGGAAGAGGCTGGGTCGCCTGTGTCCTGTTGCTTCCCTTACTGACAGGTTGCTTCAACTACGTACCCGCCGATCCCCTGACGGTATCTCCGGACATGGACGTGAGGGCGGTGCTTCACCCCGAATCCGCGAGACGACTCGGCGATGGCCCGGATCGCGCGCCCCGGCATCTGGATGGCTGGATCACCGACCTCACGGCGGATTCCGTTCGGTTTGCGGTCCCGGTGGCGGGGCCCGAGCACCGGGGGACAGCCTTCGAAGGGGCGAGGCGGGTGTACGTCCTGGCCAGGCCGGATATCCTGGAATTCCAGCGCCGCGAACTGAACCGGAATCGCAGCATGATCGCTGGCCTGGCTGCGGGGGCGGGGATAGGCATTCTTGCCTTTCTCGTCTTCGATCTCGGGGGGAGCGGTGGTTCCCCGGGCGATGGACCGACCCCGAACGGGTCCCAGCCCACGTTCATCCCCCACTGAAGGAGTGGGCATCATAGGGGCAGCGCCGACAGCGATGCGGTAGCATCGGTGAGGGGCTCCAGGAAAGATCCGGGGCCGCCCCCCTTATACCAGAGGGTTGGGCCCGAAGTAGCCCCCTCGGTGGTTGGCTCCCTTTGGCACAGCTCTGGCTATGCCTGCGGGTCGCCGCATACGATGCGGCTCCCTTGCAAGCCCGTTGGCCTGGACCTACCCTCAGCGGTTCGGTCCCCACTTTGCCGAACCTTCCACATGCCCCTCCTGAGAGGGGAGGACGAGACGGATATGAAGCGATCAAAGATCGGGAGTCTGATGTTGACCGCCTTGCTGGCGGCGGCCTGCGGCAACGGGGAGGCCCCCGCCCCCGCAACCGATGCGGCGGTGGACCATACCGAAGTCCCGGCCACCGGTGAGGGACCTGCGGCCCGGGCCGAGCTTCCCCCGGAGCAGCAGGAATTCTGGACGAACCTGGAGGAGCACTGCGGGAACGCCTATCCCGGCTACGCCGCCATCATCCGTGAGGGGGACACCCGGCGAGAGGGCCTCTATGGCGGTTACGAGATGGTGGCCCACTTCCGCCAGTGCTTCGAAGACGAGCTCCGAATCCCGGGGCATATCGGGGAGGATCGTTCCCGGACCTGGATCCTGACCCCTGTGAACGGTGGGCTGGACCTGCGGCACGATCACCGGGAGCCCGACGGATCCTCCTCCGAGAACACCATGTATGGGGCCAGCACCTCCGATCCCGGTACTCCGCTCCGGCAGGAGTTCACCCGGGAAGGCCAGCGCGGCTTCTGGGTTCTGGAGATGGTTCCAGGTGAGCGCTTCTCCTATGGGAATCACGATGGCGACGAATGGCTCGTCCGCTTCGACTTCGACATCAGTGAGCCCATCGATCCCCCGCCCCCGCCCTGGGGCTATGAGGACACGGAGCCGCATCCGCCGGTGAACTGAGGAAAAGCCGGAGCGGGGTGATCCGGCGCGGGCGAACATGGCGTTGACCAAGATGTCCCTCCTGGCGCAGTCCCACCCCGGGCCCGATGACGGCCCTCCCGGCCTGGGTCTGTCCGCCGAACTCTTCCGTCCACTCGTCCGCACCGGCGACGGGGTACGCATGGGCCGGAACACCGGGGGAGCCATCCTGGTCGTGACCCGGAGCGTGGGGGGGCGGAGCACCCTGGCCGCGGAACTCCCCCTGGCCTGGGGCTCCCAGAGCTACGACCTGCCGCAATTCCGGCAGGAGAGCCAATTCCGGGGGATGGGGAACCCCGGGTTTTCCCTCCAGCGTGCTTTGGGAAGGCGGCCCGACTCCGGGGCGAACTCTGGGGCCACGGCCATGGAGGCGGCCCTCCGCCTTCCCCTCGCCTGGTCTTCCGGAGGGAGCATGGATCCCCTCTTCGTCGGGGTGCTGGGGGACCCAACGCGCCCCGACCGATGGGCCCATGACCTCACCGCCTTCTCGCTGGGCGTGATCCACGGTGCCCCCCTGGGGGACCCGGCCGAACTCCGGGTCCGCGGAGGGTCTGCCCTCTGGCTCCTCTCAGGGGATCAGTCGGACCGGGAGTTCGTCGCCGAGTACGAGGCCGGGGTCCGCACCCGGGGACCGGGGGTCCGGGCGGGGGTCGGGCTCCGGGGGATCGCCGCCCTGGGCTCGGACTACCGCAGTTTTTCCGACCGCACGATCCATCGACTCCACGCCGAGGTCGGGGCGCCCAGGGGCCGCTGGGTTGTGACCGGGTTCACCCGGGTCAACCTGGACACGCCGGTAGCCGACATGGCGCGCTTCACGGTGGGGGTGCGGGTGGACGAGGGGCGAGGTCACCCTCAGGGCAGCGTCCAACCCGTTGAAGGGGACCGATGGGGCCGAGAGTAAACCCGGCGTACACCCTCCTCTGGACCCAGGGGACCGATTCCTTCTGGCCCCTTCCGCACGGACCCCTTTTCGTACTGGCCCCATCCGGGGACGCGCGCTAGTCTAGAAGCCTCTTGAAGAAGTACCGGGCGCCGCCGTTGGGAGCGGCAGGGAGAAGGGGGGGTGCGGCCCTGGATCTTCGTTGGGCCGCTTCACCGATGCTACCGCATCGCTTTCAGCGACCCGCCTTGCCCAGGACCGCAAGACCCCTTCTCGGTGGTCCCTGTACTTCTTCAACAGCCTTCTAGCGCTTGGCGGCCCGGGTACAAGCAACACCCGGC
>REED01000111.1 GCA_007695225.1 Gemmatimonadales bacterium
CACTGCGCTCGCGGGCCCTGCGGAGCAGGGTTGGGGCGTCAAGGATCTGAGCCATTCCTCGTGATAGCGCAAACGATATCAGGGCGCGAGTGCGACGAGCCAGAGGCCGGGATGACGTGCCATGAAGGGCGCCTGCTTCCTGAAAACGGAGGTGAGGTCGGACGTCCCGGTGTACCGCATGGCGTCGTGTCTCCTTGGGAAGGACGATGGGTGTGTCTCGTCCCTACGCAAAACACATTCGAATGGGGCCATGCCGTGGCGGCTCCGGGACGACGACCGGTCCCCGGGCGGGGAGGGGGAGGGCCGATCTCCTCCGGGGGACGGGAGCGCTCAGGGGGTGCTCCACTCCCCGGGCCAGATCGT
This sequence comes from Gemmatimonadales bacterium, assembly GCA_007695225.1. Lineage (GTDB taxonomy): Bacteria > Gemmatimonadota > Gemmatimonadetes > Longimicrobiales > Gaopeijiaceae > T3Sed10-66. The sequence continues at coordinate 364 of REED01000111.1, forward strand.
GGAAGCGCCGGGCCCCCTCCCAGTCCTCCTCCACCAGCGCGAGGACGAGGAGGCCTGCGATCGCCTTCGGATCCGGGGCGCTACCCCCCCGGGTGTGAGGTGCTGTGCCCGGCTGTGCCCACGGGAGGAACCGGTTCAGGATTCCGAGGGCCCTTCCGAGGTCCCTTACGAGGCCCCTTCCGAGGTCCCTGGGGGAAATCCAGCCTCACCCGGAGCGGCTCGGTTCGCTCCGGGCTCCGGCGGGATCGCTGCTCGGCGAAGGCGGTCGTTGATGGCATGGAAGAGCCCCCGGTCCCCCTCCGCGGGCTCGGCCAGGAGGGCCCGGGTCCGAGGGGATCCGTCCAGCGCCCGGAGGGCAGCGAAGAGGCGCCGGGCGGCCTCCTCCGGACTCCCCTTCGGGGACAGGCACACAACCTCCGGGACGGCGTTGTCCCCGGAAGCCGAGTCTGGCCGGGCTCCGCCTGTCTCCGGGAACGCAGGCCCTGCCAGGGCCCGCTCCACCCTCTCCCGGGCGAGATCCAGGGCCTCGGCGGTCCCGGACTGGAGAAGGAGGCCGAAGGGACCCTTCCGGCGGATTCCTGCCACTGCGGCGCCCAGGGCCTCGGGGGAGAGGCGGACGAGCAGGTCGGGGAGGAGAAGGAGGGGCTTCCCCGGGGAATAGTGGCTCGCCAGCATCCCAGGGGAGGCGGGCTCCGGGGAGGACGCGGATCCTGCTGGAGCGGAGGGGGCCGCGTCTCCGGGCGGCATCCCGGTCTCCTGATGGCCTCCCGGATCCTGACGAGGGGAGCTTCCGGCCCTGGACACCCGCTCCCCCAGTGCTTCCTCCACCGCCTCCAGCGGGAGGGCCCCGGGGCGGAGGAGGGTCACCCGTCCCTCCGGGTTCACCAGGAGAACGGTGGACTCGATCCCCATGGGGGTCTCCCCGCCGTCCAGGACCAGGGGGATCCGGTCCCCCAACTCCGCCTCCACATGAGTGGCGGCGGTGGGGCTGATCCGCCCGAAGCGGTTGGCGCTGGGCGCAGCCAGGGGGATGCCCGCCGCTTCCAGGAGGGCCCGGGCCACCGGGTGGGCTGGTGCCCGCACGCCTACCGTGTCCAGCCCGCTGGTGGCCAGATCCGGAATCCGGGGGCCCCGGGGAAGAACCAGGGTGAGGGGGCCGGGCCAGAAGCGGCGGGCCAGCCCATCCGCCACCGCGCCTCCCGGGGTGTGGCTCCAGCCCGGGGCCACGATCCCCTCCGCCTCCAGGGACGCCATGGAGGCGGGCGCGGGGACGTGGACAATGAGGGGATCGAAGGAGGGACGCTCCTTCACGGAGAAGATCCGGGCCAGAGCCCGGGGGTCCAGGGCGTTGCCCGCCAGCCCGTAGACCGTCTCGGTGGGGAACCCCACCACTTCCCCCTCTCGGAGGAGGGCGGCGGCGCGGGCCAGGGCAGCGGCGGTAGGAGGGAGGATGGTCGCCATGGGTGGGAAGCTCTCCACCCGGGGGGGCTGAGGCAACGGGGCGGGGGGCCCGGCGCCCCACCGTCGGTTTCCTCCACGGTCTCGCCCCGGTCGTTCCCCCGCACTATCCTCACCGGAGAATCGCAGACTCCCGTCCCCCAGCACCCCGGACACCCATGCGCCCCGTCCGCCCCGTTCGCCCCTTCGGACTCGTCGGCCCCACCGGCCCTTCCCCCGGTATCCGACTCGCCCTTCTCCCTGCGGTGGCTCTGATCCTCGCAGCGTGTGCGACGGCCGCGCCCCAGGCGACGCCCCAGGACGCGCCCCAGGCCACGCCCCAGGACGCGCCCGCGACGGCGCCCGCAGACGAGCCCTTCGACCTCGTCATCCTCAACGGCCGGATCGTGGATGGCACCGGCGCACCCTGGTACCACGGCGACATCGGGCTCCGCGGGGACCGGATCGTCCGGATCACGCCCCGGGGCATGCTCCGGGACCGGGCGGCGGCGGAGCGCATCGATGCAGGCGGCCACGTCGTCGCACCGGGGTTCATCGACATCCAGAGCCACTCCCGCGGTGCGTTCATGGGCGGAGACGGCCGGGTCATCAGCAAGGTGACGCAGGGGGTCACCACGGAGATCATGGGCGAGGGCACGACCAACGCCATCATCAACGAGGGGAGCTTCGCCGGAGAGGAGATCACGCCGGAACAGCGGGGGCTCATCGAGCGCTACGGCGGCCCCCATGGCTTCGACAACTGGCTCACCGATATGGAGGCGAACGGCGCATCGGTGAATGTCGGCTCCTTCCTGGGCGGGACCAACGTCCGCACCTACGCCAAGGGCGCGTCCCAGGGACCGGCCTCTCCGGCGGAGCTCGACAGCATGCGGAAGGTGGTGCGCTGGGCCATGGAAGGCGGGGCCTTCGGCATCGCGACGGCGCTGATCTACCCGCCGGCCACCTTCGCGTCCACCTCGGAGCTCATCGAGGCGTCCCGGGCCATGGCCCCCTACGGCGGCATCTATATCACCCACAAGCGGTCTGAGGCCGACCAGTACCTGGAGGCCCTGGACGAGGCCATCCGGATCGGAGCCGAAGCCGGTGTCCCCGTCGAGATCTACCACCTGAAGCCGGCAGGGACCCGGAACTGGCCCAAGGCCCAGGCGGGCATCGCCATGATCGATTCCGCCCGGGCGGCAGGGGTGGACGTTCAGGCGAACATCTATCCCTACGTGGCCGGTGGAACGGGCCTCTCGGCGTGCTTCCCGCCCTGGGCCTCGGAGGACAACCGTCTGTTCGACAACCTGGCGGACCCGGACGCACGGGTCCGGATGCGGGCGGAGATGGAGCGGGACGACGTGGAATGGGAGAACCTGTGCGGCCTGGCCACCGCCGAGGGCGTCCTGATCCTCGGCCTGGACCTCGAGGAGAACGCGCCCTTCATCGGCATGCGCCTCGCCGAGATCGCGGAGGTCCGCGGGACAGACTGGATCGAGGCCGCCTTCGACCTGGTGCTCTCCGAGCGTCAGCGGGTCGGCACGATCTACTACCTCATGGACGAGGAGAACGTGCGGCTGAACCTGCAGCAACCGTGGATCAAGTTCGGCACCGACGCCGGAGGCGCGAACCCCGAGACCGCGACCTCACTGGTACACCCCCGGGCCTACGGCACCTTCCCCCGTATCCTGGGGCGCTACGTGCGCGACGAGGGCGTCATCACCCTGGAGGACGCCGTCCGCAAGATGACCTCGGCCGTCACCACCCGTCTCCACATCCAGGACCGGGGCCTGCTGAAGGAGGGCATGTTCGCCGACATCGTGATCTTCGACCCCGCCACCATCGCCGACCGAGCCACCTTCGATGAGCCTCACCAGCTTTCGGTGGGCGTGCACCACGTGCTCGTCAACGGCTTGCCCGTGCTCAGGAACGGCGTTCACACCGATGCCACCCCCGGCCGTGCGCTCCGGGGGCCCGGCTGGCGAGGGTACTGAAGGGGTAGGGGGAAGGGCCCGCCGAGGCCCCTGCGGCCGTCAGGAGCAAGGGCGAACGGTAGGACGTGGACCCCTCCTCAGTCAGAGGGGAACGGGTTCGTGACAAGGAGTGAACCGAACCGCCGTCCATCCTGAAGGTCCTCGCTCAGGAGCTCCGAGGCGCCGGCGGCCTGTGCGGCTTCGATGGCCAGCGCATCCCAGAAAGAGACGGTGTGAAGGCGGGAGGTTCGTGCAGCAGCCCTGATCATCGTCGTGTCCACGAGAATCACGGGAAGTCTGGAGAGTTCGTCCAGCGTGGCCTCTGCCGCCTCGAGGGGGACGGGCCTCTGGAGCTTCCGGGTAACGGCAACGTGGAATTCCTGGAGGATCTGGGTGGAAAGGACAAATGATCCGTCCGCCACGGCGGCCCGAAAGCGTTGGTGGGCGAGATCCCGTTTCTCGGGTGCATCCTCGTCGAACATGTAGACGAGCACGTTCGTGTCGAAGAAACGGCGCATCACGCGTCCCGCTCGTGGAGCTCGTCCCGAGTCCAGCGCGCCGCCCCGCGGCGGCCGGGAGAGGTTCGGGCGAGGGAGATGATTCGCTCTGCGGCGTCCACATGGTCCTGCCGTGTTCCGGCGTAGGCCTCCAGGAACTCCCGCAGGATGGCATTCACGGATGTGCCCTGCTCAAGGGCTCGAATCCTGGCCCGCTTGAGGGCCTCATCGTCTACCGTGATGGTGAGATTGCTTGCCATGGCCAGATCTCCGGCTTGAGTCGTGTGGCACGACTGTCGTGCTACACGAAATCTCGGGCCGGGGAGAACCGGGGTCAATGTGGGGGGAGCTCCCCTGGAAGGCCGTTGAAGAAGTAGAAGGGATAGGACATCCAAACGCCCTCTCGGGGGCGGAGTCAGGGTAGGGCGCGGGTTCTGGCCGAGCAAGCGGCCGAGAAGTGGGTGGTGGTGGGGGCGTCTATAGGCCCGGGAGGCGCCGGAAGGCAGCCGACGCCGAGGTGGACGAGGCGCCATGGGAATCGGGGCTCGAAGGATGTTCGGATGGGCGGTTGGAGGCGGCCTGGTGCCAGGGTCCGGGGGGAGGCGCGGGCGGGGACGCATCCTCGCCCGCGATGCGGACGGAGCCGTCGACCGCCGTCGAAGACCCTGAGCATCGAAGATGCGAAGCAAAGCCGTCGGTGCCCCGCCACGTCTGCATGTCCGCCGCCGTGGTGGGGTCCAGCAGCCCGCGCCGGGCAAACCAGCGCAGGACGCGAAGCTGCACCGTACGGGCCAGGGCTGCCGCGCCTCGAGCCTCGAGTCCGGTGGCCTCGTGGAACCGGACTCCCCGCTCGGCGTCGCCGGAGAACACGCCGTCCAGGGCCAGCACGTGGTAGTGGCCCGGAGTGACGGGTGATGAACGAGATGATGCGGATCTCGCCGCGGCAGACGGGACACGAGAGAGGGAGCACCTCGTAGATCCGGGCCAGGCGTTGTGCGCAGGGCATCCTGGCGGGATGCGTGGAGACGTCTTCACGCGCCCGGAAGGGGTGCGGGAATGAGCCGGAGCGCCGAGGTCGTGCTGTCGGCGGACGCCCCGTGTCCGCTGCCCCCTCCCCGCGATTCCTGCGCAGGTACGAAGTGACACCCCGTGGTTCCAGGGCTTCCCCAGACTGACAGGAACACTTCGATGCGCCGATCGATGACCGAGGCTCCCCGCCGGGGCCACACCGCCGCCTTCCTCCTCCTTCTCGGCCTCGTGGCCGGGTGCAGCGACCACCATTCCCTCACGGGGCCGGATCTTCTCGACCCCGCGGAACTCTCCACCTTCGCCTCCCTCTCGACCGAGGGGACGGCGAGCACCGGCCCCGGTGGGTTCTACTGGCTGCCCCCCATGGCCCCGGAGCCCGAGGTCACCGGATCCTTCGATGCCGAGCTTGCGCCCCGGGTGCGGATCTGTGCGTGGGACGGCGAGTGCGCCGCCGTGGTGACCGAGTTCACCCGGGAGGGAAGCCCGGCATCGACCACGGTGCGCGTGGACGAAGATGACGAGCACTACATCGTCAACTGGCACACGGAGCGGTTCGACCTGGATCCCGGGACCCCGTACCGGATCCTCGTGATCGTGGATGGCCCCGCCGCAGGGAGCGAGTGGATCCTCGGGTACGCCGACATCCGTGTGGTCGCCAGTGCCCGCGACCTTCGGAACGTCGATCCGGCCGAGCTCGGCGTGGTCCGTGGCAGGACCCTGCCCATCCGCTTCCGGGTCGAGGCGGGCATCGCGGCGAGCCTTGCCGTGGACCCGCCGGAGGCCACCATCCGGGTGGGGACCCGGCAGCTCTTCACCGCCACGGTCCGGGATCTTCACGGCCGGGTCATAGACGGTGCGCCCGTCACCTGGTCCAGCGCCGATCCTGCGGTGGCCGACATCGACCAGGGCGGGTGGGCCACGGGTCAGGGCCCGGGCAGGGTGGTGATTACCGCCGCCTCGGGGAGCGTGAGCGGGACCGCGACGCTGACCGTGGAGGCCGTCGAGGAGTGCCAGGACTGCATCCTGGTCCCCGGCATGGACCCCGTGGTGGTCCAGGCCGAGGTCGGAGCGACGGAGGTGGTCAGGTTCCTGGGCGAGGCCGATCAGCGCATCTCCATCCTCCTGGAGCACCTCTCCAGCTTCTGCGCCGCCTACAGGATCCTTGACCCGGATGGGGAGGACGTGGCGGCCCGGTTGGCTCGATGCGGAAGCTGGTTCACGGACCTCCTGGTGCTGGACGCCACGGGGGAGTACCAGATCGAGATCGTCCACACCTTCGGGGACGGGATCGACGCACGCATCACCCTCTGGGAGGTGCCGCCGGACGCCCAGGCCGAGACCGCCATCGACGGCGACCCCGGGGTCGTGGTCGTCGAGGCGCCGGCCCAGAATGCCTCCGTCACCTTCGACGGAGACGCCGGCGACGCGGTCACCGTCCAGGTCTCCCAGACCTGGGGATGCGGGGGCTACGAGCTCCGGGCCCCCTCGGGCGAGGTGCTCTGGGATCCCTTCACCTGCGGCAACCCCTTTTCCGGTCCGCTGGTCCTGACCGAGTCGGGCACCTGGACGCTCTTCCTCGACCCGAATCGTGAAGCCATCGGCGAGGCGGAGGTCCTGGTTCGAAGCATCCTGCTGGACGCCCAGGCCGAGACCTCCATCGACGGCGAGCCCGCCGTCATCACCATCGACACCCCGGGCCAGAACGCCCTCGTGACCTTCGATGGCGCCGTGGGCGACAGCATCACCGTGCAGGTGATCCGGACCTTCGGATGCACCGACTACGAGCTCCGCGCACCCTCGGGCGCCGTCCTGTGGACCCGCTTCGACTGCGGCAACCCCTTCTCGGACCTCCTGGTCCTGACAGAGACCGGCACCTGGACCCTCGTCATCGACCCCCGCGGGAGCACGGTGGGCGAGGCAACGGTCTTCGTCCGGAGCGTTCCGCCCGACGCCCAGGCGGTGACCTCCATCGACGGCGACCCCGGCGTGGTGGTGATCGAGGCGCCGGCCCAGAACGCCTTCGTGACCTTCGAGGGCGCTGCAGGCGACAGCATCACCCTGCAGGTCATCCGGACCTTCGGCTGCACCGACTACGAGCTCCGCGCACCGTCTGGTACCGCCTTCTGGACCCGCTTCGACTGCGGCAACCCCTTCTCGGACCTGCTGGTCCTTCCCGAGAGCGGCACCTGGACCCTCGTCATCGACCCCCGCGGGAGCACGGTGGGCGAGGCTACGGTCTTCGTCCGGAGCGTTCCGCCCGACGCGGAGGCCGTGACCTCCATCGACGGCGACCCCGGCGTGGTGGTGATCGAGGCGCCGGCCCAGAACGCGCTCGTGACCTTCGAGGGCGCTGCAGGCGACCGCATCTCCGTGCAGGTCATCCGGACCTTCGGCTGCACGGATTACGAGCTCCGCGCACCCTCGGGCGAGGTGCTCTGGGGTCCCTTCAGCTGCGGGAATCCCTTCTCGGACCTCCTGGTCCTGACGGAGACCGGCACCTGGACCCTCGTCATCGACCCCCGCGGGAGCACGGTGGGCGAGGCAACGGTCTTCGTCCGCAGCGTTCCGCTCGACGCGGAAGGGGCAGCCACGATCGGAGGGGAGCCCTTGGAGCTGGCCATCACCGCGCCCGCCCAGAATGCCCGGGTCTGGTTCGATGGGCAGGCCAGCCAGCAGGTGCTGATCCAGTCGGACCGTGTGAGCAGTGGATGCGCACGGTACACCCTGTCCGGTCCGGACGGGGAGGTCATCGGAGGGCTCAACCGTGTCCTCCGGTGCGGCGCCCTCTCCGAGAATGTCACGCTGCCCTCCTCCGGCACCTACACGCTCCTCATCGACCCGGACGGGACCTGGACCGGCCTGACGCGGACCACGGTGAGCGAACCCTGAGGGGGAGGCAGCAGCTCCCCGGGGAGCGCTCCCGCCGACGGTCCCTGGGTCGACGAACCAGGGTCCGTCGGGCCCCAGGTGGACGGACCGGGGAGTTGGAGGACGGCAAGGGCGAGTAACGGGCTCCTCCCGTCACACGAAGGGGGTCCCGATCGTTCCAGTCTCAGGAGGTTCGCATCCCCTGCCAGCATCGGGGCAAGCACCAGGGCAAGCATCGGGGCAAGCATCGGGCAAAGCATCGGAGGCTCGAATGAAGGTTCGGAAGGACGCGTTGCGCCGATTCATGCTGGGCGTGGTCGGAGTGCTGGCGGCGTCAGGCGCCGCCTGCACCTCCACCACGGAGCCCCCCGGCGAGGAGCGCCGCCCGGGGCTGATCCTGGGCTTCAATCACGGGGATCCCCAGATCGTCATGCCGGACACGGTGCAGGCCGGGACCGAGTTCACGGTCCAGGTCACCACCTACGGGAACGGCTGCTACCGGAAGGGCGAGACCGAGGTGGCCGCCTCGGGGAGCGTCGTGACCATCACCCCCTGGGACTACGTGAACCTGGGTGCGGGTGCCTGCCCCGACCTCCTTCTCACCTTTGTCCACGAGGCCACGGTGGCGTTCTCCCAGGCCGGATCCGCATCGGTGGTGATCGTGGGACGCTCCGGGGGATCCATGGGCGAGGAGCCCGTCGAGGTCACGCGCCCGGTGGTGGTGGTTGCGGCACAGGCGTCGAACTGACGGGGGTGGGGAGGGTGGAGGGGGCACGCCGGCAGAACCGCTTCCCGACACTCGACGGCCTTCTGGAAGACGCTGGCACTCCCTGTCTCCTCATGGACGACAAACGCCGCACTCGTCGCTTGGCGCGACGGACACGTGTGGAGTCTGTCGTCCATGCGACGCGTTCCCGTGCCATCGTCCGACGGCAGACCCCACGGTTGTGGAGTTTGTCTCCGAGCCCCACGTTCCCATCCGGAGCCGGCGTCGCGGCAGGTCCCACGGCGATCCGCGTTCGGCGCCCCCCTGGCGCGCCAGGCTTACCCGTGCCGGCGTGACCGCCTCCCTGCCCTTCCCTTCTCGACCTCGCCTTCCGACGGAGCCGAAGACCCCATGAACCCAGGGAGCCCATGCGCCGCCGGCGCGCTTCTGGCCCTCCTCGCCCATAGAAGGACATCCAAACGCCCTCTCGGCTGGGGAGGCAAGGTAGTGCGCGGCACCTGGCCGAGGAAACGGCGGAGAAGTGGGTGATGGCGGGGGGGTGGAAGGGCCGGGGAGGCGCCGGAAGGCAGCGGAAGCCGAGGTGGAGCAGTGATCCCGCCGTCAAGGGTTGGATAGCGAGCCCTGGTAGGCGAAATCGCTGAGGGATGGTTCCCCTCGGCGCGACCACGCTGCATGTTGGGCAGGATGCGGGGTCCGTCCCCACCCAAAGGGGAAGGATACACCATGAACGCACGCCACCTCATCGTAGCCGGCACCTGACCTTCGGACCCCCCTCCCATGCGTCCATCCCCTCGTCCCTTCGGCAGCCCACCGGGGGCAACGGCCACGCTCCCGGTTCTTCGCCCGGTCCTCTTTTCGGCTCTCCCCCTGGTCTGGTTCCTGGCCCTGCCCATGGCCCTGCTCCTGGTCGTCCTCCTTGCCGTGAGCCCGACTCCGCTGGAGGGCCGTCAGGGCCACCAGCCCTCCCACGAATGGTGGCACTGGGGCGGCACCCCTTCTGCTGCCCGGTACGCCCCCCTGGACCAGATCCGCGGAGAGAACTTCGGGGAGCTGGAGGTGGCCTGGGTCTGGAGGGGCGACAACTTCGGCCCCGAGCCGGACTGGACCCTCCGGTCCACTCCCGTCTACGCCGGCGGTCGCCTCTTCACCGTGGCGGGGACCCGGCGCACCGTGGCGGCGCTGGATCCCGCCACCGGGGAGACCCTCTGGATCTTCCGGGAGCCCGCTACCCCCCGCTGGGAGGCGTCCCCCCGGACCACCTATGGCAAGGGGGTGACCTACGCCGAGGTGGAGGGCCGGGCAGTGATCTTCTACGTCTCGCCCGCCCTCTTCCTCCACGCCCTGGACGCCGAGACCGGCCAGCCCCTGGAGGGCTTCGGGTCCCTGGTGCCCGTGCCCGGTTTCGAGGATCTCCGCCCCGTCGACCTCCTGGCCGACCTGGACCGGGCCCACCCCTGGGACCCGGTCCACGGCCCCGACCCGACCCTTGGCGCCCTCACCAACTCCTCGCCTCCCCTGGTGGTAAACGGGGTGGTCATCGTAGGGAACTCCTCCCACGTGGGGCTCGGGTACTCCCGGACGGAGAACATCCCCGGCGACGTCCTGGCCTACGACGCCCGGACCGGGGAGCACCTCTGGCGTTTCCACGTTCTTCCCCGCCCGGGAGAGGTGGGTCACGAGAGCTGGGAGAACGACGCCTGGGCCTGGAGCGGGAACGCCAACCCGTGGGCGCCGTTCTCGGCGGACCCGGAGCGGGGAATCGTCTACATCCCCACGGGGGCGCCCACCAACGACGTCTACGGGGGCTTTCGCCCGGGGGACAACCTCTTCGGGACCAGCGTGGTGGCGCTGGACCTCCGCACCGGGGAGCGGCGGTGGCACTTCCAGACCGTGCGCCACGATGTGTGGGACCGGGACAATCCGCACCCGCCCATCCTCCTGGACCTCCAGGTGGAGGGAAGGGCGGTCCCGGCCGCGGTGCAGGTGACGAAGCAGGGGCTGGTCTTCGCCTTCCACCGGGAGACCGGAGAACCCCTCTGGCCCGTCGAGGATGTCCCGGTCCCTGCGAGCCAGGTCCCCGGGGAACGCCTCTCCCCCACCCAGCCCGTCCCCTCCCGCCCCGCCCCCTTCGAGATCCAGGGACTCTCCGAAGAGGAGGTGGTGGACTTCACCCCGGAGCTCCGGGCCGAGGCCCTGGAGCGCCTTGGAGACATCCGGATGGGGCCCCTCTTCAATCCCCCCATCCACCGGGACAACCCCGACGGGTACCGGGCCGCGGCCATCTGCCCGGGGTTCACCGGGGGCGCCAACATCATCGGAGGCGCCGCGGCGGACCCGGAGACGGGCATCCTCTACGTGGCCTCGGTGAAGAGCTGCAGCGGGGCCGTGCTGGTGCCGGGGTCGGACCGGGACGACGGGAGTCCGGGAGCCAACCACGGCCGTACCGTGGCCGACTGGATCCAGGGCCCTGGCGCCGGACTCGGTACCGTGGAGGGGATCCCCTTCCTCCGACCTCCGTGGGGGCGGATCACCGCCATCGACATGAACACGGGGGACCATCTCTGGTGGATCCCCAACGGGGACACGCCGGCCCATGTGGCGAACCACCCCCGGCTGGAGGGGATCGAGCTTCCGAACACCGGGCAGCCGAGCCACGCCACCGCTCTGGTCACCTCCACCCTCCTCCTCTACGGGGAGGGGCGGGGTGGGCTCCCCCGCTTCCACGCCGTGGACAAGGCCACCGGGGAGCGGGTGGGGACGGTGCAGCTCCCGGCCCCCACCACCACCGCGCCCATGACCTTCCTCCATGAGGGGCGCCAGTACATCGTCACGGCGGTGGGGGCACCGGGGCGATTCCCCGGCTCGCTGGTGGCTCTCAGGCTCCCGTGATCCGGGTCCTCAGTGAGGGAGGCCGGGCGAAGGCGGGGCCTGCTCGCCGCCCCCCCGCTCTTCACGAGAAGGGCTGCGCTACTCCATGGCCCCCTCAGAAGCCGATTTGCGTAATGAGAGGCGTCACTGGATCCCGCCTGCGAGGATCGACGGCGCCTCTCCATGCCCACGGCAAGGCTACCATGCCACATCGCTGTCCTTGTCTACGCGACGGCTTTTCCGGATTGCCATTCCGGATTGCCACTTCACCATCGATGTCCTGGTGGGCGACGGGGACATGGTCTCGCTCAGCTACACCTTCGCCGGGGCCCACACCGGGCCGCTCCGGGATGTCGCGGCAACCGGAGAGCAGTGTCGATTCGAGGTATCTCGGTCTCCCGACTCGTGGATGGCAAGAGCGTCGAGGAGCACGTAGTATGGGATGGCCTCGGTCCGCTGCAACAGCTTGGGCTCGCGGAGTGAAACGAACGATCCACCTTCGCCGGAGCTGTCCGTGAAATCACGCGGAGAAGCACTACGCGACTATGTGATTCGTCGCTTGTTGCTGATGGTGCCCACCTTCCTCGGCATCACCTTCGTGACGTTCATGCTCACCCAGTTTGTGCCCGGCGGCCAGATCGACCAGCTCCGGATGTCGATGGCCGGGGCGGGAGCGGCGGGGGAGGTCGCTTTGGGCGGGGACGCGCGAGTCCAGCTCGACATCCCGGAGGAGCAGCTCCAGAGGCTGCGCGAGTACTACGGCTTCGATCGGCCGTTGCCGGTGGCGTACGCGAGTTGGCTCTGGGGCGTGATGAAGCTCGATCTGGGCGAGTCGTTCCGGTACAACGAGCCGGTTCTCAACGTCATCGCCGATCGCCTCCCGATCTCGATCTACTACGGGCTCATCACGGCGCTTTTCACCTACGGCATCTGTATTCCGCTGGGAATCCTGAAGGCGATCAAGCACCGAACGAGTGTGGATCACCTGACATCGGTGATCATCTTCGTGGGGTATGCCGTGCCGGGATTCGCTCTCGGCGCGGTCCTGAGCAACCTTCTCGCCGTGCGCTTCGAGATCTTCCCCCTGGGCGGGTTCCGATCACCCGGAGCCGTTGAGCTGTCGATGATCGGCCAGGCGCTGGACATCGTCTGGCACTCGATCCTTCCGCTCATTGCCTACCTGGCCGGATCGTTCGCGATCGCGAGCATGCTCATGAAGAACAGCCTCATGGAGAACATGAGTGCGGACTACGTGAAGACCGCCCTCGCAAAGGGGCTGAGCTGGCGCCGTACGGTCTTCGTGCATGCACTGAGGAACTCCCTGATTCCCATGGCCACGAGCGTGGGGGGGCTCCTTGGGATCTTCCTCACCGGCAGCTTCCTGATCGAGCGGGTCTTCAACATCCAGGGGGTGGGACTCCTCGCTTTCGAGGCGATCCAGGCGAGGGATTTCCCGGTCGTCATGGGTTTCCTCGTGATCTCGAGTGTGCTCCTCATGCTCGGCAACCTCGTCTCGGACCTGGCGGTCGCATTCGTCGATCCCCGGGTGAGGTTCGAGTAGGCCGACCATGGGACGATTCGAAGAGATCGGACGGTGGTTCAGGCTTGACCCGATCACCCGCAAGCGATTTGAGCGGTTTCGACGGATCCGGCGGGGGTATTATTCCCTTCTGATCCTGGGGGTGGCGGTGGTGCTCTCCGTCTTCGCGCCGTATCTGTCGGAGAGCCGCGCACTGCTCGTCTGGTACGACGGAAGAGTGTATCTGCCGACCTTCGAATACTTCGAGATGGACGTCTTCGGGCAGGAGCCTCCCCCGGCTTGGGGGATGGGGGACCTCGAGACGGAATACCTGCGCCTCAAGCGCGAGTGGGAGGTGGAGCGGTATCTCTTCCGGCGGGAGCGCGCGGAGATTGGCGACGACCCGCAGGGGCTGGCCGCCCTCGAAGAGAAGTACCCGAACCGGCGGAACCGGGTGTTCATGCCGCCGATCCCGTGGGACCCGTACGAGAGCGATTTCTGGTACAACGAGATCCTGAACGACATCCAGCTCGTACTCGACGAAGGGGACACCGACCGAGCGGAGATGATGGCCCGCCGCGACCGGTTGGACGAGCTCGCGGACTCCATCCGTGGGGGTGGCATCCACGCGATGCTCGCCGATCCGGAGATGTCGCCGACGGGAGAGCTCCTCGGCCTGGCTCGCAGCGGAGCCATGCCCTCCCTCGGCCGGCTCGGACAGGTCCCTCCGACCGCCCCGGACCGCTCACGGCAGCACTATTTCGGCACGGACTCGCAGGGACGCGATGTCGCCTCCCGCCTCTTCTACGGGTTCCGCATATCCATCTTCTTTGCGGTCTTCCTCGTCCTCTTTGGGCAGCTCATCGGCACGGTCGTGGGCAGCCTGCAGGGGTACCTGGGGGGCCGTTTCGACATCCTGAGCCAGCGGGTGCTCGAGGTGCTGATCGCCATCCCGTTCCTGTACGTGGTGATCATCATGGCCGCCCTCTTCGCGCCCACCTTCTGGATGCTCCTGGGCATCATGGCCATCTTCCAGTGGATCGGGATCACCTTCTACATGCGCACGGAGATGTACCGCGAGAAAACGCGTGAGTACTGTCTCGCGGCCCGCTCGTACGGCGCCTCGCACCTGCGGATCATCTTTCGCCACCTCCTGCCGAACACCCTCACCCCGCTGGTGACCTTCACTCCATTCGCGGTGGTGGGCGCGGTCTTCGCCCTGACCGGCTTGGACTATCTCGGGTACGGCATGCCTCCACCGACGCCGAGCTGGGGCGAGCTGATCGACCAGGCGCTGCAGCCGGAGAACCGGGACAAGCTCTGGCTCACCCTGGCTCCCTTCGGCGCGATCACGATCACGCTCATCCTCGTCGTGTTCATCGGCGAGTCCGTTCGCGAGGCGTTCGATCCCAAGCCGTATGCCCGATATGAATAGGTCGCTGGGGTTCGCCGCGGTGCTCCTGGCTCTGGCTCTACTCCTGGCGCCCATGTTCTGGCTCGGGAGCCTGGGTTCGGAGGAGGGAGTGGCGGCCGTGGCCGGAGTCGCGCCCACCGCCGCTTCCGCCGCCGCGCCCGCCGCCGCCGCGTCCGACGCTGCTTCCGCCGCCGGGGCGGAGATCCAGTCCGGGGACCCGGCCGAGCCCCCCGCCCCCGCCGAAGGGCCACCGACCCTTCCCTTCGATATCGAGTGGGAGACGAACCTGGACGATCCGCCGATCGGGTCGCCCGAGGCGATCCGGGGGGGGACCTTCAACTACTCGCTCGGCCAGTATCCCATGACCTTCCGGCTCATGGGTCCGAATTCGAACGATGCCTTCGCGGGATGGAACCGGGCGTTCACGATGCACTTCGGGTTGATCGGCCGCCACCCGGTCACGGATAACCACATTCCGGTCATGGCGACGCACTGGTCCGTCCAGGACGACCAGCGCACCATCTACTTCCGCCTTGACCCTGACGCGCGGTTCACCGACGGCACGCCGATCACGGCGGACGACTACGTGTTCACCCTCGAGATGATGCGCTCCGAGCACATCGTCGATCCCTTCTACAACAACTACGCCGAGCAGTTCTACGAATCGGTGGACCGGATCGACGACCACACCCTCCGCATCGTGGGCACGCGGGAGAGCTGGCGGCCCCTGTCGGACTATGGCGGGCTGTGGCCCACGCCTGAGCACGTCACCGAGCTTGACGAGGGATGGGTGAGCCGCACCACGAACGAGCCCCAGGTCGCCATCGGCCCCTACGTGGTCTCGAACGTCTCGCGGGGCGAGTCGGTCACTCTTGAACGCCTGGACGACTGGTGGGGCGACGAAAAACACTACTTCCAGGGCATGTTTAACTTCGACCGCATCCACCTGAGGGTGATCCCCATCGAGCGTAGCCTCGACTATCTGCGGCGTGGCGAACTGGACCTGGTCGTGGAGAACAGCGCGCGGTCGTGGAACGAGGATTACACCTTTGCGGCGGTCCGAAACGGTTGGCTGCGCCGCTCGCGGATCTTCGTGGATACGCCCTCCGGTGTGTACGGCCTCCATATGAACACCGAGGCCCCGATCTTCCAGAACAGGGACTTCCGGATCGCCATGCAGTACCTGTTCAACTTCGAGCGGATGAACCGGAACCTCATGTTCGACGAGTACTTCCGGCAGGTCTCCTTCTTCGAGGGCACGGAGTACGCGAACCCCGAGATCCGCCCGCGCGGATTCGATCCACAGAAGGCGCGTGAGTATCTGGAGCGGGCAGGCTACCGGCGGCCCGAGCACATCCGGGGACAGAACGTCCTCCAGAACATCCGCAATGCGCTGCGGGGACTGATCTTCACACGCTCCGACACGGACGACATCCTGGTCAACGAGCAAGGCGAGAAGGCGAGCTTCACGGTCATCTACGGGAGCGCCGGGCTGGGGCGCCACCTGACGGTCATGCAGCAGGAGTACCGGCGCGCGGGGGTGGACATGCGTCTGCGGCTCCTCGAGCCCGGGACCGCGTTCGAGCGAGGGCTCGAGCGCAAGTACGAGATGACGGTGACGGCACGCACCGCGGGGTTCTACCCCTCTCCCCGGCAGTACCTCCACACCGATTTCAAGAACGCCGTCAACAACAACAACATCTGGGGGTTCGGGACCGAAGAGGTGGACGCGCTCATCCGGATCTACGAGGAGGACCTGGACTTCGAGGCCCGGCTCGCCGCCATGCACCGCATCGACGAGATCGTGTACGAGGAGGCGTTCTACATCCCCTTCTGGCGGGCGCCCTTCATCTGGGTGGCGCATTGGGACTACCTGCGGTTTCCAGAGTTCTACCTGCCGAAGCGGACTCAGCAGATCACGGACTACCTCGTCTACTGGATCGACCCTGAGAGCCGGGACGCCCTCGCGCAGGCGATGGGCGACGGAACCGCCTACGAGGTGGACGAGACGCTCGACCGGGACTACTACGGAATCCTCGCGCCCACGGTCACCGCCGACGATGGAAGCTGAGGCGATGGAGGCGAATGCGAAGGCCGGACTGGTGGAGTTTCCCGCGGTCGAAGCACTGGCCACCAGGACGATTCTCGAAATCGAGGATCTCCGGGTCGGCTTCGACACTGAGGCCGGGTTCCTGACCGCCGTTGACGGGGTGTCGCTGAACATCGAGGCGGGGCGCACCCTGGGGCTGGTGGGCGAGTCGGGGTGCGGCAAGAGCGTGACGGCCTCCTCCATCCTGCGGTTGGTGCCGAGGCCTCCGGGGCGGATCTTCGGGGGTGCCGTCCGATTCGGCGGTGACGACATCCTCCAAATGGACCGGACGAAGCTGTCGGCCATCCGGGGAAGGGAGATCTCCATGATCTTCCAGGACCCAATGACCTCACTGAATCCCGTGTTCACGGTGGAGAAGCAGATGGGCGAGGTGCTACGCCTGCGCTTCGGGATCCATGGGGAGGAGGCGCGCGAGCGCTCGGCCGAGATGCTCCGCACCGTCGGGATCGCCGACCCCCGGGGGCGGCTCACCTCCTATCCGCACGAGCTCTCCGGAGGGATGAAGCAGCGCGTCATGATCGCGATGGCCCTCCTCTTCGAGCCGAAGCTGCTGATCGCGGACGAGCCCACGACCGCGCTCGACGTAACGATCCAGGCGCAGATCCTCCACCTGATCCAGGAGCTGCAGGCGAGGACGGGCGCCGCTGTGCTCTTCATCACGCACGACATGGGAGTCGTGGCCTCGATGTGCGACGAGGTGGCGGTGATGTATGCGGGGCGGATCGTGGAGCAGGGCGACGTCTTCGAAATCTTCGAGCGGAGCCGGCACCCCTACACGAGAGGGCTCCTCCGGAGCATCCCAGGCCGGAGCCGTGCCCGCAAGTCGGAGTTGCCGACCATCGAGGGGGTCGTGCCCTCGCCCCTCGACCTGCCTGCGGGTTGCCGGTTCTCGGAACGATGCTGGCGGCGCCAGGGGCTCGGCCCCAAGGACCAAGCGAAATGTGCCGAGGTCGAGCCGGCGATGAGCGGGACAGGGAGCGGCCGGGTGGCCTGCCACTTTCCGCTGGACGAGGACGACGGTCCACCGACGGGAGGCGAGGGTTGAGCGGGCGGGCGGTCACGCCGATGGACGGTGTATCGGGCGGCAATGGTACCTCGCCCCTCCTCGTGCTGGAGGGGCTCCAGAAGTACTTCCCCGTGCGGGGGGGTGTGTGGGGCGCAAAGATCGGGGACGTGCGCGCCGTCGACGGGGTGAGTCTCTCCGTGTCGGAGGGCGAGACGCTCGGGCTCGTGGGGGAGTCCGGCTGCGGAAAATCCACCCTCGGACGCACCGTCATGCGGCTCGAGGAGCCCACTGGCGGGCGCGTGCGCTTTGCGGGCGCGGACCTGGCGAACGCCTCGCCCTCAGAGCTCTTCCGGAGGCGGCGCGACATCCAGATGATCTTCCAGGATCCCTACTCCTCTCTGAATCCGCGCATGACGGTCGGCGAGATCGTGCGGGAGCCCCTCGTCGTCCACCGGGTGGGAACGAAGGCCGAGCAGCGGGAAAAAGTGCGCGAGCTCATGGAGGTCGTCGGCCTCACGAAGGAAATGCTCGAGCGCTATCCGCACGAGTTCTCGGGAGGTCAGCGGCAGCGGATCGGTATCGCCCGGGCGCTCACCCTCGACCCGAAGCTCATCATCGCGGACGAGCCGGTCTCCGCCCTCGATGTCTCCGTGCAGAGCCAAGTGCTGAACCTGCTGGTACGCCTCCAGCGGGAGCGGAACCTGACGTATGTCTTCATCAGCCACGACCTCTCCGTGGTGCGGCACGTGAGCGACACGATCGCGATCATGTACCTGGGCCGCATCGTCGAGAAGGGCCCCGTGGACCAGGTCTTCGAGCGTCCGGCCCACCCCTACACCCGCGCGCTCATCCAGGCGATCCCCGATCCGAACCCGCGAAACCGGCGAGTCACCGTGCCCCTCAAGGGAGAGGCGCCGAGCCCCGTGTCACCACCTGCTGGATGCGCGTTCCACCCGCGCTGCCCCTTCGCCCGCGACGCCTGCCGGGAGATGGTGCCTCCACTCGAGCCGATGGCACGGGACGAGGAACACCTGGTGGCCTGCATCAGGAAGGAGGAGATCTGACGATCGCACCGAGCATCAGCGCGAGATGCCCCCCCGGCCCCCGGCCTACCGGATCAGGAGGATCCGGTCCTTCACCGGGTAGAGCCACTCCAGCCCCCGCTCGGTGACGATGGCGTCATCTTCGAAGGGGATCCGGAGCTTCGCCCCTCCCCATTCCGGAACCGGGGTGTAGGCGAAGAACTCGATGGAGAAGAGGTTCGTGGGCCGGATCTCGTACGTCATCCGGACCGGGTTGAAGTACGCGATGGAGGGACCCACGCCGTGGCCGAGATTTCCCACCGAGTGGGTTCCAATGATGACGTCGGTGGACTCGCCGCCCCCGTCCGAAGCGTCTACTCCCCCTCCTCCGACGGGGGCTCGGTGGTCCGGATGTCGGAGACGCTCCCCGGCTTCCCGCTCCCGAACTCCCCTGGAGGTCCGAGTTCGGCCCCGAAGAGCCGGGCCACCCGTTCCTCCACCTCCTGCAGGCGCTCCTCCACCTCGGGGGGATCCCCGATGATGTGGACGAAGAGGATCCCGTCCTGGAGGCGGACGCTGGCCGTGCCCGGGACCAGCCCAATGGTCCAGGCCAGGAAGGCCTTCGCCGCCTCGTCGTCCAGACGCAGGTGGAACCGGAGGAGGAAGGATTCCAGGGGGAGGGAGGGTGAGAAGGCCCGCCTTGCGATGTCCACCCCTCCCTGGACCGAGCTCCGCCCGAAGTAGAGGAGGAAGGGGAGGAGCCTCAGGGGCTTCCAACGCCAGGAGCCGACGGGCCACAGGAGGTAGCTCACGGACACCGCCAGGGCGATGAGGCCGCCTGCGAGCCAGACGTAACGGAGCTCGCCCTCCACCAGGACCCACCAGAGTACGGTGAAGACGAGGATCCGGACGGGCACGGTCCGGAGCACTCCCCACGCGCCTTCGAGGGCACCGCCGCCCCCCCCTTCCCCCAGGCCGGTGCTCATGGCGCCCCCCCGCCTTCCCCCACCAGGAGGAGGGCCCTGAGGGGTCCGGCCCACCAGCCCATGAGGAGGGAGGCGGCCGCCAACCCCAGCGGGATCACCTGGATCCAGAGGGAGAGAGGAGAAGGCCGGCTCCTCTCGCCGGCTTCCTTCCGATCCCGGCCTCCCCCCCTTTCGCCTCCCTCTCCCCCATCTGCGCCCCCCTCCCCATCCTTCCCCTCCTCCCTCCGAAGGAGGCTGAACCGGAGCATGGCCACCACGTAGGCCAGGGAGAGAAGGGTGGCCCCGTGGAGGACCGGCACCCACCACCACTGCCCCTCCTCCCGCGCGGTGGCCAGGAGGAGCGCCTTCCCCGTGTAGGACCCACTCAGGGGAGGCCCCACCAGCGCCAGCCCGCCCAGGGCGAGGGCGGCGGTGGTGAGGGGAAGGCTCCGGGCCAGCCCCCGGGTATCCTCCAGCTCATCGCTTCCCCGGGCGAGGAAGACCAGCCCGGCGGCGAGGAAGAGGGCGGCCTTCGCCAGGGCATGGGACGACGCGTGGAGCACCCCGCCGGCCCAGGCGTCCACCCGCCAGGTCCCCACCTCCCCGGCGGGGGAGACGGCGGCCAGGAGGGGGAAGAGGAGGAAGAAGATCCCCACCTGGGCCACGGTGGAGTATGCGATGAGGAGCTTCAACCGGCGCTGGCGGAAGGCCTGGACCGACCCCCAGAGGATGGAGGCCGTGGCGGCGGCTCCCAGGAGCTGCCCCCACGCGAAGGTCACCCCCGCTCCCCCCAGCTCGATCCAGAGACGGAGGAGGATGACGAAGGATCCCTTGATCACCAGCCCCGAGAGGACGGCGCTCACCGGAGCGGGGGCGGAGGCGTGGGCCCGGGGGAGCCAGAAGTGGAGGGGGAAGACGGCGGTCTTCACCATGAGTCCCACCGTCATGAGGAAGAGGGCGGTCCCCGGCACCAGGCCCGTCTCCACCTCCCGGCCCAGGAGCCCCAGGTCCACGGTGCCGTGGAGGCTGTAGAGGAGGCCCACGCCCAGGAGGTAGGCGAAGGACCCCACCATGGCCGACAGGAGGTAGCGGAGGGCCGCGACGGTGGCGGCGGCGGTCCCGGAGAGGCTGGCCAGGGAGGCCGCGGCCAGGAGCCCCAGCTCCAGGAGCACGTAGAAGGTGAAGAGATCCCGGGCCACGAAGATCCCGTTCAGGGAGGCCCAGAGGATGAGCCAGAGGGGCCAGAAGAGGGGGAAGACCTCCTCCTTCTTCCGCTCCAGGACGGAGACGAAGCCGGCGGTGTAGGCGCTCACCGCGAGCCCCACCCCGGCCATGACCAGGAGGAGGAGGGCCCCGAGCCCGTCCAGGCGGAGCTCGATGCCCAGGGGCGGGGCCCATCCGCCCAGCGTGGCCATAATCGCCCCGGGGGTGTCTCCCTCCAGAAGGCCCCCCCCATCCAGGAGTCCGGCCACCGTCAGGAGGACGTGGATGGAGGTGGCCAGGGCGCCCAGGAGCCCCGCTGCCCAGCTGTGGCGCCGGGGGACCAGGATCGCCAGGACGGCGCCGGCCAGGGGAACCAGGATCAGGAGAGCGATCATCCCGCCTCCCCCTCCTCTTCGGGCACGTGGAGGTCCACCCGGCCCGTCTGCCGATGGAGGCGGCGCACCAGGGCCAGGGCGAAGGCGGTGGTGGCCACGGCGATGACGATCCCCGTCAGGACCATGGCATGGGGCACCGGATCAGGGTGGGGATCGGCATCCCGCCAGGCGGTGGCGATGAAGAAGAGGAGAACGCCCCCTCCCATCAGGTTCACCGAGATGATCTTCCGGACCAGGTGCACCAGCGCCACCGATCCATAGAGACCCACCGCGAAGAGGGCCACCGCCACCAGGGAGAAGAGGAGGTGGACCGTCATGGATGCTCGTCGATGGGGGGAGGTCCCTCCCCCGGGGGATGAAGGGCCACGAAGAGGGCGGTGAGCCCCACCCCCAGGGAGAGGGCGCCGGCCAGCTCCAGGAGGAGGATGATCCCGCCCGCGGCCTCCCCGGGGTACTCCAGGAACTCCCGTCCCGAAGCCAGGAGGACCGCCCCCACCACCAGGAAGGCGGAGAGGCCCACCACCAGGAGGGCCCCCCGGACCACTGCCGGGAGGAGCTCCAGGGAGCGCCGACCCGAGAGCCAGAGGAAGACGCCCATGGCCGCCACCACCACCCCCGATTGGAAGGCCCCACCCGGAGCGAAGGAGCCGAGCCAGAGGAGATAGCCGGCCACCAGCACCATCAGGGGGATGAGGGAGCGGAGGAGCCAGCGGACGACCCCGTCGGCGGTGGCCGGAAGGGGGAGTCCGGAGAAATCGGGGGTCCGCATGACCGAGAGGACCCCCATCACCGCCGCCACCAGGACCGCCAGCTCCAGCATGGTATCCAGGGAGCGGAAGTTGAGGAGCACCGCCGTCACCGGGTGGTCCACCCCCGCGCCGGGGAGGGCCCCGTCCACCGTGGAAGTGAGCCCGGCGGGACCCCCGGGCAGCTCCAGCAGCACCAGGACCAGGAGGAGGAAGGTGCCGGCGGCCAGCCCTCCAGTGGCCAGGCGAAGCCAGAAGTCCGGGGCCCGGATGGGCCACGGCGTGGGGCTTTTCTTCCCCTTGGGCCGCCCTTCCGTCGTCCAGCGGAGGTAGTGGAGGGTATCCACCAGGAGCACCCCCGTGAGGGCCGCCCCGATCCCCGCCTCGGCCAGGGCGATATCGGGAGCGGAGAGCCGGACCCAGGCCAGGGCCATGAGGAGTCCGAAGGCGATGAAGAGGACCACCGCCTGGAAGAGCCCCCGGACCTGGATGATCCGGAGGGCCAGCAGGAGGAGGACCGCCGCCAGGGTCCCGTCCAGGACCCACCCCAGGATCGTCATCCGGGGACTTCCCCTTCGCCGGCCCGCTCCTTGGCGGCCAGGAGGTGGCGCCCCACCAGGTAGCAGGCGTTCGTGCCGGCCAGGACCGCCAGGACCCAGATGAGGACCAGCTTCAGCGCCCCCGGAAGGGAGTCGGCCTGCAGGACCAGCGCCGCCACCACGAGCCCCAGCCCCAGGTTGTCCGCCTTCGTGAGGGCGTGGAGACGGGTCCAGGTGTTCGGGAACCGGAGCATTCCCACCGTCCCCGCCAAGTAGAAGACGCCACCGATCAGGCAGAGGAGGACGGAGAGTCCGTCGAGCCCGGTCATGCCGTCTCCCCTTCCTCCGCCGCCTCCCCCTCCGACTCCGCGGGGCGCTCCACGAAGGCGAAGACGGTGAGGATGGCCAGGAGGGCGAAGAGGAGGGCCACGTCCCGGAGGGCCGGCTCCCCCATCCCCTCCCCCAGGAGGAGGAGGATCCCCACCCCGGTGGTCCCCAGGAGCTGGGCCGCCAGCATCCGATCGGGGGGTTCCGGTCCCCGCACCACCCGGATGAGTCCGGCCAGGAGATTCAGGAAGAGGAAGAGGGCCATGCCCACGAAGAAGGTAGCCATCGTTGCGTCCTCTCCTTCCTGACGTCGTCGGGTTGCCGGTCTCCTTCCTCTTCACCCCCGGAGACGCTGGGTGGTCCCCACCCCCGAGAACGCTGGGTGGTCGCCCGGATGGATCTGGGCCGGCTCGGTCTTCCTTGCTCCCCCCAACGTCGTCCGGACCCCCCTGCGGCGACAGACTTCGCGAGAAGGGCTGCGCTCCTCCATGGCCCCCTCCGAAGCCAATTTGCGTAATGGAAGGCGTCACCGGATCCCGCCTGCGGGGATCGACGACCCCTCTCCATGCCCACGCGTAGGCTACCATGCCGCACCGCTGTCCTTCCATTCCACCCGGCGCCGGGGTCCTGCAGGACCCTCCGGCGGGCATCCGGGTGTGGGGGGCATTTGCGCTGAGGCCCGCTGGGCTATCCGCTGCAGCCCTACTCCTCCTCCTTCCCATCACCGGATGTGGGCCGGCCCCGGACTCCGACGTCCGGGGCTTCCAGGGGATCGACGACGCCGCCATCGCCGACACGAGCCGGGCCGGGGACTGGCTCGCGTACGGGAAGACCCACAGCGAGCAGCGCTTCAGTCCCCTCACCCAGATCAACCTGGAGTCCATCCAGGACCTGCGGCCGGAGTGGTACCTGGATCTCCCTCTGGACAACGGCCTGGTCTCAACCCCCCTGGCCATCGGCGGGGTCCTCTACTTCGTGGGCGACATGAACCGGGTGCGGGCGGTGGACGGCGCCACGGGGGAGCTGCTCTGGGAGCACGACCCCGGGATCTCGGAGTACCTCTCCGACCTGCGTCGGGCCACGGGGTGGGTCCACAACCGGGGGATCACCGCCTACGGGGACAAGATCTTCCAGGCCACCTGGGACGGGAGGCTCATCGCCCTGGATGCCGCCACGGGACAGCCGGTCTGGACGCAGCGCACCTTCGAGGTCGGCTCAGGGCTCTACATCACCGGAGCCCCCAAGGCCTTCAAGGGGAAGGTGCTCATCGGGAACGGAGGGACCGAGGTGGTCCCCACCCGGGGGTACGTGACGGCCTACGACGCCGAGACGGGGGAGCTGGCGTGGCGGTTCCACATCGTCCCCGGAAATCCCGCCGACGGCTTCGAGAGCGACGCCATGGCCATGGCCGCCGAGACCTGGACCGGGGAGTGGTGGAGGTTCGGGGGGGGGCGGGAACGCCTTCCACGGCTTCACCTATGACGCCGAACTGGACCAGCTCTACATCGGCACGGGGAACGGCGCGCCCTGGAACCACAAAGTTCGGAGCCCCGACGGGGGGGACAACCTCTTCTTGTCGTCCATCGTGGCCCTGGACCCCGAGACGGGGGACTACCTCTGGCACTACCAGACCAACCCGGGGGAGAGCTGGGACTACACCTCCAGCATGGACATCGTCCTGGCGGATCTGACCCTCGAGGGAAGGGCGGTGAAGGCGATCCTCCACGCGCCGAAGAACGGTTTCTTCTACGTCATCGACCGGACCAATGGTCGTCTCCTGGCGGCCGAGCCCTTCGCCGAGACGACCTGGGCGGAGCGCATCGACCTGGAGACGGGCCGACCCGTGGAGGTGCCGGGCGCCCGCTACGAGAATGGCCCGGCCCGGGTGGCGCCCAGCATCGCCGGCGCCCACAGCGTACAGCCCATGTCCTACAGTCCCCAGACCGGGCTCGTCTACCTCCCCACGATCCACGCGGCGGGGATCTTCGACGACTCGGAGATCGACCTGGCGAACTGGACGCCCGGCGAGGTGCGCATCGGGGTGGCCACGAGCTGGACCCCGGAGGACGATGGGGCGGGCTTCCATGCCAGCCTCCAGGCCTGGGACCCGGTGGCCGGGCGGGCTGTGTGGGAGGTGCCCCAGTCGGGGCTGGTGAATGGGGGAACCCTGACCACCGCCGGGGAGCTGGTCTTCCAGGGACGGGAGGACGGGATCTTCCTGGCCTACGACGCATGGTCCGGCCGGGAACTCTGGCAGATGGACCTGGGCCTGGGGATCACGGCTCCCCCCATCAGCTACGCCGTGGGGGAGAGGCAGTACATCGCCCTCCTGGTGGGATACGGCGGGGGCATTGCCAGCGGGATCATGGGAGCGCGGGCGCCGCGCTTCGGCTGGGAGCATGGCCGGCAGACCCGTCGCCTGGTGGTCTTTGCCCTGGACGGGCAGGCGGACCTTCCAACCCAGCCCCCACCGGTCCCGGCCGCTCCCCTTGCGGCGGGGGGCTTCGTGGTGGAGGCCCAGCTGGCCGCAATGGGGGGTGACCTCTGGGGTGGCTACTGCAGCGGATGCCACGGACCGGAGGCGATCCCATCGGGGATGGCCCCGGATCTCCGCGCCTCGGCCATGGTGCTGAGCGAGGAGGGGTTCGAGGTAGTGGTGCGCCGCGGGCTCATGAGCACCCGCGGGATGCCGGGGTTCGGCTCCCTGACGAATGACGAGCTCCTGGCGCTTCGGCACTACGTCCGGAGTCGGGCAGAGGTCGCGGCACCTTCCTCGGGGGCGAGATGAGGGGGCTGATGCGAGCCGGATCCATTCCGATGGGGCCCGGCGAGCCGTATCGACCCCTGACCGACAACCGCGCCTTGCTTCTCAAGTACTCCCGCACCCTCCGTCTGGAGTGGTAGCGGTCCATGGCGGGGGGTCCCCAGGAGGACCCGAAGGATGGCCCCCGCATCCCGGATCTTCTCCGTATGGAGAGGGGACAGGGACTCCACACCAGCCAACGGATAAATGAAATGCGCAGACCGATGACGATTCCAGGGATCCTCCTCCTGGCCTTTCTGATCTTTGCCGGAGGGGGCGGCGTCGCTGCCCAGAGTTCGCACCCCGGCGGCGGGGCGCTCACCCCCGGTGACCGGGAGGCCATCAAGGGACTGGCTACCGGATACGTGGAGCGGGCCCTGGCGGGTGACTTGGGTGCATGGGCCGAGCTCTACCACCCCGAGGCGGTCCGGATGAACCCGGGAGAGCCGCCCCTGGTGGGTCGCGAAGCCATCCATTCCTGGATTCACGGCCTGGTCCACGACCTCGGGGTGTCCGTCCGCTCCCTCGCCGTGATCCCCCAGGAAGTGGAGGGGACCAGGGAACTGGCCTTCATCCGGGGGACCTACCGTTCCGAGCTGGGCCTTCCGGTGGATGGTGATGAGGTCGTCATCCGCGACGAGGGGTCCTGGCTGGCGGTGGTCCGGCGGGATCGGGACGACGCCTGGCGGTTCTACCGGTTCATCGGCAATCCCGACGTGAGTCCGGCTCCCTGAGGGCGAGGGTGGAGGCAGGATCGTGAGGGGAGGGTGGCGCTGGCGTGGCGGGGGCGGTGGTTCGCCCCGTTCCGCCGAGGCCCCGCCGAGCCTTCCCACCCTCTACTCCAGGCGGAACTCTGCCGCCTTCGCCCCCATGGCTTCCGCTTCCTGTTCGAGTCCCGGGTCGTCATTTACCGGGACACCCCCCACTTCCATGGTGGGCTGCACCCGCCCCTGGCGCTGCTGAACGACATGGAACGCTTCATGGGGAAGGTGCTTCTCCTGTCCCGGTCCAAGGTGGATCTCGGACCCCTGGGCGTAGGCGAGGGCATTGAGCTGCGCCGGCCGGTCCGAATTGGCGTGGACGGACACGTCCGCGAGATCCACCCCAGAAAGCGCCTCGATCCCGGCTCGCAGAGGCTCCGGGAGGGCTCCAGATGGACCCCCTCCGGGCGACCCGTCCCGACCCTCTTCCAGCGTACCGGACGGGCCTCCTTCGGGATGGAACCGCCCCTGGAGGGGCTCTTCCTCCTCGAGGCCCATTCCCTGAAGGGGCTCCTCCTCCTCCATTCCCACCCGCTGGAGCACTCCCCCCATGGTCCCCTCGATCCGCCGGCGTTGCGCCACGAGACGGGGACTTCCGTGGATCACCGATTCGATTCGCCGAGGGGAGGACAGGACCGATTCCCCTTTCTCACTCCCGCGGGATTGGATGGAGACATGGTCCGGACGGGTAGCCGGCTGGAGGGGTTCCCCCTTCGTCCCGATGCTTTCTCTGGTCTGCATGGCCCACCCCCTGAAAGGAGTTGCAGGGAGGTGCCTCCGTTCGCCGAATCGGGATCCGGGATACCCCCTCGGCTCCCAGGGTGCCATCTCCCTTTCCAGATCGCAAGGCAAATTGATTCTTCTTGCCCTCCGCGAGGAGAGGCGTACATTCGGGAAAAATACGGATTCCACCGAAAAAAGAATGCCCCCCCGATCCCTGGCCATGACGGAAACTTGATCGATTCAACGCTCCACCACATCTCGAGCCGGCTGAACGAGCACCTCCGGCTAAGGGGTGAACTGGCGGAGGATGCGGTGACGCTTTCCAACCTGGTCGAGTTGGACGGTGCTGTTGCGCCCCACATCGAAAACCGGCTGGTCCTCTTCATCGTCAACCTGGCGAGAGAGGAGTCATTCTCGCCCCAGCATCGCAGGATGGGGTCCCCCTCCGGAGAGGGTCAGCCCACGGGCTATCCTGAGCTCCAACTGAACCTCCACCTGATGGTGGCCGCTCACTTCCCCGGGAACTACCGGGAGGCCCTCAAGTTCATCTCGGCAGCCATCTCCTTCTTCCAGGGGAATCCGGTCTTCACCCGGGCTGGCTCCCCTGGCCTGGACCCCTCCCTCGACAAGGTCGTCCTCGAGATCCAGAACCTGAACGTGCAGGACTTGAGCAACCTCTGGGGAATTCTGGGCGGGAAGTACCTTCCCTCGATTCTCTACCGGGTCCGCATGATTCCGGTGGATTCCCGGGCCATCACCCGGATCACTCCGCCGATCCGGGAGCCCATTACACGGGAGCCGATGGCAGAGGATGCCGGGCCATGAGCCGCTACGCTCCCCTGGTCACCGTGGTCGTGCGGCACGGCTACTATGGCGAAGATCCTTGCCGGGCGGTGGATCTCACCCTCTCCCCCTCCTCGGCAGAGCGGGCCCGACGGGCCGGACTCCTGGTGAGGAGCCGGCCAGGGACACTGGTCATCCTCCACGACCTGGAGGCCCGCGACCGCCTCCAGCTTCACCTCTCCGATCCCTCGGATCCCCTGCACCTGGACCTTGGGGTGGGGGCGCGTGAGCCGCTCCTCAGTGAGTCCACCGACCCGATCCCTTCCCGCTCCGACGCCATCCTGGTCTTCGATAGTCGCGAGTCCTCCCGGGATCCTGAGGGGAAGGGGTGGCGGCTCTCCCGGGAGGAATGGGTGTCCGAGACGGACTTCGTCCCCATGGACTCGGAGGTCGCCGCCTCCTGGTTCAGCGTCCGCCGCCTCCGCAAGCGGCCCCTGGCCCTCGTCCGGATCCACCTCGCCGGAGAGGACGGAGGCCTCCTGGACCCCGACCCCGGGACGGAGGGGATCCTGTATCGCCTCGACTTTCGTGCGAGGGAGACCTACTGGAGGTATCTCCTACTGGGGAGCCTCACCAATCGAAGCCCCCTCATCACCGACCTGGACAAGGAGGCCCAGTTCGAGTTTCGGGGCGAGGAGACCCTACCCGGGGACCGGAAGGCTCTGGCCTTCCAGTCGACGACCCGGATCCCCCTCCGGGAGCGAAGTGACCGCCGCTTCCAGCTTCACCTCGAGGGCTCGAACGGTAGCCCGAAGGGCGCGACTCTGATCGAGCGCCTTCCGGTGGCCACCCCCGCCGGAATCCATCGCGACACCATCGACGGGAAGTCGGTCTTCGTGTCGGACATATTCGTCAACGGTTAGAACCCCATCAGGGAGAGATCATGGCAACGGTGATGAAAACCCCCGGCGTATACATCGTCGAGAAGAACGCCTTCCCCAACTCGGTGGTGGAGGTGGCCACTGCGGTCCCCGCGTTCATCGGCTACACGGAGTTCGCGCGGGATGGGAAGAAGTCCATCCTGAACAAGCCCCGCCCCATCACCTCCATGGCCGAGTTCCACACCCATTTTGGATTCGGTCCCGAGGTCGTCTACACCCTCTCCGACGATGAACCCTCGGAGGAAGACTCTCCCCCCGTCCCCCTCGGTCCCTCGGATCCTGCGGTGAGCGGGGATGATGGCAGGAGCTACTACCTGAGCCGGGTAAGTGGGCGCTACCACCTGTACTACAGCATGCTCCTCTTCTTCCAGAACGGGGGAGGGCGCTGCTACGTGACCTCGGTGGGGAGCTACGAGGACAAGCCCGATGGGCCGACGCTCACCGCTGGTCTGGAGGCGCTGAAGAAGGAGGACGAACCGACCATGGTGGTCATTCCCGACGCGGTCCTCCTGGACGCGGAGAACTGCGCCACGCTCCAGAAGGCGGTCCTGATGCATTGCGGCTACGAGATGCGGAGCCGCTTCGCCATCCTGGATGTACATCGGGGATTCCTGGAGCGGGGGAGCGTGGATCCCGTCGCCGATTTCCGGGGCTCCCTGGGGGTGAACCACCTGGACTTCGGAGCCGCCTATTACCCGTGGGTGGAAACCACCATCGTCCAGGACAGCAGCCTCGGATTCCACAACCTGGACGCCGGGGCGAGGGGAGTGCTTGAGGAGCTCCTGGAAGAAGAGGGCCGGATCCCCAAGGAGCTGAGGGAGATGCTGACGGAGGACGGGCTCGACAAAGACAAGGTCCCCATGTTGAACAAGGCGCTGGTCAACCAGAGCCTGGTCTTCAAGAGCTTGCTCAGCCAGATCAAAGCGGACTCGAACCGCCTCCCCCCCAGCGGCGCCATCGCGGGGATCTACACCCTGGTGGACAACACCCGAGGGGTCTGGAAGGCCCCGGCGAATGTGAGCCTGAATGGGGTGATCCGCCCCTCCGTGAGCATTTCCCACGAGGAGCAGGAGGATCTCAACGTGACTCCCCAGGGGAAGTCGGTGAACGCCATCCGAACCTTCATCGGGGAGGGGACGCTGGTCTGGGGGGGGCGAACCCTGGACGGGAACAGCCTGGACTGGAGGTACATCAGCGTCCGGCGGACGATGGTCATGGTCGAGCAGTCCATCAAGTTGGCGGCCAAGGCCTACGTGTTCGAGGCCAACGACGCCAACACCTGGGTCACCCTGAAGAGCATGATCCGGAACTTCCTCACCGGGATCTGGAAGCGCGGGGGGCTCGCCGGCTCCACCCCGGATGACGCCTTCGCGATCTTCGTCGGGTTGGGCGAGACCATGACCGGGGAAGACATCCTGGAGGGGATCCTCAAAGTGACGGTGCTCGTGGCGGTGACCCGCCCGGCGGAGTTCATCGAGATCACCTTCCAGCAGCAGATGCAGAAGTCCTGACCCGGGGGTTGGGAACTCCAGCTTTCCTGTCCTTGACGCAAACGCCTGAACCAGTGGAGACAGATCATGGCCGATGATGGATCTACCCAGTCCGCCACCGTGTGGCCCCTTCCCAAGTTCTACTTCCAGGTGAAGTGGGACGGCGACGTGATGTCCTTTCAGGAAGTCACGGGGCTGGATGCGGAAGCCCAGCCCATCGAGTATCGGGCCGGAGACAGCAAGGTCTTTTCGGTGGCGTCCATGCCCGGGCTTGTGAAATACAGCACCGTGACCATGAAGAAGGGGGTGTTCGCCAAGGACAACTCCTTCTGGAAATGGTTCGACGAGATCAAGATGAACACCATCACCCGGAAGGCGGTGACCATCAGCCTGCTGGACGAGGAGGGGAATCCCACCATGGTCTGGTCGCTGGTGAATGCCTGGCCGAAGAAGATCACTGGGACGGACCTCAAGTCCCAGGGCAACGACGTGGCGGTGGAGAGCATCGAGCTCGTTCACGAGGGCTTCACGGTCGCCAACGAGTGACCAGCATGACGGAGGAGGCCCTCTATCCCGTCGCCTTCTACTTCAAGGTGGGGTTCCCCGGGGCCACGGAGGGGCTGGATGTCTCCTTCCAGGAGGTGGGTGGGATCACGGCCAAGATGGAGGTCGAGTCGTACCATGAGGGAGGGGAGAATCGCTTCCGCCACAACCTTCCCATGGGGGTTTCCCACGGCAACCTGATCCTGAAGCGGGCCATTGCCGAAACCGATTCGCCCCTGGTGCGGTGGTGCAAGGATGTGCTGGAGGGTGGGATGGGGGTGTCGGTGGATCCCACCGAGGTGCATGTAAAGCTTCTGGATGCCAGCGGGACCCCCATCCGGGTCTGGTCCTTCGCCAACGCCTTCCCGGTACGTTGGGACGTGGAGCCCTTCAACAGCACCAAGAACAGCGTGGCCATCGAGACCATCGAGCTCAGCTACACATACTCCAATCGGAGCTCCTGACATGCCCCTCGAGATCCGTCAGTTGGTGGTATCCTCGACCCTGACTCCGGGAGGGCGGAGTGGGGAGGAGTCTGCTGGAGAGGATCGGAATCGCGACCTCACAGTGGAAGCGGAGCGGCGCGAGCTCCGGGAATGGTTTCGGGAGCAGTTCCGGGCCGTCCGGGACAGCGGGAAGGAGCGGTAGACATGCCGGCCAAGCCGAAGCTCTCCATCAACGCGTGTTCGCTGGACAAGGCTGGGAAGATCACCGTCAAGAAGGGCTCACGCTTCAGGATCGAGGTGATGCTGAACCCCTCGTCCTACTCCCATAGCCAGGTGATCCGGTATGACCACAAGGATACGCTGGGTCAGATCGCCACCGAACCACGGTTCGCGGCGGTGGGAGCGGAGAAGGTGGACTTCGAGCTGGTGCTGGACGGGACCGGGGTGGTGGATTGGCCTGGGCGGAACGCCGGTACCGGGAGGGTGAAGGAGCAGGTGAAGTGGCTCAATTCCATAGTGTACGAGTACGATGGGAACAGCCACCAGCCCAACGTGGTGCGCCTTCTCTGGGGAAGCTTCATCTTCTTCGGCCGCCTCTCCGCGATGAGCACGAAGTACACCCTTTTCGAACCGGAGGGGAACCCTCTCCGGGCTCGGGTGACCCTGAGCTTCATTGGGTTCATGAGCAAGTCGGAGGAGCGGCTACAAGCGAACCGCTCCTCCCCGGACCTGACCCACCGCGTCGTGGTGAAGGCCGGAGACACCCTTCCCCTCCTCTGCCACCAGATCTACCAGGACGGGTCCTACTACATGGATGTGGCCCGTCACAACGGACTCACGGACGTGCGCCGGCTGACCCCCGGGACCACCCTACACTTTCCCCCCCTTCGGACGGACTGACGGTTCGGGGCGACTCCATGCCCCGCGCTCAATCCCCGTATCCCCCATGGCCGACTCCCCCTCAGACAGCACAAGCGGATCCCTCAGGGTCTCCATCTCCAGCGAGGGGACCTCCGTCGATGATGCCATCGAAGTCGTGTCCGTGGTCGTGGACAAGGGGGTGAACCGGATCCCCAGGGCCACCATCGTCATGCTGGACGGAGACATGCCCAACCAGACCTTCGCCCTGAGCGACTCCGACACCTTCCGGCCTGGCGCGGCCATCCGGATCCTGGCGGGGTACGGCGATGACGAGGACCCCATCTTCGAGGGGATCGTCGTGAAGCATGGGATTGCCTTCGGCCCTCGGAATCGCGCCCACCTCACGGTGGAGTGCCGGGACCGGGCGGTGGCCATGACGCTGGCCAGGCGGAGCGCCCGCTACCAGGACATGACCGACGGCGACCTCATGAAGGTGCTCATCTCCGGTCATTCCGGGCTCTCGGCCGACGTGGAAGCGACGAGTCACGCCTTCGGGGAGCTTGTCCAGTTCAACTGCACCGACTGGGACTACCTCGTGACCCGAGCGGAGTCCAACGGTCTCCTGGTGGTGGTCGAGGGGGCGAAGGTGACGGTGAAGCCCACGGACACCGCCCCCTCTCCCCAGCTGACCGTCACCTGGGGAGCCGACCTGATCCGCTTCCAGGCGGAAATGGACGCCCGCTGGCACCGGCCCTCCCTGCGCGCTACGGGATGGGACTCCACGACGCAGGAGCTGGTGGTTGGAGAGTCGGCTCCGAAGGATCTCGGCCTCCAGGGGGACCTCTCGTCCGACAAACTGTCGACGGCCCTCCTTGCCAGCGACCCGAAGGAATCGCTCCAGTCCCCCCTCCCGCTCCCTAGCGGGGTGTTGACGGCGTGGGCCGGCGCCCGGCAGACCCGAGCCGATCTCGCCAGGGTCCGGGGGAGGATGGCCTTCGAAGGGAGCGCCGCCGCAGAAGTGGGTGGGGTGATCGAGGTGAAGGGCGTGGGACGCCGGTTTCAGGGGTTGGTCTTCGTATCATCGGTCGTCCACGAGCTGTCCCCCGGAAGCTGGACCACCGAGGTGGAATTCGGGCTGGACCCCTACCCCTTCGCCGAGCGGAAGGAGGTGACGTCTCCCCCCGCATCGGGACGCGTTCCGGCCATCGCCGGGCTGCACATCGGGATCGTGAGGAAGCTGGACGAGAACCCCGACGGGGCGCCGAACATCCAGGTCCAGCTCATGACCCCCGGCCTCGGGGAGGATGCCGCCGATGGGATCTGGGCGCGCCTAGCCACCTTCACCGCTTCGGAGGGATTCGGGTCCTTCTTCATCCCGGAGATCGGGGATGAGGTGATCCTGGGCTTCCTGAACGATGACCCCACCTACCCGGTCGTCCTGGGGAGCGTCTACAGCGGGAAGCGAGAGCCGCCCTACCCCCTGACCGCCGACAACTTCCTCAAGGCCATCGTGACGAGGGAGAAGCTGAAGATCGAGTTCGATGACGAGAGGAAGGTCCTCACCCTCCACACCCCGGCGGGAAATACCCTGGTCATGGACGAGGACACGAAGTCGATCCTCATCGAGGACCAGAACCAGAACAGGATCGAGCTCTCGGAATCGGGAATCCTGATGAAGAGTCCGAAGGACATCACTCTCGAGGCGGGCGGAGAGGTGACCATCACGGCCCAGAAGGATCTCACAGCGAAGAGTTCGATGAATGTGGCGATGGAAGGGATGAACATCGACTGCAACGCAAACGCCGCCTTCACCGGGAAGGGAGGAGCCTCGGCCGAACTCTCGGCCGGAGGGAACACCACGGTGAAGGGCGCCATCGTCATGATCAACTGAGAGCGAGTCACCATGCCCCCTGCTGCCCGTCTTACCGACATGCATGTCTGTCCGATGCAGACGCCGGGTCTCCCTCCCATCCCACATGTGGGGGGGCCCATCGCGGGCCCCGGCGTGCCCACCGTCCTCATCGGCTCACTCCCGGCATCGGTGGTCGGAGACATGGCGGTCTGTGTGGGTCCCCCCGACTCCGTCGTCCAGGGCTCGGCTACGGTGCTGATCGGGGGGATGCCGGCGGCTCGGGTGGGGGACAGCACGGCGCACGGGGGGAGCATCGTCCTGGGTTGCTTCACCGTCATGATCGGAGGGTGACCACCATGCCCTGGTGCCGGAATGAGTGACGACCGGGCGTTTCTCGGGCGTGGATGGGCCTTTCCCCCGGAGTTCGAACGCAGGGGGAAGCGAGCGGTCATGGTCTCCGAGGAGGAGGACATTCAGCAGTCCCTCCATATCCTCCTCTCCACCGCGCCCGGGGAGCGACTCATGCACCCGACCTACGGATGTGGGCTGCGAGGGCTGGTCTTCGAGTCGGTGAACGAGGCCACCCGGACCGAGATCCGCGATGTGGTGGAGAAGGCGATCCTCTTCTTCGAACCGAGGATCACCCTGAACCATGTGGAGATCGACTTCGTCGACCCCCTGGAGGGCCGGCTGGACCTCGTCCTGGACTATACCATCCGCGGGACAAACTCACGGGCCAACATGGTCTATCCATTCTACATCCATGAGGGGACAAACCTCCAGGTGGAGCTGTGACGGACCCACGGGGCACGGTCGAGGAGGTACGGGCGGCTCGCGCCGGCGCGAGGAACGGGACCCGTCAGGAGGAGCGAGGGCACCCGCCTCTGGAGAGCGGCTTCTTCCAGGTCGATGAGAGGGAGTTGGGGGATCTCCTGTCCTTCGTCCGGCAGGTGGCCTCCCACCTGCACTTCATCACACTGGACGGCACTCCGGAGGGGGATTGGGGGGATCTCTACCTCCGGGACACCCTTTGCGTGCTGGGAGAGATCGCCACCCTCGACACGGACGCGCTGAAGGGGCGATTTGCCCGGTCCGTCGCCCTGGAGGACCGGGCCTCACAGGCGCTCGAGGCGCGGGAGCTGACCCTCACCCTCGACCGCTGGCTGCAGGTGCTCCGCCGATCGGACCACCCTGCCCCCCGAGCGCTGGGGGTGAGCCTCCGGGGAATCATCGAGTCGGAGCTGGCACCGGAGGTGCACACCTTCGGTGCCTATCTCCACGGGGAGGGCGGGGTCCCGGAGTCCGTCTCGGGACTGGGGTCCCTGGACCGGGCCTGGGGGCTTCAGGAGCCTGGAGCCGAGGGCGACCCCTTCCCACTCTCCCGTCTCCCCGCCAGCGGACGAGACCTGGATCGGCGACTGGCCGCTGCGGGGCACACCCTGCTGAATGCCACCTCGTACCTGGCGGTCCAGGCGCGGGATGCCTTCGAGGAGATCCTCCGGAGCGAGGGGAACGAGCCTGCCATCGGGCTGGTTACGGCCTTCCTGGAGCTCTTCATCCGGGCCCGGGAGGGACTCAACCGCTTCCCGCAGCGGCGTCTGGAGTTCTACTATCGCGAACTCCTGCAGATGACCCCTCGCCCTCGGACGCCGGACCACGCGCACCTGGTCCTGACCCCAACCGCCGGCGCCCCACCGATCCCACTGGAGGCGGGAACCCTCTTCACCGCCGGGCGGGACGAAGGGCAGGAGGAACTGCTCTTCGCCACGGACCATGAGACGGTGGTGACGGACGCCGAAGTGGAGTCCCTCTACGCCCTGTGCTATGAGCAGGACCCGCTCATTTCGCCCGAAAGTCATTTCGCCTTCGTTACCCGGATCACCGGGGGGAGAGGGCGGCACCTGGGGCTTCGCACCCCTGCGGGTGGGACGATCCCGGCCTTCCCCCAGAAGGGTCCGGAGAGCCCCCACTCCGCGGAGGAGGTCTCCCTGGGTTTCGCCGTTGCGAGCCCCATCCTCGCCCTGGCCGAGGGGACCCGTCGCCTCCGGTTCGATATCGAACTGGGAGCTCCACCCAAGGTGGAGATGGGGAGCGAAAGGGAGGCGGTCGACGCCCTGGGGTCGATGGAGGACGGCGCCCGGGAGGCGTTCGCCCACCAGCTCGGCCGGCTCTTCTCATGGCGCCTCCTCCAGGCGATCCCCGACGGTGGGGGTGTAGAAGGGTCCGAGTGGTGGAGCCGCGAGGAGCGACAGGTCATCGGAGAGGCGGCCAGGCGGATCCTCGGGGAGGGAGTGGGGGCCAGGGTCGAAGCCCTCCTGGCCCGTGACCCCACTTTCGCGTTCCTGGCCTTCACCCAGGACGCCCTCGAGCTCCGGTACACCGGCGAGTCGGGATGGGTGAGGGTCCCCGATGTGGCCATCCGCAGGATCCCCGCCGCCCAGGGTGCAGCGGGCATGCGGGTGGAGGTGACCCTCGGCCCGGACCTGGAACCGGTCATCCCCCATGAACCGGCGCTTCATGGCGACCGCCATGTCGGGTCTGATCCGGTGATGAGCTTCCGGGTGAATCCGGGGTCGGTCTTCTACCCCTTCTCCCTCCTGGAGGCCCTTCCCCTTCTTCGGATCCAGGTGGAGACCAGGGTGGAGGGAGTGACCCGGCTGGTGGTGCACGGTGGGTCGGGGCAGCTGGACCCCGCCCGACCCTTCCAACCCTTCGGGGCGGTCCCGTCCAGGGACTCCTTCTTCGCCGTGGGGAGTTGGGAAGCGGCGGGGAAGGATCTGACCGATGCCAGTCTCGACATCGAATGGGGTGAGCTCCCTGATCTTCCCGGTGGGTTCCGACAGCACTATTTCCACTACGGTACCGGCATCACGAACGAATCCTTCCGGGTCCAGCTCTCGGTCCTCCGGGATGGGCGTTGGACCCCCATCGATCGGGAGGTCAGGACGACAGCCCCACTCTTCGCATCGGAGCAGGGGGGGAGGGTCGCCCCCCGGATTCGGATTCCGCTGCAACCCATCCAGCTCGTCATGCCCGTGGGCCCGAGCACCGGGCCCGAGGACTTCGCCTCATTGACCAGGGCGAGGCAGAGCTACTTCTCCCTCTCCCTGGCTGGCTCGGAGGCGACGTTCGGCCACCAGGAGTACCCTCGCCTCCTGACGGAGGTGCTGACCGGGAACGCCCGACGCCGAAGAGCGGATCCCCTTCCGAATCCACCCTATACGCCCGTGGTCCAGCGGATCACGATGAACTACACGGCCCGGACCACCCTGAGGCCCGGAGGGGCTCTGAGTGGGACGCAGAGGGCCGGACCCGGGCGTCTCCTCCACGAACACGCCTTCGGACTGGAGGACATCACTGCGGCCGCCGATGACGAGGTCTTTTCCCTCATGCCCTCCCGCCCCCGGACCGGTGGTTTTGGCGGGGTGGGTTCCATGCGCGAGGGGTATCTCTTCATCGGTCTCTCGGGGACCCGGATCCCGGGAACTCTCTCCCTCCTCTTCCATCTCCGGCACGATGCGGTGGGGGAGGCGGGAGGGAAGGATCCCGGTATCCGCTGGTTCTATCTCGCATCCAACCGCTGGAGGGTGCTCGATTCCTCCCGGGTGCTCCGGGACTCCACCGATGGATTTCAGCGCTCAGGGATCGTCACCCTCGACGTCCCCGCGGAGATCAACACCCGTAACACGGTCCTCCCCGAGGGGATGCACTGGCTCGCGGTGGGGCTGGATGTGGGACTTCCCTCCCTGACTGCACGTCTCTTCTCCGTGACTCCAGGGGGGGTGCAGGTGACCTGGCAGGACCGTGGAAACCAGCGTCCCGCCATTGAGGAGGGGCTCCCTTCCGGGAGCATCTCCCGCCCCCTCTCCAGCATTCCGGGTCTCGGGTCGGTGGTCCAGGTGGGCGCGTCCTTCGGGGGGCGGCCGCAGGAGGATGACCAGGGGGTGGTCACCCGCACGGCGGAGCGCCTCCGGCACAAGATGCGGGCGGTGGCCCCGTGGGACTATGAACGCCTGGTCCTGGATCGCTTCCCCGAGGTCCACCAGGTGAAGGTCTTTCCGAATACCGATCCCGACGTCCAGGGACCCGTCCCGGGACGGGTTCTGGTGGTGGTGGTCCCCCGCCTCTTCAGGGAGGAGGACGCCGCGACCCTCACCCCCCGCTTCTCAGGGGGGGAATTGGTCCGCATCCGGGACTACCTCCAGGGGTTGGCCTCCGGGTTTGTCACCCTGGACGTGAGGAACCCCGTCTACGAGCAGGTCCAGGTCCGGTGCACCCTCAAGTTGGTGGCGGGGTTGCGGGCCGGATACGTCGTCGATGAGGTGAACAGGGCGCTGGTGGACTACCTATCCCCCTGGACCCCGAGCGGATACGGGACCCGCTTCGGCTGGCGCATCCGTCGGGAGGACATCGAGGGGCGGATCCGGGAGATCCCCGAGGTGGAGTTCGTGACGAGGTTCTCCATGCTCCAGATCACCCTGGACAACCGGGGTCGCTATCGACTCGATGATACCGCGAGGCCCAGGAGCGATTCCCCGAGCGCTCCCGAGCTTTCGGCCCTGCCCTCCACCGCCTCCGACGAGTTGTGGGCCCGTTACGCCTGGAGCCTGGCGATCCCCACCCGACGACACTTCCTCGCCACCATCCCCGGGGACCGGGCCGTCTCCCCCGAGGCCGAGGTGACCGGCGTGGGCGATCTTGAGCTCGGGGTCAACTTCATCCTGGACGCCGGACATCGACATGGGTAGGAAAAATCGCGCCACGCTGAAGGAGTTCTTCCGCCGGGGATCCCTCCCCAACGAGGAACACTTCCACGATCTCATCGACTCGTCCCTCAACATGAACGACGAGGGGTTCAGCAAGTCGCAGGAGCACGGCCTCGAGATCCTTTCGCAGTCCAGTCGCTCCAGCCTGCTGAGCTTCTTCCGGTATGAGGATCCGGGTCGTCCCCTCTGGCGGATCGCGCTGGATCCGGTGGATCGGAGGCATCTCCACTTCCGGGAGCAGGAGGCGGGGGAAGCCCAGGGAGAGGGGGAAGGGGTGGAAGGGTCTCGGGAGCCCATCCTGAGCCTTGGACCGGGTGGGCGGGTGGGGATCAATACCGGGACCCCGGAGAGCGCCCTCGACGTGAGGGGGTTCATCCGGTCGAAGGGGCGGGAGGGAGTGGTGCAGAAGCTCCCGAGGGAGGAGCAGGGGGGAACCCCGGGGAGTGAGAAGGGAGGGGCCGTCATCGTGGCGGATGGGGGGTGGAAGACCATCGCAGGACCCTTCCACGGGTGCCACGCCCTGGAGGTGGTGGCCGGAGTCGGGCTCCGGCGGAGTGGGCGGTATGCGCTCCTCCATGCCATCGCTATCAATGCCTACCACCCCACCGGATTCTTCTTCGATCTGTTCCGGCGGAAGAAGCCGATCCGGGTGACCCAGGCGTACCATCGGCACCGGAGCGATCGACTGTCCCTGCGCTGGGCCGACGGGCCCGGGGGGTACGTCCTCCAGCTTCGGACCAGGAGGGACTATGGCGAGGGGCCCAGGGGGAAGCCGGTCCGGATTCGCTATCACCTCACGGAGCTCTGGTCCGACCATGGCATGTCCGGATCCTGGGACTCGGAAGAGGCGTGAGGATGGGATCCCGCCCCCAGAGCATTCCCCGACGCCCTGCGCAAAGCGCCGCTCCGTTCGAGGAGTTGCGCAGGGAGGGAGTGCGCCGGGTCCAGGGGCTATCCGGTAGCCACTGGACGGATTACAACCTCCACGACCCCGGGATCACAATCCTGGAGCAGCTCTGCTTCGGCCTCACCGACCTGATGTTCCGTGCGGACTTCTCCGTTCCGGACCACCTTGCCGAGGAGGATGGGAGACTCCGCCTGGAGCATCAGGCCCTCCATCGTCCCGAGGCGGTCTTCCCCTGCCGCCCCAGCACCGCGGACGACTACCGTCGCCTGGTTCTGGACCGGGTCCCTCAGGTGGTCAACATCTGGCTCCGTCCCGACCCCGGGCACCCTCCCGACCCCGGGCACCCACCCGACTCACCCCAGGGCCCCGTCACGCCTTCGGGGATCTATCAGGTGTGGGTTCACCTGGAGGACGGATGCGACCCCAGGGAGGTGACACGCCGGGTTCTCGGGGTCCTCCACGCTCACCGGAACATCGGGGAGGACTTCGATCTGCAGGTGCGGATCATGGAGGAGGAGAGGTGCGAACTCCGGGCACGGATCGAGATCGGCGGGGGTCGCGAGCCCGAGGAGATCATGGCGGAGGTCTACGCCCGGGTGGACCGGCACATCTCCGGTGATCTCGACCTCGACGCCCCGCGTCCGGGGGATCGAAGCCTCGAAGCCAATCTCACGGGACCGGCACCCACCCGGGGAGTCCGGACCGGGGGCCTGGTGGCGGACCGAAGCCAGGTCCACATGGCGGATCTGGTCTCCCTCACCCGGAGCGTCGAGGGGGTGAGAGGCGTCTTCGAGCTTTCCCTGGTGATGGCGGGGAAGGAGCATCGGGGTTCGGTGGTGCGGGTGAATGCCCAGGACCGGGTCCTGTGTCTGACGGTTCCAGGGGAAGGGACGACGAGCTTCGGCGTACGCCTCGAGAAGGGCGGGCGGCCCGTCACGGTCGTTCCCTCCCATGTCGTGCGGAAGTACCGCGAGCGGAGTGACGCCCATCGGCTCGGTGCCCTGGACCGGGTGGACCCCAGGACCCTTTACCTGGAGCCCACGGGGGTGAATCGGGACGAGGCCCGATACCACTCGGTGCAGGCCCACTTCCCCGGCGTCTACGGGATCAACGAACAGGGGATCCCAGACTCCGCTTCCCCGGCCGTGCGCGCCAAAGCGGCCCAGCTGAAGGCCTATCTCCTCCCCATGGAGCAACTCCTGGCGGATCAGCAGACCAACATCCGCCACCTGCGTGACCTCTTCTCCACCGCCGATTCCGACCTCCCCACCTACCGATACCAGGTATTGGGAGACCGGGAGGTTCCCGAGGTCACCCCCCTGTATCGATCCCCCCCGGAGTCGATGCTCAGCGAGATCTATGGGGAGGTGAATCGTTCCGTAGAGAGAAGGAGTCGGGCTCTGGACTACATGCTGGCCGTCTATGGGGAGAGCTTCAACCAGCACTCCCTTCGCCAGTTCGATCATTACGCTGCGGGTGAGATGGAGGAGACCATCGTCTCCAACAAGGTGGAATACCTCCGCTCCGTCCTCTCCCTCGGGCGGGATCGTGGTGGAGCCTTCGACCACACCCGACCTTCGTGGGGCAGGGACAGGGGGGAGCCGGGAGGTGGCAACCGCTCGGGCCTTCATCGGCGTGTGGGGGAGCTGCTGGGCTTCCTGGACCCGGGGCAGCGCTCCCTTGTGGAGCCCCTCTCGGACCGGGGGTTGACGGTGGAGCTCCCCTCCGTCGAGGTGAGGGGCGAGGGGATCTCTCCCGTCCCCATGGGCGAGGGCTCCCGGCCCATTCGTCCCACCACCAGCGCCCCAGATCCCAGCGGGTACGATGCGGATCCCACGGACCGCCGGCGGGAGCCGTGGGGCTGGATCCGTTCCCCGTTGGGTCCGGAGGAGGGAAGGTTCGGTCATGGACTCTTCACCCGGGGAGTCCGCCTGGAGAATTACCGGGTGGCGCCCCAGGGCGAAGGGCAGGTCCTGGCCTTCCGGCCCACGGAGGAGGGGGAGTGGTACCCCCTGGGCGAGTTCGCGACGGAGGAGGACGCCGTGGCGGCGGCCCATCTTCTCCGCGACGAGCTGAGGGAGTTGAACCATGCCTCCGAGGGCTTCCACGTTCTGGAGCACATCCTCTTGCGCCCCGATGGCGGGGGGGCGGTGCACCCGGGTGCCCAGGAGGAGTGGGGGAAGACGCTCTGGAAGGACTTCTACCCTCTCCGGGCTTCCTTCCTCTTTTCCGGGTGGAGCGCCCGTTCGTCGGATCCGCGGTTCCGGCTCTTGGCCGAGGAAACGGTGGCGGTGAATTGTCCGGTCCACATCCACCCCACCTGTTTCTGGCTCGACTTTCCGCAGATGACGGAGTTCGAGGCCCGCTACCTTCGATGGTTGAAGAGCCGGTCCGATCCTGAAGCGACTCCTGTGGGACGGGACGAGGCGGCGATCCCACTGATCCGCTTCCTCCAGGATCTTTCGTCCCGGGCGGACACACGCCCCCCTTCCCCATGAGCCCGGCCATGACCCAGGGGCAGCGGCACGTGATCGGGACCGTCACCTTCGAGGTGGAGTCGAACGAGAACCTCCACTCCCTGGAATCCGCGGGGGGGCTGGCGGACTTCGTTCGGGAGCGACTCCTTCCCATGGCGGAGGAGCTCTTCGATGAGCTGGCCCCACCCGACCGGGTGGTCCGGATCGACCGCCTGGAGGTGGAACTCGATGGCGCCCTCTCCGGGCCCCACTGGGGGGATGCGGAGCCGGTGTTCAGGGAGCGACTGAGGGAGGCTCTCCTCCGGCAGCTCGCCGAAGAGGATGGGGGAGAGGTCGGGGGATCCGGGGGATCCGCCCCCACGGTGAAGACCCTTCTCCGCTCAGCGCTGGACGAACTCTCCTTCTTCCTCCGGACCGGCCTCACCTCCTGGTCCACCCCTGCTACCGGGGGTGAACCGCTGGACCACCTGGTCATGGAGGTGCTGGGGTCCGACCCCGACGCCTTCGTCTCCCTCCTCCGGGAAATGAGAGGTGAGCCCCGGACGCTGGACCGGTTTGTTCGGCAGATGGGGGACGGGACCCTGGCCCGGGTCCTGGAGACCCTCCTCCCCGGGGGGAACGGAATCGGGACCGCGTTCCTGGAGGAGTTCAATCGATGGAGCGCCCGAGAGGGTTCATCGGAGTCGGTGCGGGAGGGATGGAGGCGGGTCCTCTTCAGAGAACTCCTGGCGGCCCTCTCCCACGCGGGAGATGGGGGTCCTTCACAACGGCTGAAGCGAGCCCTCCCCACCCCCTCCCCTGAGCTCCCGGGGGAGCTGATCCAGTTGCTCCGCCGTCTCCCCCTCCCGTCGGGAGGAGGGAGGCTCCGGAGTCCCCTCCCTCCAGGCAGGGAGGGGGAGGGATCGCGGGAGGTCGCCAAGGGGACGCAGGAAGCGCCTGAGGTCGCGTCTCCCCTCCTCCGTTTGCAGGGGGCCCTTCGTAGGGGAGATCCCGCCGAGGTGGAGCGGGTGTGGGGGGAGGCGAAACGGTGGGATGAGCCCCTCCTTGTCCGAACCGCACGTTCCCTCC
The DNA here is from genome assembly GCA_007695225.1 of Gemmatimonadales bacterium. Classification (GTDB taxonomy): domain Bacteria; phylum Gemmatimonadota; class Gemmatimonadetes; order Longimicrobiales; family Gaopeijiaceae; genus T3Sed10-66. The sequence continues at coordinate 43,430 of REED01000111.1, forward strand.
TGGCCGATCCGGAGCTCCGCTTCAAGGTGGCCTCCACCTTCCCCACCCGGCTCCTCATGGACCTGGCGGCGGTCCTGGAGCCCCGGGCTCCCGGCGCCCTCTGGCCCCTCCTCCTGGATGAAGAGTCGGGGAGGCCGGGTGGACGCCCCTGGCGCTGGGAGGAGGTGTTCACCCGACTCCTCGGGCTCCCCGCACCCTTTTCCCCCCTCTCCCTCCAGGCGGAGGTGCGTGGGGCGGTTGGGGAGGGGGAAG
>REED01000227.1 GCA_007695225.1 Gemmatimonadales bacterium
GAGCGGTCGATTGGCCAGATTACGAGTCGAAGTCGGGCCTTTTTTCCGAGAACCCACGATCTCGCTGCATTAGCATCCAGGGTACAGAGCGAGACCTGAACCCCAATGTGGCCGAGATGCCAACCGCGCCGGAGCAGTTGTGGGCAGCCCCGGGTTCGCGGCCAGGTCAGGGCTGAATGCCGCAGAGCGGGGGAGGTAGTTGATCAACTTCTCTTTCTGAAGAGCATGGGGTGGGTATTTGAATCAAAGGCCGCCGGGACCGCATGGTCCCGGCGGCCTTTGATTTAGTTCGGTGAATGGGGTGGCTTTGCCCATGGAAGAAGCCGGCGAAGGGACATGCAAGGTGTCCGGAAAGTCCAGCGGGGCTCAATCGAATCGGGTCGGAAATCCCGGTGCCCCCCTTGTTTTGGGTTTCAACCACCCAGCAGGGGCTGGCGGAACCCGCTTCTTGCACGCACCTTGCCGGAGATTTCTCCCGGATGGCCCACTCCATCCGTTGCGTCCCCTCTGTGGCTCCCGGTGTGGGGAGCACTTGATTTGTCTCGACCTCTGGAATCCTTCGACGTCATCGTGGTGGGAGGCGGCCCCGCAGGCGCGGCCGCCGCCCGGCACCTGGCGGGACTCGGTCGGTCGGTTCTCCTCCTGACCCGGCCCCGGCGAATCCGGCTGGGAGAGTCGATCCCCCCGAGTTCCCGGCGGATCCTGGACGCATTGGGGTTCCTTTCGGAGATGGAGGGTGCCGGCTTCCTGGAGACCACGGGGAACACGGTCTGGTGGGGAGCCCGAGAGGCGGATCGGCAGGTGTTCCCCGAAGGAACGGGGTGGCAGGTGGATCGGACCCGCCTCGATGAACTCCTCCTGGAGGGAGCGCGGAGCGCGGGGGTTCGGGTGCGGGCGAGTGCCACGGTGGCCGCCGTCCATCTTCCGGATCGGGGGTTGTGGGAGGGGGGGGATCCCGGCGTCCTGAGTGAGGTGGTCTACCGGGAGGCGGGAGGGAGGAGCACCCGGGTTCGAGCCCGCTTCGTGCTGGACGCTTCGGGGCGCGCTGGCGTCCTGGCCTCCACCCTGGGGCTCCGAACGTCGGCCGGGGAGCCTCCCCTGACGGCCCTGGTGGGGCTCTGGGAGGTGCCCGGGGGGAGCCGTCACCCGGATCCGGACCACACGCTGGTGGAGAGCCACGACGGCGGATGGGTCTGGTCCATCCCCGTGGAACCCGGGCTCCGCTATGTCACGGCCATGGTGGACCCGGGGGTGGAAGCCGAGGGAGGGCCCGAGGGTCTCGGTTCCCGCTACGGGCGCCACCTTTCCGGCGCGGTGCATCTCGGCCGGCGCCTGGAGGGTGCCCGGATGCTGGGATCGCCATGGGCGTGCGGCGCCACTCCCTACGGTACCCGGGCCTTCCGGGGGGCCGGCTTCGTCCTGGTGGGGGATGCGGGTGTCTTCCTGGATCCCCTCACCTCCTTCGGCGTGAAGAAGGCGTTGGCCTCGGCGTGGCTTGCCGCCGTGGCGGTGCACACGGCCCTCCTGGACGGCGCCCGGAGGGAGATGGCGCTGTCGTTCTTCGAGGAGCGGGAGAGGGAGGTGGCCCTGAGCTTCCACCGTCAGACCCGTGGGTTCTACCGGGAGGCGGCCCGGGTCCACCACCATCCGTTCTGGCTTCGCCGTCGGGAGCTCGCCGGATCAGGGGATGGTCCGGTGCGGGAAGTGAGGGAAGGTCATGGCGGATCACAGCTGGCTGGTGCATCTTCTCCTGCCGGTCCCACCGGCGACGTGCCCCACCGGGACGTCCCCGACGTCCGAAAGCTCCGGGACAATCCCCGGGTGGGGGATGCGTTCCACCGCCTTCGGAAGGCGGAGGTCGTGTCCCTCTGCCGGGGAGCCGGCGGTGAGTCCGGCGAGTGGGCGGCCGTCCGTAGGGACGAGATTGTCTGGGCGGGTTGCCTCCGCACCCGGTCCTTCCCTGGGGGACTTCGGTATCTGAGGGAAGTGGACATGCTTCGTTTGACGGAGCTCGCCAAAGGGCAGGGCGTTTCTGACCTGTATGCGGCCTACTGCAGGTGGGACCGAGAGGTCCCCCTTCCGGACTTCCTGGGGGCGCTGGCCGTGCTCCTGGCGGAGGAGGTCCTGGTGAATGTGGCGGAGGGTCCCACCGATCTCCCGGTGGGGGAGTCTGTACGCCGCGGCTCGTTCGGGAAGGTGGAGGGAATCGGATGGCGATGAAGACCTTGTGGGCATTGATCGTGGGCCTCTCCGGCCTCCTCCTGGTGGGGGCCTCCCAGCCCCCGACCTCCCTGGATCCCGGAGCGGTGGCCTCTCCGGAGGGCTATCCCGTTCGAAACGACCTCCTGGTCCGCAGCTGCGGTGCCTGTCACCAGATGGACGAGGAGGGTCGGATGAGCCGGATCTCGTTCCTCCGGAAGACGCCCGAAGGGTGGCAGGCTTCCCTCCAGCGCATGGTGGCGCTCCAGGGGGTTCGTCTGGACCCGGCCACAGCGGCGAACATCGTCCGCTACCTCTCCAACGAGCAGGGGCTCGCTCCGGAGGAGCTGCGGCCGGTCCACTTCGAGGTGGAGCGGAGGCGGGTGGGGATGGAGTACCCCGACGACAATACCCTGGAAACCTGCGGCGCCTGCCACTCCATGGGGATGGCCATGACCCAGCGTCGGAGTCCCGAGGAGTGGGAACTCCTGGCGGCCACCCATCAGGGCTACTACCCCCGGGTGGATGGGCAGCGATTCCGGAGGGGTGGAGCCCGCCCCGGGGAATTTCCGGTGGAGCGGGCCCTGGAGCACCTGAAGGAGGCCTATCCCCTGGCGACTCGGGAATGGGCCGAATGGTCTGCGAATCGAGGCCCGGCACGGATCGAGGGGGATTGGATCCTGGAGGGGTGGGAAGTGGGGAGGGGGGCCGTCTTCGGTCGGGTGGAGATCACCCCGGTGGCAGGGTCCGCCGATGAATTCACCACCCGGATCCGGTATCACTATCCCGAGGATGGTGAGACACTGGTAAGGGAAGGACGGGTCATCCTCTATACCGGATTCCAGTGGCGGGGCCGCTCCACGGAGGTTGGCGGGGAAGGCGCCGCATCCCGCATGCAGGCCGAAGGGACCCGGGGGGAACTCCGGGAGGTCATGTTCGTGGAGCGGGACTGGGGGGAGATCCACGGTCGCTGGTTCACCGGCGCCCACGACGAGTTCGGCCTGGACGTCCGACTCAGGCGGGCCGGATCGGCACCCGTGGTGGCGGGAGTCTTTCCCGAATCCCTGCGGTCGGGATCGGCGCCCACGGAGCTCCGGATCTTTGGGGCGGGCCTCCCCGTGGACCTTCGCCCCCAGGACGTGGAACTCGGGCAGGGGGTGGAGGTGGAGGCGGTGGTTGCCTCACACCCGGACAGCTTGCGCCTCCGGGTTCGGGTCTCTGGAGAGGCTCCAGTGGGGGCTCGGGACCTTCGACTCCGTGGGCAGGTCGTTCCCCGGGCGCTGGTGGTCTACGACCGGGTGGATTACCTCGTGTTGGAGCCCTTCGCCGGTCTGGCCCGCATCGGTGGGATCGTCATGCCGAAGCAATACCAGCCCTTCGAGGCCATCGCATGGCACTCGGGACTCGATGGGCGGAGGGGGACGGACGATGACGTCCGCATCGGGCGGGTGGCCGTGACCTGGGACCTGGTGGAGTACCCCGTCACCTTCGAGGACGACGACGCCCGGTTCGTCGGGACCATCGACGCCCGAGGCCTCTTCACCCCGGGAGCGGACGGGCTGAATCCGGAACGGGCCGGGGACCGGAACAACATGGGGGACGTCTGGGTCCGGGCCCGGCATCGCCCGGAGGGCGAGGGCGGTAGGGTCCTGGAGGCCCGCACCCACCTGGTGGTGTCGGCCCCACTCTATATGCACTGGGACAACTGGATGTTGGAGCCGGAGGTGACGCCATGAGACAGGAAGAGGGAAGGGAAGGGAGGACGCGGGAAGGGGAACCGGTTCTGCAGGGCGACCCGATGGCCGTATCGGTCGTGGCCGACCCGGGCGCTCCGGATCCTGCCGGCCCCGCTCCCGCCGGCCACGCTCCAGGAACCCCCGTTGCCGGCACTGCCGAGCTCGAACTCCGGGAGTTCCACTCCTTCGAGGCGGTGGGGCAGCGATTTGTCTACCTGGTTCCCTCCGCGGCCATCTTCCGTCTGGATGAGGCGGCGGCGGCGGTGCTGGACGCCCTGACCGGGGGACCGCGTACCCTGGCCTCCCTGGCAGAGGAACTGGCTCCCCGCCTTCCCCGGGAGGCCTTCACCGAAGCCCTCCAGGACCTCTTGGAGGTCAGGGCCGTGGGACCCCGGGGCGCGCCTCCGGAACCCATGCCCGTGGAACTCCCGCCCGGCGATCTGCCTCTGAGTACCCTGGTGCTGAACGTCACCAGCAAGTGCAACCTCTCGTGCGGGTACTGCTACGAGTACGGAGAGGACCGGCTGGTGGACGAGGGGACCATGCCCCGGTTCATGGACGAGGCCACCGCCCGGGAGAGCGTGGAGTTCATGCTGGCCCAGGCTGGGGACCGGGATACGGTGAACCTCACCTTCTTCGGAGGGGAGACCCTCCTGAACTTCAAGCTCCTCCGAACCACCCTGGAGTATGCCCGCCGGCGGGGGACCGAGGAGGGGAAGCGGGTCCGCTTCAGCCTCACCACCAACGGGACCCTCCTCCGCCCCGAGATCATCGAGTGGCTCGTGGAGAACGAGGTGGGGGTGACCGTCTCCATCGATGGCCCGAAGGACGTCCAGGACAAGCTCCGGGTCCTGAACAACGGGGCGGGTTCCTACGAACTCATGGCGCCCAAGGTGAAGGCCCTCCTGGAGCGCCACCAGGGGCACCAGGTGGCGGCCCGGGTGACCCTGACCCGGGAGAACCTGGACATTCACAGGATCTTCCGGCACCTCACACAGGAGATGGGCTTCTCCGAGGTGGGGTTCGCCCCGGTCACCACCTCCTCCTGCCGAAGCTACGCTCTGGACGAGCCCGGGTACGATTCCATGCTCCGCCAGTTCGGCGAGCTGGCCCGGGACTGGCTGGAGCACGCGGTCCGAGATGAACCCCATGGTTTCTCCAACATCCGGGAGTCGGTCCAGGAGATCCACCGGGGCTTCAGCAAGGCCTATCCCTGCGGCGCCGGGTTGGGGCTGATGGGGGTGGCCACGGACGGAAATGTGAGCCTCTGCCACCGGTTCGCCGGCTCGGCGGAGCACACCCTGGGGAGCGTCACCGAAGGGATCGACCGGGGAAAGCAGACCGACTTCCTGGAGGCGAACCACATCGCCTACAAGCCGGACTGCCACAGCTGCTGGGCCCGCCCCCTCTGCTCCGGGGGGTGCTACCACGAGGCACACACGCGCTACGGGACCACCACGGCGCCGAACCTGCACTATTGCGACTGGATCCGTTCCTGGACCCACACCTGCCTCGAGATCTATGGCGAGTTGGCGGAGCGGAACCCGGCATTCCTGAAGCGGCTGGAAGCCTGACCCCAGACGCGTGACCTTTGATCGGAAGAGCCCTGGAGGGGCGCCATGCGGAGACTTACCGGTGTGAACCAGAAGGCGGGGAGGGTGGAGACCCACCTGGACGGCGAGCGAGAGGCCCGAGCCCAGGCGGATTCGCCAGGGGTGGGCGAGGATGCCCCGGGGCTGGACCGGGACGTGGTGGGGCTCCGGAGCGGCCCCCCCGACGGTCCCCACGTACCCCTGGGGTGTACCCTCATGTTCTCCCCTGGATGGGAGGTCGACTCCAGCGGGAGTACCGCCGGCCTCTGCCAGCCCGTGGAGCGGGACCTCTTCGACTGCCATCTGGGGTGCTTCTGGCCGGCCCAGGTGCCGGACCAGATGAACCACTCCCCGGACTGGACCAGCAAGTGTGCCGCGGCCCAGAAGGACTGGAGGAATGTGGACGTGATCTTCCCATGAGGCCCCAGATTCCCGGAGGGGGAACCGCTCTCCGGCGGGGTGTTCGCACCCGGGTGGCGGGCATGGCCGCCATCGCCGCCGCGCTTCTCCTCCTTCCCTTCGCGGCCCCGGGGTTGGAAGCCCAGTCGCCTCCGCTGGAGGGTCCTCCGTCCGGGCTCCCGTCGCCGGGGGACGGCGTACGCTCCATTGTGGCTCCGGAGGGAGCCGGTCCCGAGCAGGGATACGCCGGCGACCACCTCATGTACTTCGGCACCTACAGGAACGCCTTCTACGTCCTGGACGAAGCCACCGAGGAGGTGGTGGACACCATAGAACTGGAATCAGGAATCCCCCGGAGCATCTTTCCCAACGCCCGTCGGGATCGCTTCTACGTCATCGACGTGAGCTACGAGAACGTGGAAGTGGTGGACATCGCCACCCACCAGGTGGTGGACCGGTTCACCCTGAGTCAGGGGAACGAGACGGTACGGATCTGGAACATGGCGGTCTCCCCCGATGACGACACCGCTCTCCTCCTGGTCCGGCGCTACCGGCGCCTCCTCGACCGGTTCGAGGTGGGACCCATGGAGTTCCTCCAGTACGACCTGAACCGTGGCGAGGTGGTTCGGGAGCTCCCCTGGCCTGACGGTCGGGAGCGGCAGAACATGGACCTTCGCTTCTCCGCCGACGGTCGGTGGATCTACTTCATGGGGGACCCCATCCGGGTCCTGGACGCCCGGGACCTCTCAGAGGTGGACCGGTGGGCCTATGCAGACGAGATCGGGAGCGGACTCGAGAACTTCTCCTTCGGGTTCCCGGAGAACATCTGGGATGAGCCCGGGACCTACCGGGGCCTGGTCCGCGTCACCGACGCCGTCCAGGGGGCGGACTTCCTGGGGGTGGCCCGGGCTTCCCTGGACGACCGGACCCTGGAGCTCACCGCCCTTGGCCCCTGGGTCCCCCGCCTCCGCTTCGCCGTGGGACCGGACCGCCGGAAGGCTTACGGGGTGAAGGACGAGGTGGGGGATTACCAGTTCTGGACCTTCGACCTGGAGGCGGGGCGGGTAGAGGCCAGTGCCCCCTTCCGAGGTCGCTCCCGGATGCTCCACGAGGTGAGTTCCAGTGGGCGGGTCCTCTACATCTACAACGCCGGCAATACCATCGATCTCTACGACGCCGGGGACTACCGCTACCTCCGGACCATCATCATGGACGCCGATACCACGACGCGTCTCTTCATCTTCCCACGGTCCGGGGCAGGGCGGAGCGAGGAGTAGGGGGTGGCCGCGGACGCCCCCGTCCCCGGGGACCGGAGGGAGGGGGCCCGCGATCTTCGCTGGGCCTTCTCCTTCGTTCTCCCGTACCGGGGGGTCCTCCTCCTCGTGGTGGGGATCAACCTGGTCTCCACCCTCCTGGCCCTCTATCTCCCCTATCTGTCAAAGGAACTGGTGGACCGGGCTCTCCTGGGGGGGGACATGGGGGCCCTGGTTCGGATCACCGCCCTCTTCGCAGGGATCACCCTCGTGGGGTTCGGGCTCAACGTGGACAGCGGGCTCCGCTACGCGAAGGTCTCGGCCGACATCCTCTTCGACATGCGCCTCGAGGTCTACCGGCACCTCCAGCGCCTCTCTCCCCGGTTCTGGGCACGCACCCCACTGGGGGAGGTGATCTCTCGGATCAACAACGACGTGGGGGAGATCCAGCGGGTGACGGCGGAGATGGCCCTTGGATGGTTCGGGAACGTCCTCTTCCTGGCGGGCGCAGTGGGGATGCTCATCTGGCTGGACTGGCCCCTTTTCCTGGTGAGCATCGCGTTCCTCCCCGTGGCCACTTGGGCCCTGGTCTACTACCGTCGCCGACTGGAAGGGCGGATCCACCTGCTCCGGGCCCGGAGCTCCGAGATCGGGAGCTTCCTCATCGAGTCCCTCCAGGGGATGCGGGCGGTGACGGGCGGGAATGCCCAGGGGCGCGAGGTGGATCGCTTCCGAGAGCGGAATGAGGCCTTCGTCACCGCCCTCATGGGGATGCAGCGTCTCCGGTACCTTGCCGGGGGCCTCCCGGGAATCCTCCTTTCCCTGGGAACCGCCGCCGTCTTTCTCTACGGGGGGCACCGGGTGGCGGCGGGGACCATCACCCTGGGGACCTTCGTGGCCTTCCTCGCCTACCAGATGCGCCTCCTGACCCCGGTGCAGGGACTGATGGGGATCTACGCGAACCTGGCCTCCGTCCGGGTCTCCCTCCAGCGGGTGCGCTCCCTCCTCGACACCCTCCCCGATGTGGTGGAGCGGGAGGACCCCATCCCCCTGCCCTCCGCCCGGGGCGAGGTCGTTCTGGAGGGCGTGAGCTTCTCCCACGGGCGGGAGGACGATGGGGTGCTTCGGGGGGTCGACCTCCGGGTCCGCGCCGGTGAGGTGGTGGCGGTGGTGGGGAGAAGCGGGAGCGGAAAGTCCACCCTGGCGGACCTCCTCACCCGGCAGATCGATCCCGACGCGGGTCGGGTGAGGTTGGACAGCCATGACCTCCGGGACCTGACCCTGGCCGACGTTCGGAGGCACGTGGTCACCGTGGAACAGGATGCCTTCCTCTTCCACGCCTCGGTGGCGGAGAACCTGAGGCTGGCCCGTCCCGACGCCGACGAGGGGGAGCTGGAGGCAGCGGCCTCGGCTGCGGGCCTCCACCGATTCATCGCCGGCCTCCCGGAGGGATACGGCACCGTGGTAGGAGAGCGGGGAGCGGCCTTTTCTGCCGGAGAGCGGCAGCGACTGGCCCTGGCCCGTGCCTTCCTGGCGGAGCCTGCCGTCCTCATCCTGGACGAAAGCACGGCGAACTTGGATCGGGCCTCCGAGGTGGAGGTGATTCGGGGCTTCGGCTCCGCCATGCGTGGCCGCACCACGGTCCTCATCTCCCACCGGAAGGAGTTGGTGATGGAGGCAGACCGGGTGCTTGTCATGGAGGGGGGGCGGGTGGTGGAGGAGGGTTCTCCGAGGGAGTTGGAGCGTTCTGGCCCGGCCTTCCGGCGGATCTTCCAGGCTGGCCCCCCAGAGGGCCTCCCCGATGCGCCCGAGGGCCGGTCGAAGGGGCCGGTGGAGCATCCGTGGCCGGCCGGGAAGCGATGACTGTGTCTCCGGGGGAGCCGCATCCTTTCGTCACCCTGGGCTTGGACGCCCCAGCGCTGGTCGGGAGGACGGGTCGGGGAGTGCAGGTGGCCGTCCTGGACTCGGGGGTGAATCCGGACAACCCCCATGTCCACAAGACGGGGTCCCCGGAATCCGTGGATGAGTACGGTGAAGTCACGCCCGGCGGTAGTGACCGTCTGGGACACGGCACCGCCGTGACCGCCGTCATCCAGGAAAAGGCCCCGGAGGCCGGGATCCAGGTCGTACGGGTCTTCCACGAGGAGTTGGCGACCACCGTCCTCGGGTTGGCCCGGGCACTGGATCTGGCTCGGGAACGGGGCTGCCGGGTGGTCAACCTGAGCCTCGGGACCCCTGAGCCACGCTGGCTGGACCTGCTGGGGGAGGCGGTGGAGCGGGCGGTGGCGGATGGGATCCTCCTCGTCTCACCCCGTGAGCACCGGGGGAGACGCTGGTGGCCCGGGAGCTTCCCGGGAGTCATGGGCGTCCTCCTGGATGACGGGTGTCCCCGGCACGCAATCCGCCTCATGGCCGGTCCCGGAGGGGAGCCGGTGATTCGCGCCTCCGGGTTCCCCCGCCCAATCCCGGGTGTGCCACCGGAGCGGAATCTCCGGGGCATCAGCTTCGCCTCGGCCAACGCGACCGGTATCCTCTGCCGGCTGCTGGAGGCGGAGACCGAACTCCGGGGAACGGAGGAAGTGGCGGAGCGGATCCGGGACCTGGGAATCCCTTCCTAGAAGGCTATTGAAGAAGCAGAAACGCCGCCGGGAGGGGGGGCGGACTTGCGCGTCCTGGGCAAGGCGGGGCACTGAAAGCGATGCGGCAGCATCGTTGTAAGCGGTCCAAAGATGATCCATGTCTCACCGCCCTTAAACCTGCGGGTTGGGCAGGAGGGGCCCACCTCGGTCCTTGGCCCACCTCGACGTCGCTACCCAAACCTTTGACGGGCCACCTACATAGCCGGCCCCTGGCGCTCCCCAACGGTGGTCCCTCGACTTCTTCAACAGCCCTTCTGGCCCGGCGAATAGCTGCATTGACGGCACCGCACCTGGATTTTTTTTCCTTGCGTTCCCTGGTAGGGTGCATCAATATTGTGAGAAATGCATGAGAAGTTGATAGAGACGACGTCCGGATCTTGACGGAAAGGCCGGAGGCTGACCGCTCCGCATGGGGGTGGCCCAGATCTCCCTGAAGTCTTTCCTGCGGGCCCCCCGGGCGTCCAACTCGGTATCGGATTGGGCGGATACCTTCTACGGGAGGACGGTAGGGATGAAACGGCGGATCCTCGGAGTTTCGGCCCTCGCCTTGGTCTTGGCGGCAGGCGTGGTCCTGGCCGGGGCGGAGGGACGATCCGGCTCGGCATTAGCCGATTCCGCTCCCGCAGCGACCCTGCTGGCAGGTGTGCCGTCGAGTTGGGATGCGCCGGATCCCTGGGAACGAACGGGATCTCAGGGGACCGTCGGGGGCCCCGACCTTCCGTCCGAGGCGCTGGATGGCATCGTTGCGAGGTTCTGCGTGGCATGCCACAACGACCAGCTCAAGACGGGGAATCTCTCCCTGCAGGACTTCTCCATGGAGCGGGCCGTGGACCTGGCGGAGACCACGGAGAAGATGATCGCCAAGCTCCGGGCCAACATGATGCCCCCTCCCGGCATTCCGCGTCCCGGCGGTGACTCCCTGGTGGCACTGGTGGAGACCCTGGAGGCCATCATCGACGACGCGGCCGCCCACGATCCGGGCTTCCGGAGCTTCCAACGCCTCAATCGGGTGGAGTACGAACGGGCCATCGGGGATCTCCTGGGGCTGGAGATCGACGCCAGCACCTGGCTTCCCCCGGACATGCGGATGTCCAACTTCGACAACGTCGTGGATGTCCAGATGATGTCCCCCACCGTCGTGAACGCCTTCCTGAACGCCGCCGGCGAGATCAGCCGGATTGCCCTCGGGGACCCGAACGCGGCACGTTCCACGACGACCTACACAAACTCGGGGTACCAGTCACAGTGGGAACACGTCCAAGGGACTCCCTATGGCACCCGGGGTGGGATGGCCACGGTCCACGTCTTCCCCGCCGACGGCGAATACGTTTTCAACGTCACATTCGAGCAGACCACGACCGGGCAGGGATTCCCCGGACAGATCGCCCGGTATGAGCAACTGGAGATCTCCCTGGACGGGGAACGGGTGGCCCTTCTGGACGTGGACCAGTGGATGAGCGTTTCGGATCCCGGGGGGATCGCCATGCAGACGGAGCCCATCTTCGTCCAGGCCGGCCCACGGACATTGGCCGCTGCCTTCCTGCAGCAGGCCGCCGGGCCCTTCGAGGACCTACTCTCCCCCCACGCCTGGTCCCTCACCGACCGACACACGGGCATCCGCGGCTACGGGATCACGCAGCTCCCCCACCTCCGGGACCTCATCGTGGAC
>REED01000206.1 GCA_007695225.1 Gemmatimonadales bacterium
CGTGTGGGCCTCAACGCGACCCCTCCACCACCACCTCCTCGAGAGGGCGTCGCGGCGAGCGCGGCATGGGCTGCGCATAGCCGATCCTGAGGAGGAGGAGGGGATGGGCCGCTCCCAGCTCCAGGTGACGGCGAAGCTCCTCCCGAAGGGCGGGGACCTCGCAGGGCATGTTCATGTGGGCATGCCTGATGTCCAACGTGGTGGCGGTGAGGGCCACCCGCTCGAAGCTCCTTCCCAGGGAGACCCATCCCCGGGGGTCGGGACGGTCCGTGGAGAAGAGCATCAGGGCGGCGGAACTCCGGATGGCCCGGGCAGCGCTTCGCGCCTGGCTCCCGGGTGTGACCAGCTTCCCCATGATGAAGCGGCCGAGCCACCGGGGAATGGATGGGAGGCCCATGGCGGCATGGGTCAGCCCGTCCTGGCGCTTCCGGACCTCACCAGGGTTGAAGCGGATCCACCTGATGAGCTCGTCCACGAAGGCGGGATCGCTGAACTGACGGCGATTGCCCTCCTCCACCAACTCGATGAGGGGCTCGATCCTTCCCGGATCGGTGAAGAGATGGAACCCCACCCCCTCCTGGCGACTAGCCCCCTCGAGGCGACCGAGGTCGCCGACGGGGATGGCGCGCCCATCGTAGGATCGTCGGGTGGACTGGCGCTGGGAGATGGCCGAATGGAGGCCGTTCCCATGGCCGCCGCCGGTTCCACCGGCTTGGAGATGAACCGTGAGGCTAGGATCCTCCCCGTCGAGCCCCGTGTCGTCTACCTCGGCGTGGTATCCCTCTCCCCGGGCCGCGACCACGAGGTTCTCTACGGCACACCCCAGGCTGATGTAGAGGGCGTGGTCGTCGGGGTCCACCACCGGGAGGCGCCGCGAGGGGTCGGGGAGGATCGTGATCCGCTCACCCTCCACCAAGAACCGCCAGGGCTGGGTGTTGTGGCCCGACGGGGCCAGGGCGGCCGCGGTGACGAGGCGGGCGAGGACCGCGCCCTTCAAAACCGGACCCCCAAGAGGAGCTGGGGGACGAAGATCGGGGACTCGATCTCCTGATCGAAGCCGGGGGGAGGATTCGACTGGAAGATGCCGAACCCGATCCCGGGAGCCGGATGGAGAAAGAACCGCTCATCTGCCAGGTCCCAGGTGTATCCCACCTTGGCTTCGGCCCACAGCTCCCATCCGGGATGGTAGGAGTCGGTGACATGGGAATACATACGGTTATAGGCCGGGTAGATCTCCGCTTCCACGCTCAGTTCGTCGGTGAGATAGCGCCGGTACCCCAGGATCAGGGTGTAGGCGTTGGCCGTGAAGCTCTCGTGGCGGTAGTTCTGGAAGGCAGGGCCCATGGACACCTCGTTTCGATCGTCGATGCGGTAGCTGACGTAGACCTGGTAGATCCGGACCAGGGGGAAGGTCAGACTCGTACTCACGCTCCACCGCCCGCGGGAGCTCCGGTCCTGCGCATCCAGGGCCTCTGGGTAAAGGGCCGCGGCACTCGCCAGGATAAGCAGCGCCATTCCGAGGAACCGTCTCATCGATCCTCCTCCTGGTCCATGATGTGTTGGCGCACGGCCTCCCGGACCGCCGGCTGCTCGGTGATGGCCACCAGGTGTCCGCCGCGCTCGAAGCGAAGGAGGCGCGCGGCTGGGATCGTGGCCTCGGCAAAGCGGGCGTTCTCGAAGAGCTGGAGCCGGTCATCCTCGGCGTGGATGATCAGGGTTGGGGCCCGGATCCCCGCGATGCGGTCGCCGGGGAGGGGGGCGAGGTTGTCGAACTGCGCTCCCCGGGAGCGGAGGGAGGCTGGCCGCATGCTCTCCATGAGCCGCCCCACCCATTCACCCTCCTCCGGGGTGAGCCCCCGTGCCACCTCCCGATCCGCGCCCATGAGCTCCATGAACCGCCCCTCGAAGAGGGTGGTGACAGCCCAGTAGGGGAAGTCAAGGGAGAAGAGGCGCACGAGCATCCGCCCCTTCCAGTCGGCGTCGGCCTGCTCCGGTGACCCCACCCGGGTGACTCCCGCGGAGACCAGGGTCAGCGAGGTGACCCGCTCCGGATACCGGAGGGCGAAGAGGAGCCCGGATGCCCCCCCGGCGGAGAGGGCCACCACCGCCACCTCCGGGATGTCCAGCGCATCAAGGAGCCAGGCGTAGGCATCGGCCTGGGTGTCCGGTGTCGCACCCTCGGGAACCGCCGAACCCAGGTAGCCGAAGCGGGACGGAGCCACCCAGCGGAATCCGTCGCCCAGGAGGATCTCGGCCATGAGCTCCCCGAGGTCATACCCGCCGCCGGCGCCATGGACCAGGAGCACCCAGGGGCCCCCGGTCCCGCCGACCAGGTACTCCAGGTCGCCCCACGGCGAGGAAAGGATCGTGGCCCGTCCCTCCACCCGGGCCCGGTCGGCCTGGAGGGTGCTCCGATAGGCGGACGTGATCGCCAGGGCGCCCCCCAGGAGGAGGGCACCCCCCACCAGGAGCCCCGCTCGGCCCACCCCTCGCCCCCTTCCCTGCCGACTCACAGACGCCACCCCAGGAGATTCCAGTAGTGGAGGGACCAGGCGAAGAGGAGCGCCACGGTGACGAGGCCGCTCGTCCAGATCCGAGACCACCGGGATCCGGTGCCCCGGCGCCACTGCTGCCACGTGGCCCATCCCGCCACTCCTGTGGCGAGGAGCCCCACCACGGGGAGGGCCAGGGCCAGGGCGAATCCGGTCATGGGGGTCGAGAGGAAGGCGAAGGGGTCGGGGGCCGCCATGGCAAGCACCATCACCACAAACCCCACGTGGGCGGCGGCGGCGGCCAGGAGGGCGCGGCGGGACAGAGCTACGGGTTCGGCATCTTCCCTTTCGGCCCTCCATCGCCGGAACCACCCCACGGGCGCTGCCACCAGGATGGCCAGGAACATGAGGAGTCCGCCGCCGAGGAGGGCGAAGTGAAGGGGAGGCGCCCCGTGCCAGGGCACCCGCTCAGCGGCCATCATGGGCACCAGCGACACGAAGGCGTGGGTCGATCGGCCCCGGTCGTCGGTCCGGATCACCACCTCGGTATGCCCGAGCTCTTCCCGGAAGCGGAGCGGTTCGATCTGGACCAGGCGCATGGGGCCCAGGGGCGAATCCACGATGAGGACATCGTCCTCCGCACTCACCTTCATGGTCATCACCAGTCCCATGGCCTTCTGGAAGGTGGTGTAGGACATCCGGTTGAACCGGTAGTGGCCGGCGAGCCGGGCCAGCTCGGCGGTCTCAGCGGACCCGGCGGCCTCGGCGGCGGACGAGATGGTGGACGGCGTCGAACCCGGGAAGAACCGATCCAGGAAGGTGGTCAGGAAGGGCCCGTATGTGAGGGGCGCCGCCGTGGTGGTGTTGAACGAGACGAAGAGCCCCAGGTCGTGCTCGGGGAAGAGGGCCAGGACATTGTGGAACCACTGGGTGTTCCCCCCGTGGCCCAGGATCCGCTCCCCGTGGCTGGACATCTCGAAGAAGCCGAGGCCGTTGCCGGGAAGTCGCGGATCATGTCCGAAGTGCCGCTGGAGCATCCGGGCCGCGGTGGCCTCCTCCAGGATGCGGGCCTCCCCCACGGCCCCCCCCCCGAGGAAGGCCAGCATGAAGGTGGCCATGTCCGCGGCCGTCGAGCTCATGGAGCCGGCGGGCGCGCCCCCTGGGTTCAGTTCCAGGGGCTGGGGCTCGAAGCCTCCCTTCCGGGGTGCGTAGCCCTGGGAGAGATCCAGGGCGAGGGCCTCCGGGAGGGGCTCCCGGCCCGTGGTGCGATCCATCCCCAGGGGCTCCAGGATCCGGCGCTCGATGTAGTCCTCCCAGGCAAGGCCCGAGGCCCGCTCCACGATGTAACCCGCCAGCGCCGTCCCGTAGTTGGAATAGACCGAGAAGGTGCCCGGCGGCCGCACCCGAAGGGGCAGGTTCTCCTTCACCCAGTCCTCCAGGCGCCCCACCTGCTCGGGGTCGAAGGTGAAGAGGTTCCGCAGGTCTTCCTCGAACCCCGCCGTGTGGGTCATGAGGTGGGTGAGGGTGATGGGCTCGGGGTAGGTGTCCGGGATCCGGAAGTCCAGGTACTCGTTCACATCCGCCTCGAGATCGAGCCGTCCCTCCTCCACGAGCTGCATCACCGCCGTGTAGGTGAAGAGCTTGGTCACCGAGGCAATCCGGAAGAGGGTCTCCTCCGGATCCACGGGGCGGCGGGCATCCACGTCGGCCCAGCCGTATCCCTTGGTGAACAGCACCTCCCCACCGGACACCACGGCCAGCGTGGCGCCTGCGATGCTCCGCTCCCGGAGCTGTCCCTGGATCAGGCCGTCCAGAAAGGCCTCCAGCAAGGCGGGATCGGACAAGTCACCCGCTTCATCCACCCGAGCACCGGAAGCCGGCGGGGTCGTCGCCTCGGACTGCAGGGCAGACGCCTGACCCGTCCCCGGCCCGACAGCAGTGTTCAGAAGCGCGAGAAGGATCGGGAGGCCGCGCATGGTGCCCTCTCCTGTAGGCGAATGTGGACCGCCACCTGCGACAATGACGATCCCAGCGACGGACCGACCGCCCCGGCGTGACTCCCAGTTCGATTTCCGCCTCGCGATCGTCCTGGTCGGAGGAGCAAGAGTCGTGCGCACTCGGGGGTGCGGTAGGCGGGCGGTTCACGCCTGCCTACCGCCTTCGGAAAAAGACAGAATGTCCCCTGATCGGGACGCAGTTCCCCCATGGTCCGCAGCGGCGAGACCGGTCGACGTTGCGGACGTACCCGGCTCACCCCACCACCTTCGCCGATGGGACACGGCCCCTTCTCCCCCGGGGCACGATTGATGCGAGTAGCCGCCAGTGCATCGGAGCGTAATGCTACACCCACCCAAGGAGATCCCATGTTAAAGCGCGTTCTTCCGCTCTTCCTCATCCTGTTGATCGGAGGGTGTTACCACGCCCAGATCAGCACCGGCGCCCCTGCCTCGCCCCAGGTCATCGATCAGCCCTGGGCCCACTCCTTCCTCGCAGGTCTGGTTCCCCCCAGCCCCGTGGATGCTTCCGCGCAGTGCGCCACCGGAGTCTCAAGGGTTGAGACGCGTCTGTCCTTCGTGAACATGGTGGCGAACGTGGTCACCTTCAGCATCTACAGCCCGATGCACCTGAGGGTGGTGTGCGCAGCCGGCCAGGATCAGGTACGCTGGATGCCGGCGCTGGATGTCGAGGACGAGCCCAAGCTGGGCCCCCGCCTCGACCACGTCCCCGGCGCTGAGATGGATCCGGTGATCCGCCGTTGACCCCGCACCTCCCCGCAACCGGTCTTCCGGGAATGGCTGTCCCAGGCCGCCCGGGAGGCCGGTGTGGTAGTTGAAAGCCGAAGGAGAGGGATCGGCAGACACTGGCGGATCGTGGGGGTCGGGATCGCCCTCGTTGGCTTTATGGTCCTCGCTGCTGGGCGTCGAAAGGCGAAGCGCCGGGGGCGACAAGCCGCCGTCGCAGAGCCCGAGGGCAGGGTTGGCCCCCCGCTCCTCGAACGGTTTCTTCCCCACTGCGATGCCACGATCCTCCGACAGACCCTCGTCCATGCACCGCCCGAGGTAACCTACGCGGCCATTTCGGAGGCCGACCTCATGGACCCTGTGGTCCGGGCGCTGTTCTCAGCACGTGAGGGGCCGGCCAGGGTCCTCGCCAGGTTCCGCGGCGCATCCCGTCCTCCCATTCCTCGCTCCCTGACGATGAAGGACCTTCTCCGCCCCGAAACGGGAATGGTCGTCCTGGCGGAGGAGCCTGAGGTGGAGACCCTCGTCGGGTCGGTGGGCCGCTTCTGGGAGCGCGACTACGGTTGGCGGAGGATCGGCCCCGAGGAGTTTGCGGGGTTCGCTGAGCCGGGGTACGCCAAGCTGGCCATCGACCTTTGGGTCCAGCCGGCCGGGGATGGGCGATCGCTGCTCCGGTACGAAGCGCGGACTGCGACCACCGACGAGGAGGCACGACGGCGCTTTCGATGGTACTGGCGCCTGATCCGACCCGGGGTCGGACTCGTCATGGGGCGGGCGGTTTCACGCATCCGGAAGGAGGCTGAGCGCCGGTTCCAGCGCGGCACGCCTGAGTCCGAACCGGAGGCGAGTGGGCCATGACCGGACCTCGCACCGGACGGACCTGGGGCATGTACGCCCTCATGGGGGTCCTCGTATTCCAGGGCCTGAGCGGGCTGGGCGGAGGACTGTTGCTGGTCGTGGATCCCACCGGCGCCACCATCGGGCTCCCACTCGAAT
Organism: Gemmatimonadales bacterium; assembly: GCA_007695225.1. Lineage (GTDB taxonomy): Bacteria > Gemmatimonadota > Gemmatimonadetes > Longimicrobiales > Gaopeijiaceae > T3Sed10-66. Next base: position 6,230 of record REED01000206.1, read on the forward strand.
CGCTCGAAGGCTCGCCCTTCCCGGACTTCCTTGTGCCGGGCCTCGTCCTCCTCTCGTTGCTGGGAGTCGGCCCCCTCCTGGTCACGCTCGCACTCCGGAGAGGGCTTCCATGGGCATGGCCGGCGTCCTTGGGAGTCGGTGCGATGCTGCTGGTGTGGCTGGCCGTCCAGATCCTGGTCGTGGGGTACCAACCGAAGCCACCCCTACAGCTGATCTACGGGGTCCTTGGCATCGGGGCCAGAGCCACGCCGTCGACCTGGTGAAGCTGGGCGCTCGGGGATTCCGGGAGTTCGAGCCCCTTTCCGGAGGACCCCAGCGGATTCGCGATCTTCGGTGACTCCTTTCACACGCCCTGCCCTGGAAGGGTGGCACGTGCAGTAGACGGAACCCCTGGCCTGGGACGTGGTCAGGCCCCATCCAGCCTGGAGGGGAACCCCGCGATCCTGGAATGCGCTGGGATATGTGGATCGATCTCGCCCACATGATGCAGGGGAGTGTTCGGGTGACGGATGATCACGAGGTCGTGGTCGGGTGCGTGCTGGGCCTTGTGGGCAACAGCGGCTCATCCGACGGGCCGCTCCTTCACATCCATGCCCAGACACCGGGGACCACGGATTCCCCTCTCGGGGGTGAGCCCCTGCCAATCAGTTTCGACGACCGATACCTGGCCAGAAACCAGCGGATTGAAGGAAGGATGCCAGAACTGAAGCCCGTGGGATCCAATGGCGGGCGGCCATGTCACGTTCTCGGCACGCCTTCGAGCTGACGGCCGATCGTTCCGGGTCCTCTACCCCCTTGAACCCGGACGGCCATCCGTGGGCCGGGTGTCGGCTGCGATCCGGCCGTCCACCATGTGGACCACGCGGTCGCAACCAGCGGCAATCCCCTGGTCGTGGGTCACGATGAGGAAGGCGGTGCCCCGTTCCCGACGGATCTCCCGGAGAGCCTGGAATACCTGGGACCCGGATTCCGTATCGAGATTCCCCGTGGGCTCGTCGGCCAGCACGAGCGCCGGATCCATGGCCAGCGCCCGGGCCACCGCAACGCGCTGCTGCTCACCTCCCGACAGGTCGGTGGCCCTGTAGGGAATGCGATCCGCGAGCCCCATCTGCTCGAGGAGCCCCTCGGCCTTCTCCCGCATCCACGGGGCGCGGCGTCCGTGCCGGGAGAGGAGAGGGATCATCACGTTCTCAAGGGCGGTGAAGGCCATGAGGAGGTGGTGGGACTGGAAGATGAACCCCAGGGTCTCGGCGCGCAGCCGGGTTCGCTCGTCATCGTCCAGCGGCGTGGTATCCCGCCCCTCGATCCAGACTCTGCCCTCGGTGGGCCGATCGAGAAGACCGAGAATGTTCAGGAGGGTCGTCTTGCCGCATCCGGAGGGCCCCGTCAGGGCGCAGAATTCGCCTCGGGAAAAGGTCAGGTCGACCCCCCGGACAGCCGTGGTCACCACCCGTTCTCCATAGGTCTTCACCACCCCGTCCGCCCGAAGGAGCACCTCGGCATCAGCCATCCCGGATGACCTTTGCAGGATCCATCTGCGCGGCGTTCCGAGCAGGAAGAACCGCCGCCAGCAGCCCCACGCCGAGGGCGATCCCCACCGAACGGAGGTAGAGCGGGGCCGTCAGGCTGATCGGGAAGAGGGCAGTGCCGTCCGCTCCGCGGGCGAGCCCGGCGAACAGCAAGGCGAGGAGGGTTCCCAGGGCGATCCCGAAGAGCGACCCGATGGTTCCGAGAATCGCACCCTGGAGGAGAAAGACGCGCGTTACGGTCCCCGCCCGGGTCCCGGTGGCGCGGAGGATCCCGATGTCGCGCGCTCTCTGGACGACGGAGACGCTGAGGACGCTCGCGATCCCGAGGGCTACGGCAAGGATCACGAAGGTCTGGATCATCACGCTGGAAAGGGTCTGGGAACGGAGTCCCACCAAGAGGTCCTCGTTCCGTGCGATCCAGCTCTCGGTGTCCATCCCGGTCCGGTCCGCGATCCGATGGGCAAGTGCGTCTGCGTCGAAGATGTCATTTCCTCTCACCTCGAGGGAGGAGACGCCTCCCGGGAGGTCAAAGAGGGTCTGTGCGCTGCGAAGCGAGACGAAGACGAGTCGCTCATTGAGGTCGGTGCTCCCGTAGTCGAAGATCCCGGAAATCGTGTAGACCCCCCCACGGTCCCCTGAGGTCTGGAGCCGGATCCGGCCCCCAAGGGGAACGCCGAGCAACGCGGAAAGCCGAGTCCCGACCACCGCCTGGAACCCCTCGAGGTCGAGGTGGCCCTGGATGATCCGGGACTCAAGGTCCACGACCGTGTTGTAGCTCGGGGGCTCGATCCCGCGCAGGGTCAGGGAGAGGAAGCCGGAGCCGCGGGCGGCGATCCCTGAACCGCTGATGGTCGGGGCCACGGCCGTCACCCCGTCCATTCCGCGGACGGCTTCGGCTGTGGCCTGCCAGTCGAGAATGGAACGTACCCTCTCCGGTGGGCGCTCGATCACGAAGGACTCCAGCACCCCTTCGGGGGAGGTGGGAAGCGCCCGGGGCGTCTCCTCGGGGGGACGGACAACGACCAGCGGCTGGGATCCCAGGGTCTTTTGGATCAGGCCCTCTTGGAGACCGGTGATGAGCGCGGAGAGGAAGATGATGACCCCGACCCCCACCGCGATCCCCGTCAGGATGAGGGCAGTCTGCAGCCGTCCATCCCGCAGATAGCGAAGGGCGACAAAGAGTTCGAAGGGCACGGTGGGCTCTCAGCGCTCGACACGGATGCGCGCGCCGACCCCGATGGACTCGGTCCCCACGATCACCGGCTCCCCCTCGGCCACGCCGGAGCGGATCTCGACGAAGCCGTCGCCCCTGAGACCCAGGGTGACGGACCGACGGACCAGACGCCCGTCCCGCTCCACACCCACCCAGGGCTCCGATGTCCCGAGCCCGCGAACCACCTCCAGGGGGAGAACGGAGACCCCGCTCCGCCGCTCGCCTGCGATGCTCACCGAGAGGGTCATGTCGGGTCGGAGGTAGGCCGGAGGGTCCTCCACCGCGAGTCGGAGTTCAACGGTGCCCTGGGTCGGATCGACGGCCGGGGCGATCCGGAGAACCAGGGCCTCGAACCGCTCGTCCGGATATGCGTCGGCTGAGACGACGGCCCGGGCCCCCAGTCGGAGGAAGGGAAGGTTCTCCTCGGCGGGGTATGCGACGATCTCGGGGGGGCCGTCGGCTGCCACCTCCACCAGGACGCGGCCGGGCTGGACCGCGTCTCCCGGCTCGACCAGGCGCCGGAGAACGATGCCGGGCGCCAGCGCGGTGATGCGCGTCAACTCGAGTCGGGCCCGGGCGCCGTCGAGCGTGCTCCGCGCCCGGGCGATTCCCGCGATCCCTCCGGACGCACCCACCGAGGCCTGGGCATCCTGGAGCCGACTCCGGGCGTCGGCAGCCCTCAGCTCGGCCTCCTCAAGCCGCTGCTGTGTGAGTCCTCCTGCGGCGACGACAGCGCGAATGCGGGCAAGATCCCGGTCCGCCTGCGCCAGCGCGTTCTCCGCCCTCTGGATCTCGCCGCGCGCTTCGGCCGTCACCTCCGCCAGCGAGGCTTCCGCCGCATCGACCGCGGCCCGGGCCTCCCTGTCCTCCAACCGAACCAAGAGGTCGCCGGCGGCGACGCGGTCACCGTCTCGGATGCGCACCTCCTGGACAACCCCGGCGACCGCCGCCCCGAGACCGGCCCTGGAGGCGGCTCGAACCTGCCCCACCACGACGAGCGTCCGCTGAACATCGCGTTCCTCGAGCACAACCGACCCCACGGTTCGAGGTCCGAGGAACCGGAAGCCCAAGAAGCCGGCACCGAGCACCAGGAGAAGGAGGAGGACCCAGCGCCACCATCCCAAAGCTCCAATCGGTCGCGCATCACGCATCGGAAATCCTGAACTGCGGAGGTCGTCCTGGACCGTCAATGCGACCCAGCATGCGTGCGGCGCATCCGCTCGGCGGACCACGCCCTCCGCAGGAGGGCGGCCCCATGAACGTCCGGAGCGTCCCCTGCGAAAGCATCACGGCCCGCCACCCGGCGCAAGGGAATAGGCGCAGAGCCACGGAATCGATAACGCCATCGACAGGGTCAGGGGAATGATCCTGAACAGAGCGTGGACCCGGGCACCGAAGACCCGGCCGGAGTTGCTGGTTCGATTCCCAACCATGGCGCGTTCATCGGCCTCGAGGGCCAGGTCTTCCCCCGCTTCCAACGCAAGGCCCGACTTCACTAAGGGCTCCTTTGGTCGATGGTGCCACAGGGGGTGCGCGTCTCGGGCGCATCATCAGGCCCCCCGTAGTGCATTGGGTCCTAAACTCTCATCCACTGGACGGCGTGACCAGCCGGGTCAGCCACACCTCGTACCGCATGCAAGCGACGTGCCCTGCCTAGCGGTTTGGGTATCTCGGCCTGGGACAAGTGCCTCATGGGCTCCGGTCAGGCATCCGGAGGAAACCCAAGAGGGGGCGACTGGGGTTTCCCGTGACCATCCGCTCGACTGTGGATCCCAGCGGCGGAGAGAGGACCCACCCCCCACACGCGGCGTGCCTCCGGAGCCCATCAGAATGCCTCCCCGATGGTCAGATAGAGCCCGCTGCCCCGCCGGCCCACGGCGAAGTCCGCCCGGATCCGGGCCGATTCCTGGCCCAGGCGGAAGCGGAGCCCGGCCCCGGCCGACCGTTCGATGCGCCCCAAAACCAGGTCTCCAAGCCCCGGGCCAACCTGACCCACCTCGGCGAAGGCCACCCCACCGAACCGGCGCCAGAGGGGAAAGCGGAGCTCCCCCTGGGCGGCTCCCGCCACCCGGTCGCGGAGGCGCCCCTCGTAGTACCCGCGGAGCCGGCCGCGTCCTCCCAGGGAGGGCAGGAGAAGGACCGGAACGTCTCCGCCCGATCCTTCCAGGTAGGTGCGGAACGCCACCGTGGACCCGGACCTGAGGGGGAGGAAGCGCCGCGCATCCAGGACGACCTTCCGATATCCCGTCGTCCCCAGCGCCTCCGGGAAGGCCAGCGCTGAGAGCTCCACGTGCACCCCCATTCCAGGATTCACCACGTGGTCTCGTGTGTCGTAGGTGGCCAGGGCTCCCAGGCCGAGCCAGTTCCCGCCGTCCGAGGCGAGGAAGCCGCCCGTCTCGAGAAGGCGCCCCTCTTCGGTCTCCACCACGTTCTCCCACCGGGACTTCGCCTAG
>REED01000169.1 GCA_007695225.1 Gemmatimonadales bacterium
GACGCTCTGGAAGACATGATCCCTGTGGATCGGGTGGCCCGGGCGCTGGAGGATCGGACCATCGAGATTGCTCCCCTGGCCTATATGCGGGGGCGCACCCTCTCCGATGCCTTCGTGATCCTGGACGAGAGCCAGAACGCTACTGAAGCCCAGATGAAGATGTTTCTGACCCGTCTGGGCCTGAATTCCAGGGTGGTCATCACGGGAGACAAGACACAGATTGACCTTCCCCGGACCGTGGGGTCCGGACTCCTCCAGGTGGAGAGGATCCTGACGGGGATCGAAGGGATCGCCATCATCTACCTGGATGGCTCGGACGTGATCCGACACCGGCTCGTGAAGGACATCATCCAGGCCTACGCCGATGCAGACGAGGTGGAGGAGACTGCGTGACAAGACCTTCTGGCGGTGAAGGGGACGAAGAGGGGTTTCTCGGAACCCTCTCCACGCCCCCCGACGGTGAGTGGACGGAGAAGGCGCTCCATCACGGGGCCCGATTCGGGCTCCTCCTCCTTTTGGCCCTCTCCGTAACCCTCTTCTTCCCCCCCACCCCTGGGCTCGAGGTGAGTCGGTTCGAGGTGGGAGTGGTGGCGGATGAGGATGTCATCGCCTCCATCCCCTTCGGCGTGCCGAAGAACCGCGACGAGTTGGAGCGGGAGCGGGAGGCCGCCGCCGCCGCCGTGCCCCCCACCTTCGAGGCCCGCCCCGACGCGGTGGAGGAGATGTCCGGGCAGCTCCAGCGCTTCTTCCGCTCGGTGGAGGTGGCGGCAGAGGAGGAGGAGCCGGATCCGGCCGTGGCCGGCCTCATGGCCGACCTGGGGATCCCGGCCACCCCGGGGCAGCGGGCCCGCCTCCGGGACCCGGCCACCCGACAGCTCCTGGCCCGGGTGGCGGAGCAGGCGGTCCAGACCCTCCTCCCCCGGGGGGTCATGGACGAGGGGCTCCGCCTGGATCCGGCCCAGACCCGCATCCTGGTGGTGGAACCGGACGGGACCGAGCGCTATATCCTGCGGGACTCGGTCCTCACCAACCGGGAGTTCCTCCAGGCCAGTTCGGACCTCCTCCCCGCCGCCGCTTCCTCCGAGGTGGATGAGCTCCTTCGGCTGGCCCTCATCCGGCACATGACCTACTCCCTCCGCTACGACGCGGCTTCCACGGACCGGGACCGGGACGCGGCGCGCCGGGCGGTGCCTACCACCAAGGCCAATGTCCTCCAGGGGGAGGCCATCGTCCGGGCCAACCAGCAGGTGGGGGAGTCGGAGGTGGAGCGCCTCCAGGCCTACGAAGAAGCCCTGCGGGCCCAGGGCCGGCTGGAGGAGACGGGATTCGGGACCGTCCCCTTCCTGGCCAGCGTCGTCCTGAACCTCCTCCTCCTGGGGGTCTTCGGCGTCTTCCTCTTCTTCTTTCGGGGGGACATCTACGGGAACTTCCGCTGGCTCATCCTCCAGGCCGCCCTGGTCATGGCCTTCATGGGGGCCGCCGGGATCCTGGCCCGGAACCATCTCCCGGCAGAGCTTCTCCCCATCGCCTTCGTGGCCCTGGCGGTGGCGGTCCTCTGGGATGGGCGGGTGGCCCTGGTCCTGGCGGCGGTCCTCACTGCGGTCGTGGGGGCCCAGGTCCCCTTCCAGAGCGTCCACGCCTGGCTCCCCCTCTTCGCCGGAGGTGCCGCGGCAGCCCTCTCGGTCCGGGCGGTCCGGCGCCGGGCCCAGACCTGGATCTTCATCGCCCTCATCGCCGCGGCGTACCTGGGGGTTTTGGTCACCCTGGGTGCGGTCATGGGACGGGAACTCCCCCGAATCGCCACCGCGTGGTCCTTCGCCGCCGGAAACACGGTGGTAAGCGCCATCCTGGCCATGGGCTTCCTTCCCGTCTTCGAGTGGTTCACCCGGATCACCACCGACCAGACCCTCCTGGAGTGGGCCGACCCCAACCGACCCCTCCTGAAGCGCCTCTCCATGGAGGCGCCGGGGACCTACGCCCACACCATCAACGTGGCCAACCTCTCCGAGTCCGCCGCCAACGCCATCGGCGCCAACGGCCTCCTCTGCCGAGTGGGGGTCTACTACCACGACGTTGGGAAGATGCTGAAGCCCCACTTCTTCATCGAGAACCAGCCCGGGGGCCGGAATCCCCACGACAAGCTGAAGCCCGCCACCTCCGCCAGCATTGTCCGGGAGCACGTCACCGAGGGGATCCGTCTGGCGAGGGAGGCCAAGCTTCCCCAGGTCCTCATCGACTTCATCCCGGAGCACCACGGGACCCAGGAGATCTCCTTCTTCTACGAGAAGGCGAAGACGGAGATGGGAGAAGAGGAGTTGGATCCCGAACTCTTCCAGTATCCCGGCCCCCGTCCCCGGAGCCGGGAGACCGCCATCGTCATGCTGGCAGACACCGTGGAATCCGCCACCCGGAGCATGCAGGAGCCCACCCGGGAAAGGATCCGGGAACTCATCGACATGCTGGTGGACGGCAAGATCCAGGCGCGACAGCTCGACGAGGCCCCCCTTACCCTTCGGGACCTGGGGATCATCAAGGACGCCTTCGAGAAGGTGCTGGCCGGGGTCTACCACCACCGCATCGACTACCCCCACACCCGGCACCTCACCCACACCGGTAATGGTGGGGCAGGTGGGAGCGATGGGGCGGGTGGAGAGGGGACTCCCGTCGCCCAGGGACCCCTTCCCGATCCTTCGCCCGGTTCTCCGGTGCCGTCGGACCCGGGGGCTGCCCCTGGCGACATTGCCCCGAACACCCCGAAGGCCGATGCCGGATCCAGCGACGGCGAGTCCCTCGGCGTTCGGGACTCCCTCCTGGGCACGGTGGCCCGGGCATGGAGCCGTCGGGCCTCGGATCAAACCACCCCTCCGCGTAACTCGGAGCCTGGTAGGCGGGAGCCTGGTGCCAGGGAGACGGCGACCCGGGAGCCCGGGACGCAGCAGACTGGGACGCAGCAGACTGGGACGCGGGAGACTGGGACGCGGGGGGCTCCCCTCCCCGAGCCCTCCCTCTTTCCCCCCGACGCCTTTGGGGTCGAGGCGGGCGAGGAGGACGGCCGGGAATCGGCCTCCGTTCCCAGATCCCATTCCCAGGATGCCCCGAACCGGGACGACCGGGACGACCGGGACGGCCGGCGCGATGGGGAATCCGATGGGGAATCCGACGGCGTGGAAGGCGCCCCCGGCCAGGGGGAGGACCGGGCGTGAAGAGGGATTTCGGATGTCGGTTCATGCCGAGGGAGATCCGGCCGTGCTCCGCCTGCACCTGAACGTCCCCTCGGGTCGTGACCTGCCCCTGCGCCGGGTGGAGGCCGGGGTTCGGGTGGCCTTCCACCGGATACGGGGCGAGGGTTCCGGGGGGGAGGCCCCCGAGGGCGAAAGCCCCAATGGCGAGGACGGGGATGAGCTCTCCATCACCTTCCTGGAGGATGGGCCCATCCGGGACCTGAATCGTGTCTACCTGGGGCACGACTGGGTGCCGGACGTCCTCTCCTTCACCTTCCCGGAGCCGCCGCCTCTGGGGGACATCTACGTGGGGATGGAGCAGGCGGCGCGGCAGGCCATGGACGAGGGCGTCTCCTTCGAGGAGGAGCTGGTCCGGCTGGCGGTCCACGGCACTCTCCATGTCCTGGGGTACGAACACCCCGAGGACCCCGAGGAGCGGGCGGCCAGTGAGCAGTACCGGATCCAGGAGGCGGTGGTTCGGGAGGTCATGGGGGACGCCCCCGACGTCCCCCGGCGACCGGGCCCATGAGGCGGATCGCTCGAGGCTTCCGGATCCTCTCCCGGACCCTCCCCTTCGTCTTCGCCTTCCTCCGGGATCGGAAGCGCTTCATCCTGGTGGGCTCTCCTGCCCGTCGCGCCCCCGGGGTCCACGAGAAGCGGGCCCAGCGCCTGGCCGGGACCATCGCGTCCCTGGGGCCCACCTTCATCAAACTGGCCCAGATCTTCGCGGCCCGAGCCGATCTCCTCCCCGAGCCCTACCTCTCTGCGGTGGGGACCCTCCAGGACCAGGTCCCCCCGGTCCCTTCCGACGGCGTCCGCCAGGTCGTGGAGGCGGAGCTGGGGCGTCCCGTCACGGAGGTCTTCCAGGAGTTCGTGGACGAGCCCATCGCCGCCGCCTCCCTGGGCCAGGTCCACCGCGCCCGATACCAGGGGCGGGAGGTGGTGGTGAAGGTCCTCCGCCCCGGGGTGGAGGAAATGGTGGCCCTGGATCTGGACCTCTCCTTCCGGATCCTCTTCTGGCTGAACGTCCTCTTCCCCAATCACCACATCCAGGGGATCACCAACGTGGTCCGGGAGTTCTCGGTGCGGGTGCGGGAGGAGATGAACTTCCGGTCCGAAGCCGAGAACATGGCCCGCTTCCGGAAGCTCTTCCGGGGGGACGAGGGGGTCCGGACGCCTGACGTGGAGGATGAGGTCACCACCCGCCGGGTCCTGGTCATGGAGTACCTGCAGGGAACCAAGGTGGACCGCCTCCAGGAGCGATTCGCCTCCGGGGACCTCCGCTTCGAGGAGGTCATGGACCGCCTCACCGGGCTCTATCTCCGGATGATGATGATGGACGGCTTCCTCCACGCCGACCCCCATGCCGGCAACCTCCTGGTGGCCGACGACGGGACCATCGTGGTGCTGGACTGGGGGATGGCCATGGAGATCCCCCGCTGGACCCGGGATGCCATTCTATCCATCGCCCTGGCGGTGGAGCGGGACGACCTGGACGGGATGATCAACGGGATGTACCGCCTGGGGATGATCTCCCCCGAGGTGCCCCGGGGCGACATCCGGGAGGCGGCCCAGGAGGTGATGCGGATCATGGAGCGGGCCCGGACCTCCCACCGGGAGCGGGTGCAGGAGATCGTCCAGGAGGTCTGGGACACCTTCTACACCTGGCCCCTCCTCCTTCCCCAGGAGCTGGTCTACTTCTTCCGCGCTGCCGTCCTCCTGGAGGGGATCGGGTTCCGGTACGACCCCGACTTCAACGGACTCATCCTCATCCGACGGGTCATCGCCCGGCACCGGAAGGAGATCCTGAAGGAGACGGCCCGGGAGCCCATGACCATGGCCCGGGATTTCATGACCGAGGGCTTGTCCGTGCTCCGCTCCGTGCGGGATCTGCTGACGCGGCTGGAGCGGGAGGAGCTCCGGGTCCGGGTCCATCCCCGGGACGCCCAGTCCCAGGAGCGTTTCCTCCACCTCCAGGCCCGTCGCCTCCTTCTATCTGTGTTCGCCACCGCCACGGCGGTGATCTCCGCCATCCTCTTCATCGCCTTGCGGAATGTCTGGATCCTCTCGGCCGGGCTCCTGGTGGCGCTGGTGATGTTCCTCCTCACCCTCCTCATCCCGACCCACCTCCTGGAAAATCCCCTCCGCCACGCCCGGGGCGTGCGGCCGCCAGGGAGGTAGAGAGGGGGTTGAATCCCCCGGCGCTCTTTCTTCGTAGAGGATTCAGGGTGTGGAGCCTCTGGCGGATCCGGAGGTCCCGGCACCCCCTCCTGCGGAGCCGTTCCGCGGAGGAACCACCCATCCGGGGCCAGGTCAACCCGGACACGCACACGGACCCACAGCATGTCGAGTCGAATCAGCTTCTCCAGGGATGGATTGCGCCGGAGGCCGGCTGCCCCGGGTTGGGGTCGCGCCCGCAATGGGTCACCTCTCGCCATCTCACCTCGCCAAGGACACCGGGTGTCGCAGTCCTGGCCGCTCACCGCGACCTTCGCCCTCCCCCACCTCCTGGCGATCCTCGCCGTGCTGGCTCCCCACCCCCTGGCGGCGCAGTTCACCGGTGGGACGATGTGGTCCCGTGCGGACACCGACCCGCTCCCGCCCCGGATCCACACCGGCGCCGGCCTGGCGGTGGCCCAGGCCGTCGGGGAGTTCAGCGAGTACGTGAGCGTGGGCGCCGGGATCCAGGGCTTCCTCCGGGTGGAGCTGGACGAGGGGGGGCGGGTCGGCCTCCGTCTCCAGGGCGCCTTCCTGAACTATGGGAACGAGACCCAGCGGGTCTGCCTGAGCGCCACCGTTGGCTGCCGGATCGAGGTGGACCTGACCACCTCGAACAACATCGTCACCGTGGGCCTGGGGCCCGAGTTGGCGCTTCCCATCGGCGCCTCACGGCTCTATGGAAACGCCCTGGCCGGCTTCGGATACTTCTCCACCGACTCCCAGGTGCGAGGCGGGCTGGACCAGGATCCCTTCGCCAGCAGCCGGAACTACGGCGATGGCGGTTTCTCATGGAGCGCGGGTGGCGGAGTGGAGATCCCGGTGGCCCGGGCCGGGGCCCTTCCCGTCTCCCTGGACCTGGGTCTGAACTACAACGGGAACGGGAGGCGGGAGTACCTCACCCGGGGCGGGATCACGGACCGGCCCGACGGCTCCCTGGAGTTCGATGTGAAGCGCTCCGAGGCCGACTTCCTGATCTGGCGCATCGGGGTGTCGGTGGGGCTTCGGCCGGGGGGGATGTAGCGTGGGGAGCCAGCGATTCGGCGGCGATTCAGCGAAGGACCGAGGGGGCGGAACCGCCCCGGTGGAAAGAAGCGGATCGAAATGGGGTGAGTTGAGCCCCCCGATCCTGTAGATTCGGAACCGGAACTCGAATCGCCCATCTCAACCGGAAGGACGCTCCACCATGGCGAAGAACAGCTCGTTTGACATCTCCACCGGCGTGGACCTGCAGGAGGTCGACAACGCCGTGAACCAGGCCACGAAGGAGGTGCAGCAGCGCTATGACTTCAAGGGGACGAACTGCACCCTGGAGTTCGACCGGGAGGCGGGGGTGGTGAAGCTGGACGCCGACGACGACTACCGGCTCAAGGCCCTCCACGAGGTTCTGGTCTCCAAGCTGGCGAAGCGGGGCGTGCCCCTGAAGAACCTGGACACCGGAGATGTGGAGCACGGCACCCTGGGACGGACCCGGCAGGTGGTGACCCTGAAGCAGGGGATCCCCCAGGACACCGCCAAGGAGATCGTGAAGCGGGTGAAGGCCCTCAAGCTGAAGAAGGTCCAGATCGCCATCCAGGGAGACGAGCTCCGGGTCACGAGCCCGGAACGGGATGCCCTCCAGGAGGTCATCGCCTTCCTCAAGGGAGAGGACTTCGGCGTGGAGCTGGAGTTCGGAAACTACCGGTAGGGCAGGGGGGAGCCGCCCCGTCCCTGCCTTCGAGGTTCCCCCATGACCGAACCCGACACCGAGATCGTCTGGCCCGAAGCCTTCCAGCGCCTGATCTCCGATCCCGCCTTCGGCGACCTGGTCCGGCGGGTGGGGCCCGTCCGGATGCCCATGGAGCCGGTTCCCCTCTTCCCCTACCTGGTCCGTTCCATCGTGTACCAGCAGCTCGCCGGGAAGGCTGCCGCCACCATTCATGGCCGGGTGGTGGCGGCGCTGGGCGGTCCCCCGACCCCTGGGGCTGTCCTCGGCATCTCCGACGAGGAACTCCGGGGAGCAGGGCTCTCCCGGAACAAGCTGGCCGCCGTCCGGGACCTTGCGGCCCGGGTGGACCGGGGCGAGTTGGACCTGCCGGCCATGGAGAGCCTGCCCGACGAAAAGGTGGTGGAGCGGCTCATCACCGTCCGGGGGATTGGTCCCTGGACCGCCCGGATGCTCCTTCTCTTCCGCCTTCGGCGTCCGGACGTCTGGCCCGTGGGGGATCTGGCGGTCCGGGCCGGCTGGGGGCGGATCCATGGAATGGGGGCCCCGCCCACGGCAAAGGAGCTCCTTCCCCTGGCGGATTCCCACCGCCCCTGGCGGAGCGCCGTGGCCTGGTACTGCTGGCGGGCCATGGACGGGTAGGACGGGCCGGAATGGTCAGGCGGGACGGACCAGGCGGACCAGGCGGACCAGGCCGGGCCTCCCCGATCCCGCGCCTATAGCTCCCGCAGCGCCTCCAGGAAGGCGTCTCCCCACCGCTCCAGCTTGGCCGGGCCCACCCCGGGCACGTCCAGGAGCTCTTCGGCGGTCCCGGGCCGGCGGGCCACCATCTCCCGGAGGGTTCGGTCGTTGAAGACGATGTAGGCCGGGACACCGGCCCGGTCCGCCAGCTCCTTCCGGAGCTCCCGGAGTCCCTCGAAGGCGCGCTCTCCCTCCGGGTCCCCGGCGAGAGGGTCGTCCAGGGCCCCGCCCCCTCGGCCCGCGCCCGCGCCAACACGCCCACCCGTCCCGCCCCCGCTTCCACCTCCCAGGGCGCTCCCCGCCGCGCTCCCCCGCCGCTGCCGGGACATGAGCTCCCTTACCCTGTCTTCTACCGCCTCTTCGGTGCAGATATCGCACGAGGCGCCGCACACTTCCATGGCCTCGTCGAAGTGGCGGAGGATGGCCCGATGCCGGCACACCCCCGCCTCCACCAGCCGGAAGAGGTCCACCGTGGTCTGCCGCTTCCGTTCCCAGACCTCCGGATCCTCGATCTCGTTCAGGAAGCGCTCGTGCAGCTTCACATCGGCCCAGGAGTAGAAGAGGGTGCAGTCCGACGGGAGCCCGTCCCGCCCCGCGCGCCCCATTTCCTGGTACCAGGACTCCACGTCCTTGGGCATGTCCCGGTGGATGACGAAGCGGACGTCGGGCTTATCGATCCCCATCCCGAAGGCCACGGTGGCCACCACCACGTCCACCTCGTCTCGCTGGAAGGCCTCCTGGGCCCGGGCCCGCTCCTGGTCGGGGAGGCCGGCATGGTAGGCCAGCGCCCGCACCCCCTTCTTTCGAAGGAAATCCGCCGTCTGGTCCACTCCCCGCCGGGACAGGCAGTAGACGATCCCGCTCTCCCCCTCATGCTCCCGGATGAGGGCCAGGATCTCGCTCCGGGTGTTACCCGTCCCCTTCTTCCGGCACGCCACCCGGAGGTTGGACCGGAAGAAGGACCCCTTGAAGCCCCCCGGCTTCCGCATCCCGAGCTGCCGGAGGATGTCCCGAGCCACCACCCGGGTGGCCGTGGCGGTCACCGCCAGCACCGGTACGTCCAGCCCCTCCTTCAGCCCCTGGAGGCGGCGGTACGAGGGTCGGAAGTCATGTCCCCACTGGGAAATGCAGTGGGCCTCGTCCACCACCAGAAGGGAGATGGGGCAGCCGTGGATGAAGTCCCGGAGGCTCCCGTCCAGCGCCTCGGGCGCCAGGTAGACCAGTTCGTACTCGCCCCGCCGCAGCGCCCCCAGCCGGGCCGTCCGTTCCTCGAAGGCCAGGGTGGAGTTGATCTCCACCGCCTGGAAGCCCATGGCCTGCAGGGCATCCACCTGGTCCTTCATGAGGGAGATGAGGGGGGAGATGACCAGGACCGTCCCCGGGAGGATTCGGGCCGGGAGCTGGTAGGTGAGGGATTTCCCCGCGCCGGTGGGCATGACCGCGATGCAGTCCTGCCCGGCCAAGACGGTCTCGATGACTTCCCGCTGTCCAGGCCGAAAGTCCGGAAAGCCGAAGGTCTCCTTCAGGACGGTCCGAGGGTCCGGCGGCGGGCCTTCCCGGCCTCTGTCCGGCGTATGCCGAGCGCCACGGGAGGCCCTGGGACCCCTGGCCTCGCCGGGCTCCATGGGCTCCATGGGCCCCTGAGGTTCCAAGAGGTCCATAGGTTCCGCAGAGTCCAGTGGCTCCATGGGCTCCATGGGCACACGGTGGGGTTCGTCGGCCCACAGGTCGGCCGGGGGTTCGTCGGGGGAGGATGACCTTCTCACGGGCTCCGGGGTTGGAAGGAGAAAGGGAGGCGAATCACGCCACCCGTCAAACGGTGGGCATCCGGCAGGCGAAATGGCCGCAGGAACAGCCGGACCTCAGGTCGGCGACAGGCCGGCTACAGGCCGGCGAACCGGCCAGGGATGACCGCCAAACCCACTCCACAGGGAGGGCAATCCGTGGCGCAAGCGCAAGAGGGCGACACCGTCCACATCCACTACACCGGTCGTCTGGACGATGGCACGGTCTTCGATACGTCCCGTGAACGGGGGCCTCTCGACTTCACTCTCGGGAGCGGCCAGGTCATCCCCGGGTTCGAATCCGCAGTGAGCGGCATGGCGGTGGGCGAGTCCAAGACCACCACCATCCCCGCCGAGAAGGCGTACGGTCCCCCCCGAGAGGATCTCCTCATTCCGGTGGATCGAGGCCAACTCCCCGAGGAGCTGGAGCCCAGCGTCGGCCAGCCCCTGCAGATGCAGACGCCCGACGGCCAGCAGGTCCCCGTGGTCATCGCCAAGGTGGAAGAGGATGCCATCGTGGTGGACGCGAACCATCCCCTGGCCGGCCATGATCTGACCTTCGAGATCGAACTGGTGAAGATCGACTGAGTTTCGGCGCGATTTTCGGCCATCCGGCGCGGCCGGGTTCCCTGACGGGAGCCGGGCCGCCTGCGTATCGAGGTGTCCAGACGCCGTTCCCTGACGGGAGCCGGGCCGCCTGCGTATCGAGGTGTCCAGACGCCGGCATCCAGCATGCTGGCATCCACCGGGATCCGGGCGCCACCCACGCGCGGCGGTCCCCGAAGCGATCTGGCCCATATCCTGCATATTCGTTCCCATCAGGTTCAGATCAGGATTGCGTCGGATCAGGGTGTGGGGTCATCCTGTCCCAGTCGGGGTTCACCGGACGGACGGAACCGCCCCCGACGGCGCCGCGACCGGCGATCGGTGCCGGTGAGCATGACAACATGACAGCTATCCGGGAGGAAGCAATGACGGAACAGGAACATTCCGGAGAGATGGAGGGCGTTGACCCCGAAGGGCCGCTCCCTGTCTCCCCCTGTGGGCGGGTGGGAGGGTGTTGTGGGACCTGTAAGGAGGAGGAGGCCGCCGCGGAATCGGCCGATCAGGCCTCCTCCGACCCGGAACCCCCATCCCGGACCCGTCGAAGTCTCCCCATCCTGACACTGGCGGCCCTCACCCTCCTCCTTCCGGCATGTGGTCCCGGGACCGGAGCCGACACCGTGAGCCAGTCCCAGCTCGAGGCTGCCCTCCAGGAGGTCAGAGAGGAGATGGAGGACCGCTTCAGCCCCGGGCTCCACACCCAGATGGTGGAGATGCAGCATCGGCACGCGGCGCTCTGGTTCGCCGGGGATGCCGAAAACTGGGGGCTCACCGACTACATGATCCATGAGTTGGAGGAACTGGTCGAGGACATGGAGGAAATCAATCCCGTATACCGGGAGGTCCAGGTCGCTGAGCTCCTGCGGGAGATGACCGTTCCCGCCATCGAGAGGATGGAGGACGCCGTGGAGGCGGAGGACCGGGCCGCCTTCGCCCAGGCCTACGATCAACTCACCACGGCCTGCAATGCCTGTCACGTGGCCTCGGACCGGGCCGCCATCGTCATGCAGCGTCCCACCCAGCCCCCCCTCACGAACCTCCGCTACGCACCGGAGCGGTAGGTCCAGGGCTTCTGGCGGACCCTCCGGGAATCGGCTGGCTGACGCCGGACCGGGGTCGCACCCGGTTTGCCCGGAAGAGGGGACCC
>REED01000103.1 GCA_007695225.1 Gemmatimonadales bacterium
GTGCGTCGGACCGGCAGGGTCGAGAAGAGCCGGGGGTTGAATGGAATCGGCCCCGCCGGCTCAGCCGACGGAGCCGTTCATGCTCCCCTTACGGGAGTGGGGGCGAAAAAGCTTCACCGGATGGGTTGGGGCACCCCCTCCATCGCCTGGACCCGCTCCCGAAGCGCACCGTCAGGGCTTGGATGGCCAGGGTGCGGACCGTCAGGGTGCGGACCGTCAGGGCGCGGCCTGACGGACGGCCACGTACCCTGCATCGGCGTGCTCCAGGCGCAGGACCCGACCTTCCCCATTCACCCACAGTTCCCGGGTTCCCCCTTCCCCTTCCAGCCGGAGGTGTCGGGCCTGCACGGACGTTCCCCCGATGGTGATGGATTCGGTCCCCACCACGGTGACCTGGAGGTCGAACTGGCGGCCCTCTCGGGGAGAGATCACCGGGAAGGTGGCCCCCGAATCACCGACCCGTGTCGCCAGGAAGTAATACTGGTGAGCGACCCCGGGATCCAGAAGGAGGGTGCCCGGGGCAGCCCGGAACTCCCGTTCCCGTTCTCCCCGCTCGGAGCGGACCGTGGTGAGGAAACGTCGCTCCCCCAGGGTGACATAGACCTCTTCCTGGATGGCTCCGGAGATCTTCACCTGGTAGGCTGACACGGCCATGTCGCTCCCTGCGGCCTGGAGGGCCGGCCGGATGTCGGCCCGACCTTCGGGGACCTCCATCTGGATCTCCGCAGTTGCGATGACCTGCGCCGCCTCACCGGCGCCGGAGCGCCGGATGGTGAAGTTCTCGGTTCCGGCCTCCCTTCCGTCCACGGTGATCCGGAAGGTGCCCTGGTCCAGGGTGACGCTCTGGGCTGCCACCGCCAGTGAGGGAGATAGAGCAGGGAGGAGAAGGAGGGCTGCAGTTCCCAGGAGGACCGACGCGGCACCGGTGCGTGGCCGACGGGCCGGCCGGGACGGAAACGGGTGTGTGGGTCGGGTGGGGAGCATCGGGAGGGACCTCCTGCGGTGTGGCCGGTGTCTGGAGGGATGGAATTCAGACGCGGATTCGGAGGGGGCGCGCACAGCGCCGCCCCTCGTTCTTCACGATCCTGCCCCTCTACCCCGGTGTGGAGGGGTGCGGTCCCCTGTTCCCCAGGGACCACCGCCTTCATCTTCCCCCCAGGGGGGACGATCGCGCAACCGACGCCTTCGTTCCCATGCCCCTCAGAGGGTTCATCCACCCTACCACCCCCCTCGCACCCGGCGCCGTGCCCCTTCGCCCCTTCGCCTCTCCCGCCCTGGTCCTGGTCGCGGCTCTCCTGACCGCCGGTTGGGTTGCGTCGGGGTCGGTCGTCTGGCTGGCCTCTTCCGCGGTGGCCCTGGGGGCAGGCCTGGCCCTCCTGCTTCGCGCCGATGCCGGGCCTCAAGCGTGGCCTGGAGCCCGAACCGGAGCCCGAACCGGACCCGCACTGGTGGGGGTGGTCCTGGCGGTGACGGCGGGATTCGCCGCCGAGGGACACCTGGCCCGGGTCTCAGCGGACTGGGACCGCCGACTGGCGCAGTGGGAGGCCGACACCCAGGAACGCCTCGCCCACGCCCTGGACCAGATCCTCCTGGCCAATGAGCAGGCGGCGGACCGCCTGGTGACGGCACTGCAGGGAAGGGAGGGGGCCCTGGGTCCCGAACTTCCCCCGGGGCTGCGGCCCCAAAGCGTCGACGCGCTGGCGGTTTTCGGGCCGGCGGGGCAGCTCCGGGCCTGGGAGGGGAGCCACCAGGGCCCCGTTCCACGAGAGGTACGGCTGGGACTCTCCCCCTATGTCTACGAGGAGGGCGCTCTCTTCGGGTACCTCTACGTGAGCCGGACGCTCCCGGACGGAGTGGGGACGGTGGTGGCGGCCTCTCTCCTCCGGGCGGATCTCCCAGCCTCGCTGGAGGACGTGCGGGCGGACTTCGTTTCCCGCTTCCAGCAGGAAACCGGTGCCCGGATCCAGCTCTCCCGGGCCGACCGGGTCGAGGGCGAAAGCGTCTGGGACCTGCGCTGGGAGGAGCAGGTGCTCTTCAGCGTTACCCTCGTCCCCCCCACCGAGGCCGAGGTCCGGATGGTGCTGGAGGGGCGCTGGGATCGGGTGGTGGCGCTTCTCCTTTTCCTCGCCTGGCTCCTGTTGGCACGGGACTGGCGACGGGTTGCGGGAGGCCCTGTGCTCCTCTCCGGGGGACTCCTGCTTCTCCTCTTGGTTCTTCCCCTGGGGTTCCTGATTCCCGTCCCCCGTCTCTTTTCCCCGGCGGATTTCCTTCCTCCAGGACCCCTCACGTTGACCCTGGGGGATCTCCTTCTCCTGGCGGCGGCAGCGGTCTTCGCCGCCGGTCTCCTGGTCCAGGGAGCGGGTGGCTCTTCCCAAGGCCCTGACTCCAGAAGGAAGGGCATCCCCCCCTCCCTCCTGCGGGCAGGAGCCGCCACCCTCGGGATGGTTGCCTTCCTGGGATGGGTGGAACTGGGGTTGTCCAGGGATCTCCTGGCAGGTCCGGAGCGCCTATGGCTTATACTGGTGGGAGGGGTGGGGCTGATGGCCACCGTGCTCGCCGGCGTCTGTCTCGGAGGGAGCGGTGCGGACCGAGCCGAGGAGGGTGGGCGGCTGAAGGAAGACCCGCTGGCGATGCGGGCGGGCTCGGTGGCGGTTGCCCTGGGCCTCGGGATCGCCGCGGCGTATTGG
Source organism: Gemmatimonadales bacterium (assembly GCA_007695225.1). GTDB lineage: Bacteria > Gemmatimonadota > Gemmatimonadetes > Longimicrobiales > Gaopeijiaceae > T3Sed10-66. Next base: position 2,688 of record REED01000103.1, read on the forward strand.
GTCCGGGCCACTGCCGGATTCCCTCTTTGGATGGCGGGGCTCTGGGGTGTTCCCCTGGCCATGATGGCCCTCGGCGGATTCGGGGATGGACGATGGCGTTCGGGGGCGATTCGATGGACCGCCCTGGCCGCCCTCACCTTCTCCCTCGTCCTTCCCTGGGCCTGGGGAGGGCGGGTGGAGGCCCGGATCGCCGCGGCGGAGGAGCGGATGGAACGGCTCGGCACCGAGGCCGATCCCTTCCTCGAATTCCTCCTCCTCCGGACCGGGGAGCACGCGGAGCACCTCAGCGCTACCGGACGGAACCCGGTGGAGATCCTCTACTCGGCATGGACCGAAAGCGGGCTGGCCGGGGAAGGGGTTCCCGTCTGGCTCACCTGGTGGTCGTCGGAAGGGGTGCCCCAGGAGGAACTCCGCATCGGGGTCCCGGCCGCCCGACCCCCGGTCCCGGTGGAACTCCTCCAGCGGGCCCGGGTCCGCTCCGAGGTAGTGGTGGAGCGGACCGATCTCGCCGAAGCGCACTACATGGCGGCGGCCCCCTTGGCTCGGGGAGCCCTTCTCACCGCCGTGGTTCCGCCCCGCCGTGGGCTGGCCGCGGGGTCGCCCCTGGGGCCCCTCTTCTCTCCGGCCCGGGCGCAGCCCGATCCCCTGGTCATGATCCCGCTCCTGCCGGGAGAGACCCCCGATGCCCCCGAGGGGGTGCGGTGGGTTCCCACCTCCGAGGGCTGGCAGGGCGAGACCTTCGTGGTCCACCCGGACCAGGTCTACCACGGCCATTACGTCCTCGCCCTCCCCGGGCCCTTCCTCCTCCTGGCCAGGGGAACCCTCGTCCTCCTGGCGGCGCTGGCCCTTGTCCTCCTCCTCTGGAGCGGTGGACGAAGGTTGGCGCTGGGCCCCGGCACGGGAGCCCGGAACGCGTTGGTGGCGCTGGTCTCCTTCCGGGGCCGGGTGACGGTGGCCCTCTTCATCTTCTTCCTGGCCCCCACCGTCCTCTTCGGGACGCTGGCGTATCGTACCCTGGCCGGCGCCTCGGTGCGCACCGCCGAGACTCTGGCGGCCCGGGCCGTGGAAGATGCAGCCGCCTGGTATTTCGATGTGGCGGAGGCCATGGATCTGCTGGCCTCGCGGGTGGGCTCCGACCTTCTCCTCTACGAGGGGGGGCAACTTGTGGGCGGATCCCTCCGGGAGCTCACGGAACTGGGGCTCTACGAAGGATGGCTTCCCCCCGCCATCCACCGGGACATGGTCCGGGGCGAGGAGCTCATGACCACCGCATCGGCCACCCTGGGAGGGTACGAATACGTGGTGGCCTATCGCCGGATGCCCGGGGGAAGAGTGCTGGCCGCCCCGGCACCCCTCCAGGCCGGCGCCACCGCCCTCCGACAGCGGGAGGTAGCGGACCTCCTGGCCTTTGCAGTGGTGCTGGGAGCCGGACTCTCCGTCCTCCTCGCTCTCCTGGTTGGCCAGACCCTGGCGCGACCCATCCAGACGCTCCAGGTGGCCTCGGAGCGTGTGGGGGCCGGAAACATGGGGGTCCATCTTCCCACCGACCGGCTGGACGAATTTGGCGCCGTCTTCGGGGCATTCAACCGCATGGTGGATCGGCTGGCCCGGACCCGGAAGGCCCTGGTTCGGAGCTCCCGGCGAACCCGGGCCATCGTGGAGGAGGTGGCCACCGGCATCATCGCCCTGGACGCCCAGGGTCGGATCACCCTGGCCAACCCCCGGGCCGAGGCCCTCCTGGGGAATCGCCTGACCCTGAATCAGCCGCTTCCCAACCCGGGGGGATCCGATCCCGAGACCGCCCTCGCCCGTTGGGTGGAAGGATACATGCGCGACGACCTGAGGGAGGCCGGGACCGAACTCCAGTTCGGCGATCGGCGGATCCGGGTCCGGGCTCGGCGGATCTCTCGGCAAGGCCCCCCCGGGGGTGCGGTGGTCTCCCTTGAGGACGTCACCGACGAGCTTCGCACGGAGCGTGTCCTGGCCTGGGGAGAGATGGCCCAGCAGGTGGCCCACGAGGTGAAGAATCCACTGACCCCCATCAAGCTGGGCGTCCAGCACATCCGCCGGGCATGGGAGGACGGTCGAGAGGACTACGGCGAGATCCTCTCCCGGAACGTGGAGGCCATCCTCCCCGAGATCGATCGACTGGCGGCCATCGCCTCTTCCTTCTCCCGCTTTTCGGCTCCCACTCCGGCGGGGGAGAAGCCATTGGAGCGGGTGGATGTGGCGCAGGTCGTGGACGAGGTCCTTGCCCTCTACGCGGCGGCCGAGGGTCCGGTCCGGTTCAGCGCCCAGTTGAGTGGAGACCTGCCGCCGGTGCGCTGCAGGGCCGCTGAGCTAAAGGAGGTGCTGGTCAACCTCCTGGAGAACGCCCGCGCCGCGCTCCCTGAGGGAGGGCGAGTCCGGATCGAGGGGGAGCCCCGGGTCGAGGGTGTCGAACTCCGGGTGCAGGATGACGGTACCGGGGTCCCACCCGAACTCCTGACGCGGGTCTTCGAGCCCCACTTCTCCACCCGGACGAGCGGAAGCGGGCTGGGCCTCGCCATCGTCCGTCGGCTGGTGGAATCCTGGGGCGGAACGGTTCGGTTGGAGAGTCGGGAAGGGGAGGGCACCCTGGTGCGTCTGGCGCTTCCGGGTTGGGACACCGGGGGTGACGCCGGGGGTGACGCCCTCCGGAGGGGAAGCTAACTTTCCCAGGCTGGCCCCTGACGTCCGGCTGGACCTCGACGCCGGACCGGCCCCGGACCCTTGGCTGGGCCAGGACAGGGGACCAGCCTCCCTGTTGTAATTCATCCCATCCGGAGGCACCCTTCCCGATGCTTGACCCGGATCCGGTTCCCGCGAAGACAGGCACGCTGCCGGAGCAGTCCCAGCGCCGCCGTGGGAGGAGTTCGCGGCGTGCCCTCACTCCGGCCGAGCTCAGCGCCTGGATCCATGATCAGGAGGGAGCCATCGCGAAGCGGTGGATGGGGGAGCTTCGGAGTCGCGGGGAACGCCGTGATCCGCAAATGGACGAGTTGCTGGAGGCGTTCCTGGATCTCCTGGTCTCCTTCCTGGCCCCGGGGATCGGTCCATGGCGAACTCAGGTGGAGCCCCTCTTTCAGCAGGCGGCGGAGCTTTTCGGGAATCTCGGCGCCCTCCGGGGGCAGGCGGCGGGCGAGGCGGTGGAGGAAATGCAGCTTCTCCGGGAGGCCATCCTCCGGTTCCTCTTCCGGAATCCGCCGGTCCGAAGCGAGGGCGGGATCGGGTTCCGCGAGATGCTCCGGCTGAACCGACTGGTGGACCTGGCGGTCACCCATGCAAGCGTGGGGCACACCGACGCGCTCTTCTTCAATCTCCTCCATGGCACCGGGGTGTCGGATCGTCCCCGGGGCGAAGCCCTCGATGAGATCCACGCAGAGCTCCAACACCTGGCCGAGGAGCGGGATCGCCTCTTCGCCTCCGCCGAGGCCCTGGGGCTCGGACCGGGGGAGTGAACGGGACCCGCCGCTTCCTGAGCCCGCCGCCTCCTGAGACCGCCGCCTCCTGAGACCGCCTCTCCCTGAGACCGCCTCTCCCCGAATCCCTCGCACCCCCTCCAGGTCACCCCCATGGCGCCCGACTCCCCGCTACACCCCGACACCGGGGACATGCCCCCTGAGGAATTCCGGGAATGGGGTCACATAGCGGTGGACTGGATGGCTGACTACCTGGCCCGGGTAGAGACCCTTCCCGTCCTTTCCCGGGTGCGCCCCGGTGAGTTCCGGTCCTCGCTGCCCCCCCGCGCCCCGGAGGTCGGGGAGTCCCCCGGGGACCTCCTCCGGGATTTCGAGGAGAAGGTGGTGCCCGCCCTCACCCACTGGAATCACCCCGCTTTCCTCGCCTACTTCTCCGTTACCGGATCGGGGCCGGGCATTCTGGGGGAGATGCTGGCGGCGACGGTAAACGTGAACGCCATGGTCTGGCGCACCTCTCCTGCCGGGACGGAGCTCGAGGCCCATGTCCTGGATTGGCTCCGGGACCTCCTGGGGCTGCCCGCCGGCCTCTTCGGGGTGATCCAGGACACCGCGTCCATTTCCTCCATGGTGGCGCTTGCGGCAGCGCGGCACCGGGCCTGGCCCAGCGCCCGGGAGGAGGGGCTCTCCGGACTCCCCAGGGGGCGGATCTACACCTCGGAACAGGCCCACTCCTCCATCGAGAAGGCGGCCATCGCCCTGGGCTTCGGACACAAGGGCGTCCGGAAAGTAGAGACCGACGACGCGTTCCGTATGGACCCGGAACGCCTGCGGGCCGCCATCCGGGAGGATCTGGAGGCGGGGATCCACCCCCTGGCGGTGGTGGCCACCGTGGGCACCACCTCCACCACCTCGGTGGATCCCGTGGCGGAGGTGGTGGAGATCGCACGGGAGTTCGATCTCTGGCTCCACGTGGACGCGGCGTATGGAGGGGCCGCCGCAGTCCTTCCGGAGATGCGCCCCCACTTCCAGGGGTGGGAGGAGGCCGACTCCATCGTGGTGAACCCACACAAGTGGCTCTTCACCCCCGTGGACTGCTCCGTCCTCTATACCCGGCACAGGGAGGAACTGCGGCAGGCCTTCTCCCTGACCCCGGAGTACCTGCGCACCCCGGAGATGGACGAGACCCACCATCTCATGGACTACGGGGTGGCCCTGGGACGGCGGTTCCGGGCCATCAAGCTCTGGTTTGTCCTCCGCTATTTCGGAGCGGAAGGGATCCGGGAGCGGATCCGGGAGCACATTCGTCTTGCCCGACGCTTCGCGGAGCAGGTGGATGCCGAGGCCGGCTGGGAGCGGCTGGCGCCGGTCCCCTTCTCCACGGTGGTCTTCCGCTTCGTCCCCCGCTCGGAGGAGAACCGGGAGGCGGATCAGGGGGCGGACCAAGGGGCGGACCAGGGCGCGGACGACTCGGAGGCGGATCGGGTGAACCAGGCCATTCTGGATCGGGTGAACGCCTCAGGCGAGGCCTTCCTCTCCCACACTCGGCTCGGGGGGAAGCTGGCGCTTCGGGTGGCCATTGGGCACCTGAATACCGAGGCTCGCCACCTGGACCGGACCTGGGACCTCCTCCGGGAGGCCGCGCTGGAATCCTGAGCCTCGCCCGTCCCTCCTTCCTTCGCTACCTTGGCGCCCGATGGAGTGCTGGGGGCCGCCAGGCGCCCGCAGCCTTGGGCCGGCGGGAGGCGCCGTCGAGCCACCTGGATACCCAGAGAAGAGGAGCAGACCTTGGCGACGGCTCACCGCACGGATCGCCCCACCCCATGCCGATCCACCCTCACCCTCCTGGCTATGGCGTTTGTCCTGGCCACTGCGGCTGGAGCGGGTGCCCAGGAACCCACCACTGATCGGGAGAGCGCCGAGGCCCGGGATGCGGACGCCCTCCCCCGGGTGACGGTCATCGGGACCGGGGGAACCATCGCCGGCACCTCCACCACCCGGACCAGCTTCCAGAGCTACCGGGCGGGCCAGCTTCTCATCGCCGACATGGTGGACGACCTCCGGCCCGAGATCGACGAGGTGGCCGAGGTCACTGCGGTCCAGTTCGACAACCGTCCCTCCGGCGGCTATGGCATGGAGGACTACTTCGAGCTCTCCCTGGCCATCGACCGGGCGCTGGAGACCGCCGACGCGGTGGTGGTGACCACGGGCACCGATACCATGGAGGAGTTCGTCTACTGGATGGACCTGACGGTGCGGAGTCCAAAGCCGGTGGTCTTCACCGGCGCCATGCGGCCCTGGACGGTGGTGGGGTCCGACGGTCACGCCAACCTCTTCAATGCCATCGTGCTGGCGGCCAGCGGCGCCACCACCTGTTACGGTACGGTCCTCATGCTGAACGATGAGTTCCACGCCGCCAAGGACGTGTGGAAGTCGGACGGGGCTCGGATGGACACCTTCATATCCCGGCGCTTCGGGGCCCTGGGCTCCGTGGATGGGCCCCGGGTCCGGGCCCACCGTGCGCCGCCCCGGGTGCAGCACTGCGACACACCCGAACGCTGGCGCACCCCCTTCGACCTGAGCGGGATCACCGCGGAGGACCTGCCCCGGACCGAGGTCCTCATCGGGTACCAGGGCGCCCGCCTGGACGAGGCCGTTCTGGCCTTCGCCGATGCAGGAGTCCGGGGGATCGTGAACGCAGCCGGCGGGATCAGCGCAGAGGCTCGGGAAGCGGCGGAGGAGAAGGGGGTGGTCTTCGTTCGGACCCAGCGGCTCCGCTCCGGCGGGCACAACCTCCTCCCCCAGAAGGCGCGGCTCCTCCTTCTCCTCTCCCTGGCCTTTGCCGAGGACGACGAGCAGGCGCAGGCCTGGTTCGACGAGATCGGCGCCATGGACTTTGAGGCGTTCGATGTGCCGGTCCCCGAGGGCTGATCAGGAGGAGGCTGATCAGGATCAGGCCTCCTTCACCTCCCGTGCCAGGGCTCCCAGCGCCTCCTTCGCATCCATGAAGAGCATCATGGACCCCTCCTGGTAGAAGAGGGGGTTGTCGAGGCCGGCGAAGCCCGGGCTCAGGCTCCGCTTGATGATCACAACGTGCGCCGAGTGGTCCACATCCAGGATGGGCATACCGGCGATGGCGCTGTCCGGCTCCCGGGCCAGGGGGTTCACCACGTCGTTGGCGCCCACCACCACCGTGACGTCGGTGCGCTGGAAGGCGGGGTTGGCGTCGTCCATGTCCTTCAGGAGGTCGTAGGGCACGTCCGACTCGGCCAGGAGGACATTCATGTGGCCGGGCATCCGTCCCGCCACGGGGTGGATGGCGAAGGTGACCTCCACGCCCCGCTCCCGGAGCAGGTCCATGAGTTTCTTCAGTTCGTGCTGGGCCTGGGCCACCGCCATCCCATAGCCGGGGACGAAGACCACGGTCCGGGCGTAGGCCAGGAGAAGGGCGACCTCCTCGGGGGAGGTCCGCCGCACCGTCCGATCCCCGTCCTCCACCGCCGCCGTCCCTCCACCTCCGAAGGCCCCGAAGGCCACGTTGGCCAGGGACCGGTTCATGGCCTTGCACATGATCTGGGTGAGGATGAGTCCGGCGGCCCCCACCAGGGCCCCGGCCAGGACCAGGAGGGGGTTTCCGATGGCGAAGCCCGCAGCGGAGGCCGCCAGCCCGGAATAGGAGTTCAGAAGGGAGACCACCACCGGCATGTCGGCGCCACCGATGGGGAGGACCAGGAAGGTGCCCAGGATGAAGGCCAGCGCAGCCAGGACGCCCAGCAGTGCGGAGTCCGGTGGTCCAACCACCATCCAGACGGCCACTCCCACGAGCCCCAGGAAGAGGAGGAGGTTCAGGGTCCGCTGGAAGGGCCAGGTCACCGGCTTTCCCGTCACCACCCCCTGGAGCTTCCCATAGGCGATGAAGCTCCCGGAGAAGGTCACCGTCCCGACCAGGACGCCGATGGCCACGGTGATCCCCACCAGAAGTCCCGGCTCCGCTCCTGTCTGGGTGGTTCGGAGGAACTCGGCCGAGGCAACCAGCGCCGAGGCCCCGCCGCCGAAACCGTTGAAGATGGCCACCAACTGGGGCATGTCGGTCATCTTCACGAGGCGGGCCAACAGGACCCCGACCAGGGTCCCGACCAGGAGCGCCACCACGACGGTGGTCCACGAAACAATGGAGCGGTCCAACAGGGTGGCCACTGCGGCCAGGAGCATGGCGGCGGCGGCCAAGCCGTTTCCGGAGCGGGCGGTGGCCGGGGAGGTGAGGCGCTTCAGCCCCAGGATGAAGAGGGCGCCCGAGACGATGTAGGCCAGTTCCAGCGCAACCGGGGGCACGGATCAGTCCTTCCGGAACATCTGGAGCATCCGATCCGTGACCAGATACCCTCCCACCACGTTGACCGTGGCCATGGCCACGGCCACTCCGGCCAGGAGGGTGACCCACCGATCTCCGATCCCACTCCCCGCCACCAGGAGAGCGCCGATGAGGGTGATCCCCGACGTGGCGTTGGCGCCGGACATGAGGGGAGTGTGTAGGGTGGGAGGGACCTTGGTGATCACCTCGAACCCCACCAGCGTGGCCAGCACGAACACGTAGAGCCCAAGGATCAACTCACCCATGGTCAACCTCCCCCTTCGGCCGCCATCGGTTCGCCCACCCGGACGACGCAGATGGCCGCGGTGATCTCGTCATCGAAATCCAGGATGAACGACCCCTTGGGCGCCATGTGCTCCAGGAGCGCCGTCACGTTCCGCCCGAACATGGTACTGGCGTGCTCCGCTCCCCTGGAGGGGAGGTCCAGCGGGGCCACCACCTGAACCCCGTGATGGACCACCGCCCGTCCCGCCTTCGAGAGTTCGCAGTTGCCCCCCGACTCTCCCGCCAGGTCCACCACCACGGAGCCGGGGCGCATCCCCTCCACCATCTCCCGGGTCACCAGGAGAGGGGCGGGGCGACCGGGGATCTGGGCCGTGGTGATGACCACGTCCTGTTTCGGAATGTGACGGCCCAGGAGGGCGAGCTGCCGCTCCGCCTCGTCGGTGCCCAGGGCGCGGGCATAGCCGCCCTCTCCCTCGGCGTCCACCTCCGCATCCTCCTCCAGCGCCCGGGCGCCGAGGCTCCGGATCTGTTCCCTGGCGGCGGGGCGGATGTCGTACCCGGTCACCGCGCCTCCCAACCGACGGGCCGAAGCGATGGCCTGGAGTCCTGCCACCCCGGCGCCCAGAACCATCACCTTGGCCGGGGGAACGGTCCCTGCCGCGGTGGTGAGCATGGGAAAGAAGCGGGGAAGGAGTTCGGCGGCCATGAGGACGGCCCGGTACCCTGCCACCGTGGCCTGGGAGGAGAGAACGTCCATCCGCTGGGCCCGGGTGATCCGAGGGATCCGCTCCAGCGCCACCGCGGTGACACCCCGCTGGGAAAGGGCCTCGAGGAGCTCCGGGTGGGCCCCGGGGGAGAGGAGGGAGAGCGCCACGCACCCCGGAGGGAGGAGAGCGACCTCGTCCCGGGGTGCGTCCTCACCGAAGAGAAAGGGGCGGATCTTGAGGACGCCCCGTACGCCGTCCAGGAGCTCCCCGACATCCGCCTCCACCGTGACCCCGGCCTCGCGGTAGGCCTCGTCGTCCCACCCTGCCGCCACCCCTGCGCCCGACTCCACCCGGACCTGGATCCCCTTCTTTCCCAGGGCCCTCGCCTGGTCGGGGGGAAGGGCCACCCGGCGCTCTCCGGGATGGTGTTCCTGAAGGACCGCGATCACCATGGCGCTCTCCGAGGAGGTGGCCTTCCCGCGTGGCCTGAAGCCACCGGACCGGCGCGAGCCGGGAAGCCCCGAGCCGGGAAGCCCCACGGTATGCTGGGATGGCAGCGAAGTGCAACGATTTCTTTCCCCGTCCCTTCGCCGCTTCCGGTCAGTCCGCGCTCTCCAGGAGCTGACGAACGGCTTCGGGGAATGAGGTCGCCCGGCTGAACCGATTGTGGACCGGTCGGGCCCGGTCGTGGTGCCAGGTCAGACCGGTGTCGATCCAGGTGGCCCCAGCCCCTACCGCAAGGGCTGGATTCACGTCGCTCCGGATGGAGTTCCCCACCATCCATGCCGCCTCAGCACGCCCCACCCGGAAGTGGGCCAGAGCCTCGCGGAAGGCATCGGGACTCTTCTCCGGGGTGATTCGCACCTGGCTCCGTTCCACGACCTCGAGCACACCGGCAGCCTCCACGCAGCCCAGTTGATACTCGGCGAAATGGGACTGGGTGTAGATGCCGACGGAACGGTGGGCGGTCAGCTCCCGGAGGGCCTCCAGAGCACCAGGGAGGAGCGGGGGCGGGTTCTCGATCCCCGCGGCCAGGGCCTCGGCCTCCCGGGCGGTCCCCGGGTCGGGAAACCGTTCGGCCTCAAAGCAGAGTCGCACGTACGTGTCCCGAAAAGATGGCCCCAGTCGGAACGGTCCGAAGCCCATGAGGTCCAATAGCTCCTGATCCACCACCTCGTGATGGACGCGCTCCGACACTTCCCTGGAAAACCCTTCAGCCTCGAGGAAGCGAAAGAGTTGCTCCCGGCGTGCGTGGAAGCGGGGTCCGGTATCCACCAGGGTGTCGTCGAAGTCCACCAGGATCAGAGGGGGCATGGCGGGAAGTACTGGAGTGTTGTACAGTGATGTACAGTATTTGTGGATCTTTCTTGTACCTTCTGTGTACGACGCCGGGCAACGATCGAAATCTAACGTTTCAGGGGATCGCACGGTCCTATCCCTCTGAACACCTGGAAGCTGCTTTCGGCTCGGCGACGTCGCCGTTGCCGGGCCCCTCGCTGAAATCCATCTCCCGGCGCAGACCGGGGGGAGAAGGTTAGACGTGCAGAAGCGCCATCCTCAACCGATGTCCCGACGTGAACCGACGGCCCGGGCCACGGCCCCGTCTGCAGTGCACTCGGACCCGTCCACGGTCGAAACGTCGCACTCCGCCCAGCTTCTGAAGTGGGGATTGGGCTGGTCTCTGGCGTGGAGCCTCCTGGCCCTCCTCCTCCTGCTCGCGCCGCATTCCCTGGCGGGGCAGGCGGCATTCCAGCAGGGTCCCGAGGACCTCTCCCTGGACGAGGCCCTGCGCCTTGCCCGTGAGTTCAACCCCGACTTCCGACAGCAGGAGAGCCAGCTCGAGTCGGCCCGGTGGCAGGTCCGCTCGGCCTGGGGTGACCTCATGCCCAACGCCAACGTCTCCAATTCCTATGGCTACCAGGCCTCGGGAGAGCGGCGGCTCGGGTCGGTGGTCCTGGCACAGCAGCCGGACTTCGTGAACTCCTCGTACAATCTGAACATGTCGTATTCCCTGAACGGGACATCCCTCCTCCGGCCGGGCCAGGCCCGGGTGCAGGAGCGAGCGGTGGAGGCCCGGGTTTCAGGCGCGGCCATGGGGCTCCAGGCCGAGGTGACCAACGCCTACCTGTCGGTGCTGCAGGCCGATGCACAGGTGGTCCAGGCCCGGACGGCGCTCGAGCGCATCCAACTCAACGTTCGGCAGGCCGAGGCCCAGGTCCAGGTGGGAGCGGGCACTCCGCTGGATATCCGACGGGCAGAGGTCCAGGAGGGCCAGGCCGAGGTCCAGTTGGTCCAGAGCGAAAACCAGGCGGCAGCGGCCCGTCTCGCCCTCTCCCGGCTTCTCGGGGTGGAACTGCCGGAGGATGTCCAGATGGTCACCGCATTCGACCTCTTCGAGCCGGAGTTGGAGGTGGATGCGCTGGTGAATCAGGCCATGGGGGGGAATCCCGTCCTCCGGGCCTCCCGGCTTTCGGTGGAGGCTGCCGACACGGGTGTGAGGGTTGCACGGACCCAATACCTGCCCAACCTGTCGTTCTCCGCCGGGGTGAGTGCTTCGGTCTTCCAGGCCCGGGACCTGGACCCCCTCATTTCCCAGGAAATGTCCTCCCAGGGCGGTCGATTCGACTCCTGTATCCAGGACAACCGGATCCGGGACCTGCTGGGCGATCCTCCCAGGGACTGCGCGTCACTGAACCCGCAGAATCCCCTGGTGGAGCAGCAGATCCAGCAGCGCATCGAGAACCAGAATTCCGGCTTCCCCTTCGGATACCAGCGGCAGCCGTGGAACCTGTCCATGACCATTTCCTTCCCGATCTTCACCGGACTGGCTCGCCAGCAGCAGGTGGAGGAGGCCCGGGTCTCGGCCAACAACGCCCGGGAGCAGCTCCGCTCCGAGGAGCTCCGACTTCGTACGGAAATCTCCACTGCGGTCCGGGCCGTTCAGACGGCGCGGCGCACCGCAGAGCTCCAGGAGCGGATCCGCCTCACCGCGGGAGAGGAACTCCGGTTGGCCCAGGAGCGTTTCCGCCTAGGTCTCGCCTCCTCCATCGAGGTGGCCGACGCCCAGGCGAATCTCTCCCAGGCGGAGCGGGACGAGATCACCGCGCTCTATGACTTCCACCAGTCCATCGCGGCGCTGGAGTCGCTGGTGGGCGATACCGTCCGGTAGGCTCCCCACGGGGGAATGCCGGCGGTCCAACGACACATTCGCCGAACGATTCGGCGTGACACCATATCGAAATGAGGAACCACGGGATGGACAGACGAATCGGAACGACGGTCGCAGGTGCACGGCGGGCGGGCTTGGCCCTGATCCTTTCGGCGGGAGGGCTCCTGGCCCTCGCGGCGTGCGGTGGCGACGGCGACGCCGTCTCCGAGGCCGTGGCCCGGCCCGGGGGTCCTCCCGGATTCGGAGGAGCCCCCGGCGGCATGATGGGTCGGGCCACCCCCATCTCGGCCCGGGTGGTCGAGTCCGGGGACCTGGAGGTGACCCTCCGGTCCTCCACCAACCTCCGGGCGCGGGAGGAGGTGGACGTGGTTCCCCGACAGGCGGGAGTGATCTCCCGTATCCAGGTGGAAGAAGGCGCGCGTGTGGCCGAGGGACAGATCCTGGCCTACCTCGATGACGCGGAGTGGCGCCTCCAGGCGGACCAGTCGGAGGCCCGGGCCCAGGCGGCCCGGGATGCGGTGGAGCGGGCTCGCTCCCTGCAGACGCTGGACCTGATCTCCGAGCAGGAGGTGGAGCGCCTGGCCTCGGAGGCCAGAATCGCAGAGGCTGAACTGGGGCTGGCCCGTCTCCGGGTGGAGAATGCCGAGATCCGGGCCCCCATCGCCGGGACTGTGACCCACCGCTACATCGAGCGGGGGCAGCAGGTGAACACCACCAATCCCTCCTTCCGCCTGGCGGACCTGGACCGACTCGAGGCGCAACTGGCCGTACCGGAGCGCGAGTCGTCCCGGGTTGTGGTGGGGCAGATCGCCCGCATCATCCTCCAGGAGGGTTCGGCACCGGTAGCGGAGGGTCGGGTGGAGCGGATCCGGCCTGTGGTGGACGCGGGAAGCGGAACCGTCCAGGTCACCGTCACCGTGGCCTCCCGGGCCGGTCAGGTGCCGCTGCGTCCCGGTCAGTTCGTCAATGTGGACCTGGTGACGGAGACCCTGGCCGACCGGATCACCCTCCCCCGGACCTCGGTGCTGGTGGACGGCGCGGCCCCGCGGGTCTTCGTGGTGCAGGAGGGCGTTGCCGTGGAGCGTGAGGTCACCCTGGGATACTCCCGGGGGGACCGGGTGGAGATCCGGACCGGCCTCACCCCCGGAGACACCGTGGTGATCGTGGGGCAGGACAACCTCCGGCCCGACGCTCCGGTTCGGATGATGGAGCTGGATGGAGCCCCGGTGGCAGCGCCTGCGGCACCGCCGGCCGGACCCGAGGCCGGGAGCGGGAGTGGCGCCTTTCCCGGCGGCATGGAAGGGAGAGAAGGGCGACCAGGGGGAGCGGGCACCGGTCAGGGCGAGCGCCCTTCCGGTGGGCCCCCTTCCGGTGAGACTCCGGCGGAGGGAGACGGTCGGTGAAACTCGTTGACCTGTCGGTCACCCGCCCGGTGGCGGTGTCCATGGCCTTCATCGCGGTCATGGTCTTCGGGCTGGTTTCCTATTCCCGTCTCCAGGTGGACCTACTTCCGGACCTCTCCTTCCCTACCATCACCATCGAGACGGAGTACGCCGGCGTAGGGCCCCGGGAGGTGGAAAACCTCATCTCCCGACCGGTGGAGGAAGCGATCTCGGTGGTTCAGGGGGTCCAGCAGGTCACCTCCCGTTCCCGCCCGGGCCGCTCGGATATCACCCTCCAGTTCCGGTGGGGGACGGACATGGACTTCGCCGCCCTGGATCTCCGGGAGCGGCTGGACCTCATCAACCTCCCCCCCGACGCGGGCCGGCCCACCATCGCCCGGTACGATCCGGCCTCGGAGCCGGTGATCCGGTTCGCCCTAATCTCCGACCGTCCCCTGGATCCGCGTATCGAGGCGGACCGGATGGACTTGATCGGACTCCGCTGGTTGGCGGAGGAGCAGGTCCGGCGGATCCTCGAGGGTATCGAGGGTGTGGCGGCAGTTCGGGTCACCGGCGGACTGGAGGAGGAGGTCCTGGTAGAGGTGGACGAGGGGCGCCTGGCCCAGCTCGGGATCCCCTTCCTCCAGGTGGCGAACCGGTTGGCGGCCGAGAACATCAACCTGGCCGGCGGGATCCTGGAGGAAGGCGACGCCCAGTACGTGGTCCGGACCGTCAATGAGTTCGTGGACGTGAACGAGATGCTCCGGGTGGTGGTGGGGGTGGCCGACGGCCAGCCTGTGCTCCTCCAGGACGTTGCGCAGGTCCGCAGGGCCGGCGTGGAGCGGGAGACCATCTCCCTGGTCAACGGTAACGAGGCGGTGGAGATTGCCGTCCTCCGGGAGTCCACCGCCAACATCGTGGGGCTATCCCAGGTGGTCCGGGAACGGATCTCCACCCTGGACGCCGATCTTCCTCCGGGGATCACCACGACGCTGGTAACGGACCAGGCCGTCTTCATCGAGCGGGCGGTGGGGGATGTGCGGATCGCCGCCATCCTGGGCGGGATCTTTGCCATGATCATCCTCCTCCTCTTCCTCCGGCACCTGCCCACCACCCTCATCATCGCCACCGCCATCCCCATCTCGGTGGTGGCCACCTTCATCCTCATGTTCTCCCGGGACATCAGCCTCAACATCATGTCCCTGGGTGGGCTGGCCCTGGGAATCGGGATGCTGGTGGACTCGGCCATCGTGGTCCTGGAGTCCATCGCCCGGGAACGGGAGCGGGGGTTGTCGGCGGTGGAGGCGTCGCGCCAGGGAACGGACAAGGTGGCCCGGGCCGTGATAGCCTCGACCCTCACCACCGTAGCCGTCTTCCTCCCCATCGTCTTCGTCCAGGGGATCGCCGGTCAGCTCTTCGGCGATCAGGCATGGACGGTGTCCTTTGCCCTTCTCTCGGCGCTGGTGGTGGCCCTCACCCTCATCCCGATGCTGGCCGGCCGGGGCGAGGGGGTTCGGGCCCGGATGGGAGAGGCACCGAAGAAGGTGGGCGGCGTGGGGAAGGCCGTATCCCGGGGGGCGGGTGGCGTTCTTCGGGGCGTGCGCAGCGGCGGGTCCGGGCTCGGCTGGCTCCTCCGCCCCATTTCCGGCAGCTTCGACCGGGGCTACGGCTTCCTGGACAAGCGCTACCCCCAAGTCCTCCGGGCGGCCCTTACGCGTCCCTTCCTGGTGTTGGGCACGGCCCTGGTGGTGCTGGCGGCGGGGGTGGCCCTGATCCCACGGATCGGTATCTCCCTGGTCCCCGAACTCTCCCAGGGGGAGTTGGTGGTGGAGATGGAGGCGGCGCCGGGAACGAGCCTGACCCGGATGGAGGATCTGGCTCGCCGGGCCGAGGCCATGATCCTGGAGTTCCCCACGGTGCAGGAGGTATTCACCAACGTGGGGGTCCGAGGGGGCGCAGGAACACTGGGTCGGACCGGAGAGCGGCAGCGCCACGCAGCCACCCTCCTGGTGCGCCTGGACGCCCTGGGCCGGGACGAGGATCGGTTGTCCGGCGAACTGGCGGACCGGATCTCCGACATTCCCGGGGTCCAGGTCCGGGTGGACCGGCCCCGACTTTTCACCGTGAACGCCCCGGTGGAGGTGGAGGTCCGGGGCTTCGACCTCCGACTCCTGAATGAGCTGGCGGCGGACGTCCGAGCGACCCTCCGCACCCTCCCCGGGGTGGCCGGGGTCGAGGAGGAGCGCAGGGAAGGAACACCGGAGATCTCGGTCCGCTTCGATCGGGATCGGCTGGCCCGGCAGGGGCTCACCATCGCCGAGGCCGCCCAGGCCGTGCAGGCCAAGGTCCGAGGGGCCTCGGCCACGGAGTTCACCGAGCGGGACCGTGACCTGAACGTCCTGGTCCGGGCCCGTGAGGGGCAGCGCACCTCCCTGGAGGACCTGGCCAATCTCAGCCTGGAGATCCCCGGAGGCGGAAGCATCGCCCTCAGTGCCGTAGCGGACCTGGGGTTCCAGGAAGGTCCGGCGGAGATCATTCGCCGGGGCGGGTCCCGGGTGTCCCTGGTGGAGGCCCGGCCCACCGGGACGGACCTGGCCGGGGCCATCTCCCGCATCGAAGAGGCCGTGGCGGGGATTCCGACTCCCGATGACATGTTCATCATGGTGGCCGGGCAGTCCCGGGACCTTCAGGAGTCGGTGCGCTCCATGCAGCTCGCCCTCCTCCTGGCCATCTTCCTGGTCTACCTGGTCATGGCCAGCCAGTTCGAGTCCTTCCGTCTTCCCGGGGTGATCCTGGTCTCGGTACCCCTGGCCATCCCCGGGGCGGTGGGAGCGCTCTGGCTCACCGGCCAGTCCCTTTCGGTGGTTGCACTCATCGGGATGGTGATGCTGGTGGGGATCGTGGTGAACAACGCCATCGTGCTGGTGGACTATGTGAACGTCCTCCGGCGGGAGGAGGGCTACGAACTGGACGAGGCCTTGGTGGTGGCGGGTCGGGTTCGCCTTCGTCCCATCCTCATGTCCACCCTCACCACTGTGCTGGGGCTGCTCCCCCTGGCCCTCATCCCCGGAGAGGGTGCCGAACTCCGGGTTCCCCTGGCGATTCCCGTCATCGGAGGGCTCCTTCTCTCCACCCTCCTCACCCTTCTGGTGATTCCCGTCCTCTATCGGATCTTCGAGATCCGGGGGGAGCGGGCGAGGCTGGAAGGGGGAGAGGCCGCCCTGCGATTTGCTTCGGAAGGGGCCAGGGCCGGAGATCGGTCCGCTCCCCTCCCGGGGCTGGAGTGGGAGGGGGAAGGCGAGATGTCGGACGGATCAGGGGTTCCCGGGACTGCGGCGACATCCGGGACTCCCGGGCATGAAGCGGACTCGGCCGTTCCGGTGGGATCGGCGGCCGGGAACCCATCGGACCGAGATACCGGGCGCAGCTGAGCGCCCCCAGATTACCGGGCGCAGCTGAGCGCCCCCAGTCAAACCGCAGCTGAAGGAAGAAACCATGTCCCTCCCACGCTTCGCCGTGCGGAAGCCGGTCACCACCGGAATGCTGGTGATCACCGTGATCGTGATGGGCGCCATCTCGGCGAACCTCATCTCGTTGGACATGTTCCCGTCCTTCGAACGTCCCCGCCTGCAGATCACCGTGCCCTACCCCGACGCCTCCCCTGCGGAGGTGGAGCGGCGGATCGTCCGCCCCCTGGAGGAATCCATGGGGACGGTGCGGCGGCTGGAGACCATTCGTTCCACCGCCTCCCAGAACAACGCTCGGGTGGAGTTGGAGTTCCAGCCGGGGACCAACATGGACCTGGCCGCGCTGGAGGTCCGGGAGCGGATCGAGCAGGTGCGCCGCGACCTCCCGCCGGACGTTCAGCGGGTGAACATGCGCCGGTTCTCCTCCGACGAGCAGCCGGTCCTTCGGGCCGCCATCTCCTGGGACGGGGACCCGGCGCGCCTCAGTGAACTGGTGGAGCGTAGGATCGAACCGGCCCTCCTTCAGGTGCCGGGAGTGGCGCAGGTGGACTTCTCCGGCCTGGAGGAGCGGGAGGTCTCCATTGAGCTCGACCAGGACCGGATGCGGGCCCAGGGGATCACCATCGCCATGATCAGCCAGGCGTTGGCCCGGGGGAACCAGGACTACTCCGTCGGTGAGATGGAGTTGGCCGGGACCCGGTTCCAGGTCCGGGCCGAGGGTCAGCTCTCCTCCATCGAGGAGATCGAGAATCTTCCCTTGAACGTGGCGGGGGTCCGTCTGGCAGACGTGGCCAGCGTGGTCTATGACTTCCCGGAGCGGGACTTCTTCTTTCGCATGAATGGGGTGAATGCTCGGCAGGCGGAGATCTACAAGGAGTCCGACGCCAACATCGTGGAGGTGGCCCAGGCGGTGAAGGCGACGCTGGCGGATCTGGCCACCCGGCCCGGGCTCGAGGGACTCACCTTCCGGACCTGGCAGGATCAGTCGGAGGGGATCCTGGACGCACTCTTCCTCCTGGCGCAGGCCGGGGCCCTGGGCGGCGCCATGGCGGTGGTCATGCTCTTCTTCTTCCTCCGGAGGATCACGCCCACCCTCATTGTGGCGGCGGCCATTCCCGTCTCCCTCATCTTCTCCGTCACCATCATGTACCTGGCGGGGGAGTCGCTGAACATCATCACCCTCTCGGGGCTGATGCTGGCGGTGGGTATGCTCATCGACAATGCGGTGGTGGTGGTGGAGAACATCTTCCGTCACCGGGAGGAGGGGTGGGACCCGGAGGAGGCCGCCATCGACGGGGCCAACGAGGTGGGGCTGGCCATTTTCTCCGGGACGTTGACCACCATCATCGTCTTCGCGCCCCTCTTCTTCCTTCCGCCCAATCAGATGGGGACCCAGTTCCGCGCCTTCGGGACCAGCATCTCCTTCACCATGATTGCGTCGCTGGGGATCGCCTTCACCCTGGTCCCCCTCCTGGCGGTGCGTCTCCTCCGGGGACGGATGCCGGAGCCGGGGACGATGATGACCTTCCTGAACCGCAACTACCGGGGGCTCCTGGATCGGATCCTGGACCACCGCTATGCCACAGCGAGTTTCGCCCTCGCCCTCTTCGTGGCCGGCGGCTGGGTCCTCATGGAGCTTCCCCGTGAACTCATGCCGGAAGAGGACAATCGCTTCATCCGCATGGGGATCTCCACACCCAGGGGGACCTCGGTGGAGGAGCGAAGCGAGATCTTCCAGCAGGCGGAGCAGATCCTCCTGGAGCGGGCGGAGGAGTTCGAGATCACGAATGTGAACACCTTCTCGAGCCAGATGTTCTCGAGCATCTTCATGACCCTGAAGCCCTTCTCCGAGGGGGGCGTGATGTCCACGGCCGAGGTCTCCGAGGCAATCCAGCAGGCCCTCCCGGTGATCCCCGGTGTGGAGTGGCGGCAGCGCCGGGGCTTCGGCCGGATGTCGGGCGTCCAGGTCCGCCTCATCGGAGAGAGCACCCAGGAGCTGGGTCGGCTTTCCGAGGCCGTGGAGCTCCTCCTGTCCCAGAGCGTGGACGGGATCACCGACGTGGACAACTCCCTGGAGTCAGGAAACGAGGAGGTGCGGGTCCGGGTGGATCGCCGTGCCGCGGAACGGGAGGGGCTCACCTCCCAGGAGGTGGCCCAGGCGGTATCGGGTGCGCTCCGGGGGACGGTGGCGGCCCGCTTCCGCGCCGGGGAGCGGGAGGTGGACGTCCTCCTCCAGCTCCGGGATGAGGACCGGGTTTCCATCTCCCAGTTGGGGAACCTCTCGGTGGGGACGGTGGATGGCCGGAGCGTGCCCCTGGGGACGGTGGCGGACATCCAGGTGGTGGGAGGGCCCCAGTCCATCCAGCGGGAGAACCGTCTCACGGCGGTGACGGTGTCCGGCGAGATCGCCTCTACGGCCAACCGGGAAGAGGTGATCCGCCAGGTACAGGAGGTGATGGCCGACTTCCCCATGCCCCCCGGGTACCGGTGGGACCTGGGGCGGGGCTTCTCGGAGGAGCAGGAGCAGTTCGGGGATATGGTGTTGGCCGGAGGGCTGGCCCTGATCCTCATCTACCTCATCCTGGCGGCCCTATTCGAGTCGCTCATCCTCCCCCTGATCATCTATTTCTCCATCTTCTTCGCGGTGCCGGGGCTGGGGCTGATCTTCCTGCTCACCGGTTCCACCTTCTCCATCCTCTCCTTCCTGGGGATTCTCATCACGGTGGGGATTGTGGTGAACAATTCCATCGTGATGATCGACCTGGTGAACCAGCTTAGGGGAAGAGGGATGGACCGGAGGGCGGCCCTCCTCACCGGGTGTACGGCGCGATTGCGACCGATCCTCATGACCAGCCTCACCACCATCTTCGGGCTCGTGCCCATGGCCTTCATGGCCACCGAGGGGATGGGGCAGATGTTCGCGCCCATCGGACAGGCGGTGATCGGCGGGCTCACCACGTCCACCATCCTGACGCTGGCCCTGACGCCGACCCTCTACGCCTGGTTCGATGACATGGGCGCGTGGCTCACCTCGGTACGCCAGCGAGCGTTGGCCATCGCCCAGGTGGGGCGGAGCCCGTCGGGGAGTCCGCTCCCCGAAGGTGCGGTGGTGGCGAGGAGGGAGGGGGCTTGAGACGGAGGCGGACTTGAGGCGGAGGCGGGCTTGAGGCGGAGGCGGACTTGAGACGGAGGCGGGCTTGAAGGGTGCGAGGGATTGAGGTGTCAGCTGCGAGGGGTGCTCCTCGAGGTGTGAACTGCGAGGTGTGAACTGCGAGGCGTGACCGCGATCACCTGTGGCCAGCGTTTCAGCTGAAACGTTTCCCGCGAGGTTCCGGGGGGCTCCGGGGCTGGATAAGCTGAGGACGCTGAAGAGGCTGAAGGGAGGCTCGCACTCCCATCCAATTGTCCCATTCTGACATGGACGGATTTGGACTCCCGCGATGGTCTCGGGTTGGGACCCTCCTCTTTCAGGGTGGTCCCAGGCCCTCATGTGAGTCCTGCCAGGGTTCCGCACCCTTCCCACCCATCGGCTGAGGCACACCCCCCTCCTCAGGCGTCCTGGAGGGCCTGAGGGGGTCAGTAAATCGGCTCATATATTTGTTGCAAGTTATTCTTGCACTTGTAGATAAGGAGCCGATATGTCCCCCTTCGGATTTACCGGAAGTGTCGATGGTCCTGTCGCCGGTCGTGTCGCTCGGGAACGGCCCGTCGAGGGATATGGCCACGTGGATCGGACGCCGGGCGGTTGCCCGTCCACCTCCCCGTTCGCCGCCTCGTCCGCGGCCACCAACCGCCCGTCCACTTCCTTCCATGGTCCAGCCCCCGAACCGTTTTCCGACCCGGACACCATCGAGGAGTTGGGGGATCGGATCGCGACCCTGGCGGCTCATATCCATGCGGCGGAACAGCGTTTTCTCCTGCTCCTGGCCGAGTTCGATTGGCGCCGAGGTTGGGAGCTGGCAGGTCATCGGTCCTGCGTTGAGTGGCTCTCCCTCCGAACCGGGTTCGACGCCGGGACCTGCCGGGAAAAGGTGCGTGTGGCCCGGAAGCTGGCCGGGCTCCCCGAAACCAGCGCGGCCATGGGTCGGGGGGAGCTCTCCTTCTCCCAGGTCCGGGCGCTGACCCGGGTGGCCACCCTAGAAAACGAGGGCGTCCTTCTGGGGCTGGCCCGGGGTGTCCCCACGGGGAAGTTGGAATCCATGGTTCGGGGGTGGAAGCGGGGCACCGTCTACCAGGAGATGGATCGGGAGCGGCAATGCTTCGAGTCCCGGCGGCTCTCCGTATTCCCCGACGAGGAGGGGATGTACGTGGTGAACGGGAAGCTCCCCCCCGAGGTGGGCCTCCTCCTCATGCGGGCGATTGATGGAGCCGGCGATCACCTTTTCCAGGGGGAGGTGAAGGTGAAGGGCCGGGATCTGCGGGATCCCGAGGTGACTCGGCAAGAGGCGGCGCGCCGCAGGGCCGATGCCCTTGGGCTCCTGGCTGAACGGGCACTGGCCGTCGGTTTCGGCCCTTCGACACGAGGGGATGCTCCCAATCCCGGGGATGGGGATGCCCCCATCAGCGGTAGCCAGGCGGAGCGCTATCAGGTGGTCCTCCATGTGGACCCGGAGGCGCTGGAAACCGCCTCGAATGCGGGGGTGGACGCGGAGCCCGCCGACTGCTGTCACCTGGAGGATGGGACCCGCGTTTCAGCTGAAACGGCCCGGCGGATCGCGTGCGACGCGGGCCTCGTGCGGATGAGTCATGACGGGGAGGGACACCCGCTCACCGTGGGACGTAAGACGCGCACCATTCCCCCGGCCATCCGGCGGGCACTGGATACCCGGGACGGAGGGTGCCGCTTCCCGGGGTGCGGGGTGCGTCGCTTCACGGCCGGGCACCATGTGGAGCATTGGGCCCACGGAGGAGAGACGAAGCTGGACAACCTCCTCCTCCTCTGCCGTCATCATCATCGACTGGTGCATGAGGGGGGATGGTCCGTTCGGTGGCAGTCCCGGGGGAATCCCCTTTTCATCGACCCTCGGGGAGGCATCCACTTCAACGGCCGCTGGAGGCTTCCAGCGATTGATGGGGTCGTGGATGGGGTCGAAGATGGGGTCGAGGATGGGGTCAAGAATGGGGTCGTCGGTACGGTCGTCGATCCCGTCGTCGACGCGGCGGTGGAGACCCTCCGGCTGGACAACCAGACGACAAACGGAGCTCATCCGGATGGATGGACGTGCTCGGCCCGCTGGAAGCGGGACCGGGACATCCCCCCGGACGTCTACTTCCCTGCCATCGAGGCCCTGGGAGAGGCGCTGAGTTAGGTCCACCTCGCCCATGGTCCCATCCGTCCATGGGATCGCCCCGGGGTCCGTCCACATTCCCCCTGGGCAGCCGGCGACTCCTGACCGGCTGGATGCACTCTGGAGGACGTGCCATGGTGGCCCAGGTATGGTCTGTGACGGTGTGCGGGGTGGAAGGCATTCGGGTTCGGGTGGAGGTGAACGTGGCCTCCGGTATGCCCTCCCTCTCCGTGGTGGGGCTTCCCCAGGGAGCTGTGCGGGAGGGCCGGGATCGAATCCAGTCCGCCCTCCGTGCAGGCGGATGGCCACTCCCTCCTCGGCGGATCACGGTGAACCTGGCCCCAGGGGACCTGAAGAAAGAGGGGGCTGGGTTTGACCTTCCCATCGCGGTGGCTCTTCTGGCGGCCTCGGAGCAGATTCCCAAGGAGGGGCTGGGGGGCCATGCCTTTCTCGGAGAACTGGGCCTGGATGGAGAGGTCCGTCCGGTCAGGGGCGTCCTCCCTGCGGCCCTCCGTTGCCGCCAGGATGGCCTTGAGACTCTGGTGGTGCCCCTGGGGAACGTGGCAGAGGCCGTGGCCGTGGGGAGCCCTCCCCACGTCCTTGGTGTGCGTCACCTGGCCGACCTCGTGGCCCACTTCCGTGGAGAGAAGGGCCTGGTTCCGGTCGCGACCCCAAGGGCGCGGAGGCACCGGGAGGCTCCCTCGGTGGACCTCCGGGAGATCCGGGGACAGCGAACCGCGAAGCGGGCGCTGGAGATCGCCGCTGCCGGAGGTCATCATCTGCTCCTGTCCGGACCTCCGGGAGGAGGGAAGACCCTTCTGGCCCGGGCCATGGCCGGGATCCTTCCACCCCTCTCCCGGGAGGAGGCGCTGGAGGTCACGGGGATCCACTCGGTGGCGGGTCTCCTTCCTTCGGGGTCTGGTCTCCTGGACCGTCCTCCCTTTCGGGCTCCACACCACACCGTCTCCACCGCCGGGCTGGTGGGGGGCGGGCGCCCGCCGCGGCCTGGGGAAGTCAGCCTTGCCCACGGTGGTGTATTGTTCCTCGATGAGTTGGGCGAGTTCTCGCGACACGCCATGGAGTCGCTCCGCCAGCCGCTGGAGGAGGGGGTCGTCTCTGTGGTGCGGGTCCAGGAGCGCCACATCTTTCCCGCACGGTTCAGTCTCGTAGCGGCCATGAACCCCTGCCCCTGCGGTCAATCGGGAGGAGGCTCGGGAGGAGGTGGGCCCCCCTGCGTTTGTGACCCCACCCAGGTCGCCCGCTACCGGAACCGGATCTCGGGGCCTCTCAGGGACCGGATCGATCTCCATGTTGAGACTTCCGCAGTCTCCCTGGAACTGCTGACGGGGGAGCCCGATGGACCCTGCTCCGCCACGGTGCTGGCCCGGGTCCGGGAGGCCCGGATGGCCCAGCTACGGCGGTTCTCCGGATCCTCGGTCTCCGGCGCATCCGGATCCTCGAACTCTCCGGCATCCCATTCGTCCCGCGATGCCCATGCCTCTGTCAACGCCCGGATGGGTCCGGGAGAACTACGAACGTACGTTCCGCTGGACGCCGCCGCCCGGCGGCTCCTGGCGCCCGCCATGGAGCGCTTTGGGCTGTCACCCAGGGCCATCCACCGCGTCCTCCGTGTGGCTCGAACCGTGGCGGACCTTGAGGGCGTTCCCCGGGTGGAGCCTTCCCATCTGGCGGAGGCCCTGCAGTTCCGGACCCCTTCCTCGGTTGTCGGGACCGGCCTGATCGGATAGTATGATCCGCCCGTGGACCCCTTCCCCGGACCCTTCCGGTTCAGAGGACCTCCCAGCTCCCGGCCCGGCATGCACTATCTGGACTACGCGGCGACCTCGGCAATCCGTCCCGATGCCGTGGCAGCGGCGGTTCATGACTTCCTCCTCAACGTGGGCGCGTCTCCGGGACGGGGCGGGTATGCCCGGTCCGTGGAGTCGGGGCGCATCGCCCTCCGGTGCCGGCGCCGGGTGGCGCGCATCCTGGGCGTCCCCGGGGATCCGGGACGCATCGCCTTCATGTTGAACGCCACGCATGGGCTGAACACGGCCCTTCACGGCGTCCTGGCCCCCGGGGATGTGGTGGTCACCACCCCCTTCGACCACAACGCCGTCCTCCGGCCCGTTCATGCCCTATGCCAGAGTCGGCAGGTGGTGAACCGGGTGATTCCCGGAGCACCCGACGGCTCCCTGGACCTGGCCGTGGCGGAGCAGCTCCTGGACGGAGCTCGACTCCTGGTGGTGAACGCCGTCTCCAACGTCCTGGGGACCGTCCTTCCCGTGGCCCGTCTGGCCGCCATGGCCCGAGAGGCCGGTGCCCTGGTCCTGGTGGACGCGGCCCAGTCGGCGGGACACTTGCCGGGGTCTCCGGTGGAAGATGGGGCGGACATGGTGGCGTTCACCGGTCACAAAGGACTCCTGGGGCCCCAGGGAACCGGCGGGCTATGGGTCCGTCCCGGAGTGGATGTCGCGCCGTTCTGCACCGGGGGGACCGGGGGACGGTCCGAACTCCGAGACATGCCCGACGCGTATCCGGACCACCTCGAGGCGGGTACGCCCAATGCACCGGGGATCGCAGGGCTCATGGCCGGCGCGGAGTTCGTGCTGGAACGAGGGGTCGAGACACTCCACGCCCACGAAGCGGAACTGAAGGCCCGCCTCCGCGACGGACTCGAGCAGATCCAGGGGGTCCGGGTGGTCTCTCCTCCGGCGCCCGAGGGGGCCGCAGTGGTGACCGTGGCGCTGGAGGCGCTGTCGGCGGCCGAACTCTCCACCCGCCTGGAGCGGGAGTGGGGGGTCTGTGCCCGACCTGGTCTCCACTGCGCCCCCGAAGCCCACCGACTGGTGGGCACGCTGGAGACCGGGGCTCTCCGATTCTCGCTGGGGTGGGCGTCAACCACCGAGGATGTGGACCGGGCGGTGGAAGGGACCGAGCGGATTCTGGCATCCCTTACGTCCCCCTCAGTCCCCGGTGGGCTCGCCTGACCCCCGCGACCCCCGCGACTCGCCGAAGTCCCTTGTGCGCCTTCGTGGTTTCGCTTCCATAAGCCCTTCCAACTCAAACTCCATCTCAGCCATGCGACTTTTCATCGCCCTGAACCTGCCTGAAGAGGAACGGCGTCAGATCCGTGAGGCCGCCGCCCCACTCCGGGAGGCGGGGCTACCCGTCCGCTGGATCGAGGACGACGTCTATCACCTCACCCTCAAGTTCCTGGGGCAGGTGCGCTCCGAGACGATCCCCGTCGTGGAGCGGGTGGTACGAAGGGTGGCGGCGAGTACCCGGGCTTTTCCCATCACGGTGGCTGGATTCGGGGCCTTCCCCACCATTCGGCGGCCCAGGGTGCTTTGGCTGGGCGTGGAACCCACACCGGCCCTCCGCTGTCTCAAGCAGGATCTGGAGTGGGGACTGGCGACCCACGGCTTCGAACGGGAAACCCAGGCGTTCCATCCCCACATCACCCTGGGCCGGGCAGGGGAGGGAGAAGGCGCCGGGGCGTTCCGCGGCCTGGATGAACTCGCTGCCGGCCTGGATTACTCGAGCACGTTGGAGGTGGCCACAGTGGATATCATGCGTTCTCATATCTCCAAGCAAGGGGCCCGCTACTCCCTCCTGGAATCGGCACCCCTGAAGCCATGATTCCTCCTCCCTTGGCTTGTTCCGGAGTGGGATGAACGGGTGCTTCGGCGGGTGCCTGGGACGGGTCCTGGCCTTTCTCCTCCTCCTGACACTGGTGGTGGTGGCCTGGCGGTGGGGCCCCGAGGCCTGGGACCGGGTCTCCGAGACCACCGTGGCATCCGAGGCGACGGCGGTGGAGTCCTCCCCTGGCATGGCCGAGGCGGTGGTGGAGCGACTCTCCGGCTTCCTGGACAACGAACGGGTAGGCGACACGGAGCGGGAGATGAGCTTCAGCGGAGAGGAGATGGAGAGCCTCCTGCGCTACGAACTCGTGGGCTACATTCCTGACGGTGTCTCCGATCCCTCGGTGCGATTCCGGGACGGTGAGGTAACCCTGGGGCTTCGGCTGGCCGCCGAGCAGATCCCCGCCATTCCCGAGCTGGATCAGATCCGGACGCTCCTTCCCGATACCGTTCCGGTACAGATTCGGGGACGGGTCCTGGCGCTGGAGGGGCCCGAGGGGGCTCTCCTCGTCCACCGCATCGATGCCGCCGGAATCCCTGTTCCCCGTCGCTTCTTTCCGCGGATCCTGCAGGGGCTCTCGCTGTTGGAGCGCCCCGATCTTCCCCCGGAAGCGGTGGCATTCCCCCTCCCTCAGGGGATTCGTTCGGTTCGCCTGGTGGAGGACCGACTCGTCCTCACCAGTCGGGAGTGACCCCGACGGTGCCGCCCCCTCCGGGCATCCGTCCCTTGGTCCTCGTCCCGTAGTCCTCGTCCCGGTCTCCTCCTCCCCCTTCCCGCCCCCCCGGTCCATGGCCCGCATCCTCATCGTCGACGACGAGACCTCCATCCGGGAGATCCTCCGCCAGCTCTTCGAATACGAGGGGCACGAGGTGGAAATGGCCTCCTCTGGCGCTGAGGCCCTGAAGCGGATCGACAGCGCCGAGCCCGATGTGGTCTTCCTGGATGTGAAGATGCCGGGAATGGATGGCCTGGATGCCCTGGCCCGAATCAAGGAGGCGGCGCCGGGGCTCCAGGTGGTCATGATCTCGGGGCACGGCACCATCGATACCGCGTTGGAGGCCACGCGACGGGGCGCCTTCGACTTCCTGCAGAAGCCCCTGGATACGGACCGCCTCCTGGTCACCCTCCGCAACGCCCTGGAGCGAAAAGGGCTGTCCCAGTCGGTGGAGGCCCTTCGAAGCGAGGTGGAATCCCGCCACGAGATCGTGGGGGAATCATTCCAGCTCCGGCAGGTTCTGGAGCGGCTGGAACGGGTGGCCCCCACCGACGCCAGGGTCCTCATCACCGGTGAGAACGGGACGGGGAAGGAACTGGTGGCCCGGGCCCTCCATCGACTTTCCCGACGGAGGGATCAGCCGTTCGTGGAGGTGAATTGCGCGGCCATCCCCTCGGAGCTCATCGAGTCCGAGCTCTTCGGACACATGAAGGGTTCCTTCACCGGAGCCGTGCAGGATCGTCCGGGGAAGTTCGAACAGGCCGACGGCGGCACCCTCTTCCTGGATGAGATCGGGGACATGTCCACGGCAGCCCAGGCCAAGGTCCTCCGGGCCCTGGAGGAGGGGAAGGTGACCCGGGTGGGGGGGCAGAAGCCCCGGGCGGTGGATGTCCGGGTCGTCGCCGCCACCAACAAGGACCTGGAGGAGGAGATCCAGGAAGGGCGCTTCCGTGACGACCTCTTCTACCGCCTCAACGTCGTGCCCATCCACGTTCCGCCCCTCCGGGAGAGGCGCGAGGACATCCCCCTCCTGGTGGCCCACTTCACGCGGATGATGGCCCAGAAGGAAGGCCTCCCCCAGCGGGAATTCACCCCGGAGGCGGTGGCTCGGATGAAGGAGCTGGATTGGCCGGGAAATGTCCGGGAGCTCCGGAACACGGTGGAGCGCCTTCTCATCCTCTCGCCCGGGGACAAGGTGACCCTGGCGGACGTGGAGCGGCTCGTGGGCGGAGGGCAGGCGGGGGCGGGGATCGGACCGGAACTCCTCCGGGCTGGGTCCTTCGCCGAGTTCAAGGACCAGGCCGAGCGGGCGTTCCTCCTGCAGAAGCTTCGGGAGAACGACTGGAACGTCTCGGAGACGGCTCGCACCCTGGAGATGCCCCGCTCCAACCTCTACAAGAAGATCGAGAAGTTCGGGCTCCAGCGGGAGGACTGAACGGGGCTTGAACTCAGGAGCAGGGACCCAGGACCAGGGACTCAGGACCAGGGACTCAGGAGCTGGGACTCAGGGAGCCACCAGGAGGGCGCCCTCGGGAAGCTGATAGAGGGCCTCCAGGGTGCGGTAGTCCCGGACCGTGAGGGCCCGGGCCGTGTTCTCGGGGTACATGAGATCCCGAGGATCATCGGAGTGCCCCAATCCCAGGGCATGGCCCATCTCGTGGGCCACTACCCGTTGGATCTCCTCGGGGCTGAGGCTCCGATGCCCTCGGGGACCCTCTACCTCCAGGGCCACCTGAAAGCGCTCCACCTGGAATCGGGTTTCAAGGGAGGCACGGCCCCCATCCCCGTTGCCCCCATCCCTGTTGCCCCCATCCTGGAACGACCAGAGGGTCCGAACCTGGCCCAGGCGGCTCCCTTCCAGGCGGGTGACCCAGTCGATGGAGATCACCTCCACCTCTCCGGCGGACGACCCGGTGATTCCGCCCCGGTCCTGGATCCGCAGCCGGAGGGGGACGCCGTCCCAGGCCAGGATCCCCCGGATCGCCGCCTGGAGCATCTCATCCTGGAGTTCCCGGTCCGCAATGGGCGGCGGTGAGATCCGGATGGTGAGGGTCCCGGTTCCGTCGGGCCACCGCCGGACCCGACGGGTCTCGGCGTCGCCGATGCCCGAGTCCAACCCTACGCCCATGCCGAAGCCCATACCCACACAGAGGTAGCCTGCCCGGGGACAGACCTCATGGGCAGCGAGCCGGGGGAAGGGGTCCGGGGCCGTGTCGGTTTCGGAGCCGCCGCCGGAGCGGTGGAGGCCGCCGGTGGCAGAGGCACTCAGCTCCTCCGTCAGTTCCCCAAGCGGCTCCCCACGCGGCTCAGCTCCGCATCCTGCCAGAACGATGGCGAGGACGATGAGGACCGTGAGGGCGCCGGGGCCGAGAGGGGTGGGGCGGGGGAGGGTAGAGCCGATGAGGGTGCCGCCAGTGCGACCGGTGCGGCTCACCCGCGGGGCGAGAAGGTCACCACGATGGCGCCCATCCGGTGGTCCAGGCCGAAGCGCTGCTGGGCATCGGGTCCGGAGAAGAACCGGATCTCGCTGATCCCGGAGAGGGGGATTCCCCGGAGCATCTCCGGCCCTCCCTGGCGGCTCTGATCGAAATAGACCACCACCGATTCGCCCGAACTGGCGCCGTAGGGGGACACCACCCGCCCCCCGCGGATCCAGCGGGGACGCCGCTCATCGATGACGGAGTAGAGGTCCTGGGAGTTGGAACGGAGGATCTCCTCCTGGGTGAGGAGGTCTCGGTTCGCCGCGGAGCGCTCCCCGCCGCTGGAGGCACAGGCCGAGATCCCCAACGCCATCAAACACCCCAGCAGGATGGGCAGCCGGGCCATGGGGCCGACCCGGTCCTGAGCGGGCCGGATGGTGGCGGGTCGGGGGGGGTGGTATTTCTCCATGCCTGAAATCTGCCCGCCGGGGTTGGACGGCGCAACGCTTCCGATTTCACGGCAATCTCCGGCGCGGGAACGCCCCTTCCCCAACCGTGTAGCAGATCGAGCGTCGGGCCAGAGGTCGGAGCCCGCCTTCCACTGGGTTCCACAAGCCCCTCACGGGCCCTTCCTCCGTCCACGGAAGACGATGGATCTCTGGCACGACCCCGAGCTTCCCCCGGAGCCTCCCGCCAACTCCCGGAATCGGTTCACCCGGTTCCTGTTGGAGGGCGTCCGATCCGTGGTCATCACCCTGATGCTCTTCATGGTGGTGCGGGCTGTGATGGTGGAGGCATTCAAGATCCCCACCTCGTCCATGGAAGGCACACTCCTGGCCGGGGACTTCCTGCTGGTGAACAAGGCGGTCTACGGGTCCGAGATCCCTGGACTGGGCTTCACCCTCCCGGCCCTCGCCGAGCCCCAGTGGGGCGAGGTCATCGTCTTCAACCCCCCTCACGAGCCGACCAAGCACTATGTGAAGCGCCTGGTGGGCCTACCGGGGGATACGCTGGAGATGGTGGGGAAGAAGCTGCGGCTGAACGGCCTGCCGGTATCCGAGCCCTACGTTCGGCACCTGGATACCGGAGGGGATGCGGTCCATCCAGGGATGGCCTGGCAGGCGCGCTACCTCCAGGAGGGTCCTCAACCCGGACGCTACCGCCCCTCCCGGGACAACTGGGGTCCCCTCGTGGTGCCCGAGGATCGGTACTTCGTCCTGGGGGACAACCGCGACAACTCCGAGGATTCCCGGTACTGGGGGTTCGTGGAGCGGGAATCCATCCGGGGACGGCCGTGGATCGTCTACTACTCCTCCGAACCCACTGGCGCCAACCTGGGGCTCATTCCCCGGGAAGTGCGATGGGAACGGATCCTGGGCCGCATTCGCTGAGCCTGATTCGCTGAGCCTGGGCGATCCCAGCCGGGCTCAGGGCGGGAATCGGCTGGGGGGGAGTTGCGAAACCGCCTCTCTCTCTCAATCATGACCGGAGTCGGGCCGGAAGGTGGCCCGACGGTTCCGGATCCCCGCCTGATGGCCGGCGCCCCCGGAGCGATCTCCTTCCGCCACGGGTTCGCATGAGCTTCTCTCCGCGAAAAGGCTTCACTGCCGAAGGCTCGCTGGACCAATACCTCAAGGAGATCTCCCAGTATTCCCTCATCGACCGGGAGGAGGAGGCGCGTCTTGCCCGGGGCATCCGGTCCGGCGACCCGGAATGCCTGGACAAGCTGGTCCGCTCCAACCTCCGCTTCGTGGTTTCAGTGGCCAAGAAGTACCAGAACCAGGGCGTCCTCCTCTCCGACCTCATCAACGAGGGGAACCTGGGCCTGATCCGGGCCGCCCATAAATTCGATGAGACGAAGGGGATCAAGTTCATCTCCTACGCCGTCTGGTGGATCCGCCAGGCCATCCTCCAGGCACTGGCCGAGCAGAGCCGCATCGTCCGGGTCCCCCTGAACCGGGCCGGAGCCCTCCACCGGATCGGAAAGCGCTCCTCCGCTCTCCTCCAGGAGTTGGGGCGGGAGCCCACCGTTGAGGAGATCGCCGACGGTCTGGACCTCTCCGAGGACGAAGTGGCCTCCACCCTTTCCATCGCCCAGTCCCATCTCTCCCTGGACGCGCCCCTCAGCCCCGGCGAGGACAATCGCCTCCTGGACTACCTCCCGGACCAGTTTGCCGAGGACCCCGAGGACGGGGCCTTCGAGCACGCGCTCAAGGAGACGGTGGACCAGGCCCTCTCCACCCTGAAGGAGCGGGAGGCCAAGATCCTCCGCCTCTACTTCGGACTGGACGACCAGGAGCCCATGACGCTGGAGGAGATCGGGGACCTGCTTGGGATCACCCGGGAACGGGTCCGGCAGATCAAGGAAAAAGCCCTGACCCGTCTCCGCCACGCATCGCGGTCCCGTTTCCTTGAGACCTTCACGGGCTGACGCGCCCCAGGTCGACAAAGCGATCCACCCACCTGCGTTCCCCCACCTGCGTTCCCCAACCTGCCTTCCCCAACCTGCTTTCCCCACCAGGCCAGCCGTTGACATCCGGGCTTCCAACAAATACCATTTAAAGCTCTGTTCTCTTGCTGCGATAAGCTCCGTTTCCCGGGCTCGTTTCCGGGGATGGTTCCGGCAGGAACTCACCGGCGGGCACAGCCGAGTTGAAATGAAGACCTACACACCCAAGCGCGGCGACATCGACCACCAGTGGTGGGTCGTAGACGCTACCGACAAGCCCCTCGGGCGCCTGGCCACGGAAGTGGCCCGGATCATCCGAGGAAAGCACAAGCCTGAATTCACCCCCCACCTGGATACCGGCGACTTCGTCGTGGTCCTGAATGCCTCCCAGGTCAAGCTGACCGGGAACAAGGCGGATCAGAAGACCTATTTCCGGTACACCGGGTACATGGGTGGCGAAAAGCACATCCCCTTCAAGCGGATGATCCAGACGCACCCGGACCGGGTGATCGAACTGGCCGTGAAGGGCATGCTGCCGAAGAACGCCCTGGGCCGTCAGCTTCGAAAGAAGCTCAAGGTCTACGCTGGTGATGAGCACCCGCATCAGGGGCAGCAGCCCCAGCCCCTCGAGATCTGATCGGCATCCCCCCGGGGAGCCAGGCGAGCAAGGAGCCACGTACCGAATGGTCGAGCAGTCCACAGAGCACACGACGGCGGTTGGCCGCCGGAAGACGAGCACCGCCCGGGTCATTGTCCGGCCCGGAAACGGTGAGTTCACCGTCAATGGCCGGCCGATCCAGGAATACTTTCCCCGCCTCCTCCACAGGAAGCGGGCGGAAGAGGCGCTGAAAGTCACCGAGTACGATGGGAAGGTGGACGTCCGCGCCCTCGTCCGAGGAGGTGGGGTCACCGGACAGGCGGATGCGCTTCGCCTGGCTGTGGCTCGGGCCATCCTGGAGCGGGATGAGGAGTCCCGCCCGGCGCTTCGACGGGACCGACTCCTGACCCGGGACTCCCGGAAGGTGGAGCGGAAGAAGCCCGGTCGTCCCAAGGCGCGCAAGCGTTTCCAGTTCTCCAAGCGTTAAACTCTCGAGGATTCAGGTGGATATGGAGCAGGAGCAGTCGCAAAAGCTGGTCGAGATCCCTCAGCTCCTCGAGGCGGGGGTCCACTTCGGGCACCAGACCCGTCGCTGGAACCCGAAGATGCGCAAGTTCATCTTCACGGAGCGCAACGGCATCCACATCATCGACCTCCGGAAGACGGTGGACCGTCTCCGGGCGGCGGAGGACCTTGTGCGCAAGGTGGTTCTCCGGGGTGAGCGGATCCTCTTCGTCTGCACCAAGCCCCAGCTTCGGAAGATCGTGGAGGAGGAGGCCGAGCGCTGCGGATCCTTCTACATCACCGAGCGGTGGCTGGGCGGGATGCTCACCAACTTCCAGACGATTCGAAATCAGTTTCGGCGTCTGAAGGAGTTGGAGCGGGGCCAGGAAGAGAACGCCTTCGAGTTCTATACGAAGAAGGAGCGGCTTCTCCTGGATCGGGAGCGTGCCCGCCTGGCCAAGTACTTCTCCGGTGTGAAGGACATGGGCCGGCTCCCGGGCGCACTCTTCGTAGTGGACGCCCACCGGGAGTCCATCGCGGTGAAGGAAGCGAACCGGCTGAAGATTCCGGTCATCGCCATCACCGACACCAACGCCGATCCGGATCGGATCGATTTCCCCATTCCGGGGAACGACGACGCGATTCGGGCGGTGAGCCTGATTTCCGGCGCCATTGCCGACGCGGTCCGCTCAGCGCGCCGGGACGTTCCGGAAGAGGAACTCCGGCGGGTGGAGGAGGCTGAGGCCACCACCTACTCCACCGAGACCGGTGAGAAGGCGGCTGCGGCTTCCGACGACCTGGCCCGGCGGCGGATCCGACGGCGTCGAGTGCCGCGGCCCGAGGCCATCGCCCAGTTGAAGAAGACCGACGAGGGCGCACCGGAAGTAGCGCCGGGCGAACCCGGCGCCGGCGAGGCCGCGGAAGCTACCCCGGAAAAGACTCCGAAGAAGGCTCCGGAGACCCTGGCCGCGAAACCTGGGGCCGATGCAAAGCCGGCCTCAGAGGAAGCGGAGAAGGCAGCCGCTCCCGCCCCTGAGGCAACCGAGGCGCCCGCCGAGGCCGAGAAGGTTTCCGAGGGGGCCGAAGGGAAGGACTGAGGCGGGCCCGACGGGCCCTCACCTCCCGGAGACCGGAACGAGAGGCGGAGGCCGGATGGCGGCAGGTGGAGGGGGACGAAACCCTTCCTCCCTCCCCCCTTCGGCCCCGCCTCTCTTGCGTGGACAACGGAACAACCACTGAACTGACGAGGCTCGACGGATGAGTGTGAGCGCGAAGGACGTAAAGGCCCTCCGGGATCGGACCGGAGCGGGAATGATGGACTGCAAGAAGGCCCTGGTGGAGACCAACGGGGACATCGAGGCCGCCATCGATCTCCTCCGCAGCCGAGGGGAAGCCAAGGCCGCCAAGCGGGCCGAGAAGTCGGCCAACGAGGGGACGATCGGCAGCTATCTTCACCATGGCGGGCGAATCGCCGTGCTGGTGGAGATCAACTGCGAGACCGACTTCGTGGCCAACACCGACGAGTTCCAGGGTCTGGCCCGGGACCTGGCCATGCACGTCGCGGCCTCCAACCCCGTGGCGGTGTCGGACAAGGACATCGCCGAGGAGGTGGTGGAGCGGGAGCGACAGGTCTATCTCGAGCAGGTGAAGAACGAGGGGAAGCCGGAGCACATCGCCGAGAAGATCGTGGAGGGGAAGCTCCGGAAGTACTTCGAGGAGAGCACGCTCATCAAGCAGCCCTTCGTGAAGAACCCGGACATCACCATCGAGGAACTCATCACCCAGGTTTCGGCTAAGACGGGTGAGAAGATCGAGGTGGCCCGCTTTGTCCGCTACGAAGTGGGTGGCGGGGACTGATCCCCCCCGAGGGATCGGAAGGGCGCAAAACGAGTCTGAACCGGAAGAGGGGCCTGCATGGCGGGAGATGAACAGGGGGGCGAAGAACCAGGTGTAGCCCCGAACATCAAGTATTCCCGGGTCCTGCTGAAAGTCTCGGGAGAGGCGCTGGCGGGAGAGAAGGGCTTCGGTATCGACCCGCCGGTGGTGGACCGCCTCACCGACGAGATCATCCGGGTCCACCAGATGGGCGTGGCCCTGGGTCTGGTGGTGGGCGGCGGGAACATCGTCCGGGGAACCATCGCCTCGCAAAAGGGGATGGACCGGGTCACCGCCGACTACATGGGGATGCTGGCCACCATCATCAACGCCATGGCCCTGCAGGACATGCTGGAGCGGAAGGGCGTGGAGACCCGGGTCATGACCGCCATCCGCATGGAGGAGCTGGCGGAGCCCTACATCCGCCGCCGGGCCCTCCGGCACCTGGAGAAGGGAAGGGTGGTCCTCTTTGCCGGTGGCACCGGAAACCCCTATTTCTCCACGGACACCGCGGCGGTCCTCCGGGCCATCGAGATGGAATCCCACGTCATCATCAAGGCCACGAAGGTGGCCGGGGTATACACGTCGGATCCGGTGAAGAACCCCGACGCCACCTTCATCCCCACCATCTCCTTCCACGAGGTGGTATCCAAGGAGCTGGGCGTCATGGATGCACCGGCCGTCTCGCTGTGCAAGGACAATGGCCTCCCCATCATCGTACTGGATCTGAGTCAGTCCGGGGCGGTGGCCGCCGCGATCCGCGGGGAGCCGGTGGGCACGCTGGTGTCCTGAGGCCCGAATCCTGCAGCCCGAACCCCTCACACTTTCAATCCCGAACCCTGCTCCTCCGAGGAACACATGCCGACGATCAACCGTGTGAAGGAACGGATGGAAGAGGCCCTGGATGCGGTGCGCCGGGAATTCGGTACCGTCCGCACGGGGAAGGCCACCCCCGCGCTCCTGGACACCGTCCGGGTCGAGGCCTATGGGAGCAAGATGCCCCTGAACCAGGTGGCCACCATCAGCACCCCTGAGGCCTCGCTACTCGTGGTGCAGCCTTTCGACCGCTCCCTCATGGGAGAGGTGGAGAAGGCCATTCTTCAGGCGGATCTGGGACTCAATCCAGGCAATGACGGCCAGGTGATCCGCGTCCCCATTCCCGCGCTGAACGAGGAGCGCCGGAAGGAGTACGTGAAGCTCCTCTCCAAGATGGCCGAAGAGGCCCGGGTCTCCATCCGTCACGCCCGCAGGGAAGGGAACGACGAGGTGAAGGAACGGAAGAAGGAGGGGGAGCTCTCCGAGGATGAGGCCCGTCGGACCGAAGAAGAGATCCAGAAGCTGACGGACCAGTACATCGGGAAGATCGAGGAGCTTCTGGAGGCGAAGGAGAAGGAGATCATGACCGTCTGATCATGACCGGCCCTCCCACCCCTCCGTCGATCCTCTCCGGATCCGTTCCCCGTCACGTGGCCATCATCATGGATGGCAACGGACGGTGGGCGGCGGACCGGGGTCTGCCGAGGTACGAGGGGCACCGGGCCGGGATGAAGGCGGTGCGACAGGCTGTGGAAGGGGCGGTGGAGGCCGGGGTCTCCATCCTCACCCTCTTCGCCTTCTCCACCGAGAATTGGCAGCGCCCCGAGGAAGAGGTCATGGCGCTCATGACCCTTCTGAAGCTCTACGCGGAAAAGGAACGGGAGGACCTCTGCCAGCGGGGGGTGGCGGTGCGGGTCCTGGGGAATCTGGACCGGATGGACGCCGAGACCCTAAATGCGGTCCAGGCGATCGAAACGGCCACCCGTGAGGGGGACCGACTCCTCCTGAACCTCATGATCTCCTACTCCGGACGGGAAGAACTCCTCCGTGTCATGCGCAAGGTGGCGGAGCGGGTGTCCCGGGGCGAACTCAGCCCCGAGGCCATCGACGAGGCCGAGGTGGAACGCCACCTCTACACCCAGGGCTTGCCCGATCCCGACCTGCTGGTCCGGACCTCGGGGGAGTTCCGGATCTCGAACTTCCTCCTCTGGCAACTGGCCTACACCGAAATCCACATCTCGCCGGTGCTCTGGCCGAACTTCACCCGGGATGATCTTTTCGAAGCCATCCGGGATTACCAGCGAAGGGAGCGACGGTTCGGCCGCGTCTCCTCCGCTCCGGTCTAACGCCCCCGTCTGACGCACCTGCCGGACACCTCCGTCCGGCTCCCCCGTCCGACCTTTCCCATTCCCCTGCGCAGGAGGCGACCGCACCATGGCCGGAAGCAAGGCCGGGACCGGAAAGGCCGGAAGTGACCTGGGGCGCCGGGTGGCGGTGGCCGCCGTGGGAATCCCCCTGGGGGTGGTCCTGGTGTGGGCAGGAGGGTGGCCGCTGGCGGTGGTTGTGGCGGTGCTGGCCACCCTGGGAATCTCGGAGGTCTTCGGCATGGCCGAGGCCCGGGGGTGGCGCCCCTTCCCCTGGATCGGCATTCCCGCCGTCGTCCTCCTGGTCCTGTGGGCCCAGGTGGCGGGGTCCTTCCCCGCCTGGTCGGGGGTGGCGTGGGCCATCCTCCTGGTGGGAGGGCTGGGGGCGTTGGCCGCGGCGGTCTTCCGCCGGGGGCCGGAGGGGGATCCCCTTCCGGCGGTGGGGGCCACCCTCTTCGGCATCGTCTACGTGGGGGGCACCCTGGCCTTCGCCGTTCTCCTCAGGAGCCATCCCGCCGCCGCCTCCTCTGCGCCGGGGTGGGAGGGGACCTTCCTTCTCATCTTCGCCCTCACCGTCACCTGGCTCGGCGACTCCTCCGCCTACTTCGGGGGACGGGCCTTCGGGAAGCGGAAGCTCCTACCCTCGGTGAGTCCGGCCAAGACGGTGGAGGGGGGGGTCTCGGGGCTCCTGGGGTCCATGGTCGGGGCCGCAGCCTTCACCGCCCTTCTTCTGCCGGCCCTGGGCGGGGGGCTCTCCCTCTCGGTGACGGCCGCCGCGCTCCTGGGGCTCCTCATCTCGGCGGTGGCCCAGGTGGGGGACCTGGCGGAGTCGCTCCTGAAGCGGGAGGCGGGGGTGAAGGACTCGGGACGGATCCTTCCCGGGCACGGAGGGGTCCTGGATCGCTTCGATGCCGTCCTCTTCACCCTCCCCCTGACCTACGCCCTCCTTCCCCTCTTCCTGGGGTGGGGCTTCTAGATGCGCGATTCCCCCGCCTCCACCAACGGCCGCCGCCCCATCCGGGTCGCCATCCTGGGCGCCACCGGGTCCATCGGGGTGAGCACCCTGAACGTGATCCAGCGCCACCCGGGACGCTTCCAGGTGGTGGCCCTCACCGCCAACCGCTCGGTGGAGGCGCTGGCCGGGCAGGTGGAGCTCCACGCCCCCCAGACGGTGGTGGTGGCGGACGAGGAGGCGTTCCAGGCGCATGTCCGGGCAGGGGGCACGTCGGCGAACACCGGCACGGGGCAGGCGACCGGCGGCGCCTCAGGGCCCGTCTGGACCACCGGCCGCGAGGCCATCCTGGCGGCGGCCGAGGACCCCGAGGTGGACGTGGTGGTGAACGGCCTGGTGGGGTTCGCCGGACTGGAGCCCACCCTCCGGGCGCTCAGGTCAGGAAAGCGGGTGGCACTGGCCAACAAGGAATCCCTGGTGGCCGGAGGGGATCTGGTCCTGGAGGCGCTCCGGAGCAATGGCGGGGAGCTCATTCCCGTGGACTCGGAGCACTCCGCCATCCTCCAGTGCCTGGACGGGTGTGCTCCGGAGTCGGTGGCACGGTTGGTCCTGACCGCCTCGGGGGGGCCGTTCCGGGGGTGGTCCCGGGAGCGCCTGGCCCGGGTGTCGCCGGCGGAGGCCCTCCAGCATCCCACCTGGGACATGGGGGCCAAGATCTCCATCGATTCGGCGACGCTGGCCAACAAGGCGCTGGAGGTCATCGAGGCCCATGTCCTCTACGGAATCGACTACTCACACATCGATGTGGTGGTCCATCCCCAGTCCATCATCCACTCCCTGGTGGAGTTCGTGGATGGATCCGTATTGGCCCAAATGGGGTTTCCTACCATGGAGCTCCCCATTCTATACGCCCTGACCTATCCGGAGCGGGTGGCCGACGCCCGGCTCCGCACCTTCGACCCGGTGCGGTCCTCGCCCCTCACCTTCGAGGAGGTGGACCGAGAGGCGTTTCCCCACTTCCGCATCGGGGTAGAGGCGGGGCGTCGGGGCGGCACGGCTCCCGCGGCCTTCAACGCCGCCAACGAAGTGGCGGTGCAGGCTTTCCTTGAGGAGCGGGTGTCGTTCCCCGGGATGGCCGATGCCGTAGAGGCGGGGCTGGAGGGAGCTGGAGGAGCGCCGGTGACCCGGCTGGAAGAGATCATCGAAGCGGACCGCAAGGCGCGACGGCTCGCATCGGAATGGATTTCGCGCAGGAGGACCCGCTCGGCGGGATCCTGATCAACGCATGACCATCATTGCCACCATCGTCCTTCTGGGCGTTCTCATCTTCGTCCACGAGCTCGGCCACTTCCTGGCCGCCC
This sequence comes from Gemmatimonadales bacterium, assembly GCA_007695225.1. Taxonomy (GTDB): domain Bacteria; phylum Gemmatimonadota; class Gemmatimonadetes; order Longimicrobiales; family Gaopeijiaceae; genus T3Sed10-66. Next base: position 41,434 of record REED01000103.1, read on the forward strand.
GCTCCGTGGGCATTCGCGTAGAACGGTTCTCCATCGGCTTCGGCCCCCGGGTCTGGGGATTCGAGCGGGGAGACACCGAGTACATCCTGGCCGCCATCCCCCTGGGGGGATACGTGAAGATGGGCGGGATGGACGACGAGGTGATGGAGAAGATCGAGGGAGGGAAGAAGGAGGGCGCCTCCGGCGAGGGCGTCCGCCCGGCCAGCGATGACGTTCCTCCCATCGCCCCCGGCGCGCAGACCGATGCCCACGGCTCCGTTCGGGGGGCGCCTCCCGCCCTACCCTTCGGCGAGGAAGAGGCGCGGGATCGCTCCTCGGACTACGATTCCAAGCCGGTCTGGGCCCGGGCGTGGGTCATCTCCGCCGGAGTCCTCATGAACTTCGGGTTCGCCTTCCTGACCTACGCCCTGGTGGCGGGGATCTGGGGAAGCGTGGCGCCGGATACCCTGAGGGCCGGCGAGGTCCGGGCCGACCTCCTTCCCGAGGCGGCGGGGGAGCTGGCCCAGCTTCCGGCCGGGGCCACCCTGGAGTCCATCGGGGACCGGGAGCTGACCCACTGGGGCGACCTCCAGGAGGCTCTCCTGGAACTTCCCGCCGGCGAGACCACGCTCCGCTTCACCGAGCCCGAGGGCACCCTCTCCTTCGTCCTCCCCGAAGAGGCGGCCCAGCGGGTGGGGCTGGTGCGGGCCCTTCCATACTGGGAGGAGCCCCTCATCCGCATGGCGGAACCCGGATCCCCGGCGGACCGGGCCGGTATCCGGGGGGGAGACCGGATCGTGGCGGTGAACGGCGAGGCGGTGCGGACCTGGCATGACTTCCGTCGGGCCATCGAAGCCAACCCCGGGGTGGAGACCCAGGTGACCCTCCTGCGGGACGGGGGCCAGCTCACCCGCACCCTGGTCCCCAACGAGGTCGATGCACGGGATCCCATCACCGGCGATATCCGCACAGTGGGGCAGGCCGGGGTGCTGGCCTGGGGTCCGGACATTGCCTACCAGCGCATGGCGCCAGGGGAGGCCGTGGTCCACGGCTGGAACCAGACGGTGGGAATCAGCGCCACCATCCTGGGCTTCCTGAGGGACCTGGTCACCGGCCAGATGTCCATGCGGAACCTGGGGAGTATCGTCACCATCGGCGAGGCCTCAGGGCAGGCCGCCGCCGAGGGGATTCCCGTGTACCTGATGTTCATGGCCTTCTTCTCGGTGAACCTGGCCATTCTGAACCTTCTCCCCATCCCCATCCTGGATGGCGGCCACCTGGTCTTCCTGGCCATCGAGGCCGTCCGGGGACGCCCCGTCTCGGTGGAGCAGCGCATGCGCTGGAGCCAGGTGGGCTTCGTGATCCTCATCGGGATCATGGCGCTGGCGCTGGGGAACGATTTCCTCCGGCTCTTCGGGCTCTGAGCCGGGGGCCAAGGGCGCCGCAGCGAGATCGGTTGCCCTTCCGGTAAAGCCCCGGAAGACAATGGGTTGAACTGGGGCGCCACCTGGTCGCCCCTCCTCGGGGTGTGGCAGACCTGCGACAAGCCTCCGTATCCTTCCTTTCCATTCCCAGACCCCGCCCGCGCGGGGGGGGGGGGGGGGGGGGGGGGG
>REED01000209.1 GCA_007695225.1 Gemmatimonadales bacterium
ACCTCTGAGAAGGTGGCGGTCAGACCCAGGGAGAAGCCCTCGGCCCCCACCGGGACGTCGACCCCTCCGAAGATCATCCAACCGGCATCGGTGTCGTCGGCCAGGTCGCCGGTGCCCAGGGCCAGCCCGCCGCCCAGAAAGGGGGTGACCCGCTCCTGGGCCAGCAGACCAGCCCCGGGGAGGAGAACCAGGAGGAGGAGGGTTGGAACGACGTCCAGGGAGCGCATCATCACATTGCTCCTGTGAGGACAGGGGGACCCCGAGACCCGCGGAGACCCGGTGGAACGTCCTCGGCAGGCCGATGGCCCTCTACGTACGGCCCCTCCGGCTCTCATCGCAAGTGGGGGCTCACGGCGGGTCAGCGGAGAGGTCCCCGCCCGTCCTCGTAGCCCCAGGGCGGCGGAGGCGTCTCGTCCAGCGGCTCGCTGAGATCGAAGTCCACCCGCCAGGTCCACTCCCCGTCCCGGATCGTGCCGTAGGTGTAGCGCACCCCAGGTTCGATCTCGATCCGCCATCCCCGGGTGGACCCATCCTCGTACTCCCGGTCCCGGATGAACTCCTGCCGGTGCGGCGTCCCAGGGGCCACCGTGAAGGCGCCGTACCAGGTGACGTCGTCCTCGGTACCGTCGGGCTGCCGGTGGTCATGACGAAGCTCCAGGGTGCCATCCCCGTGCTTCCGGAAGATCCAGGTCCGGGAGCGGTCCCACTCGCCGTCCATCTTCTCGATGTGGAAGGGGAGCTGGAGTTCGTCGTCGGTGCATCCCCGGAAGTGGACCACCAGGAGTTCGTCTCCCTCCAGCATCTCGTCTCCTGGGGGCTCCAGGGTGAGTCCCCCTGGGAAGGCCTGGCCGCAGTGGGCGGCGAGGTTCTGGAAGTACGCGTCCCGGATGGTTAGGTCCGGGGCGTCGGGGGTGCAGGACGGCAGCAGGACCGTGAGCAGGATCACGAGGAGGACCGACTCGGTCCAGTGGGTCAGTTGTTTCGGCATGGCTCGGTCAGCCTTTCACTTCGGTGGTGGGATCCTCCCCGGGCTCCGGAGGGCCTTCGGGCTGGGGCGGCTGATACCCCGCCATTCCAGCAAAGCTGATCCCCTTCTCCCGGGCCAGGGGCTCCACGTCAGCCCACCCCCAGGCTACCAGGGCGAGATTCTGGAAGAGCACCGGTGTGGACTCCCTCCAGGAGATGCTGTCCCCGGGAGCATAACCCGCCTGCGGCACCCAGAACACCTCCACCGCCTCGCCTTCCACGATGAAGCGGCGGATCGGATAGCCGTACTCCACCCGGGTCTCCACCTGCAGCGAGTCGACGGGCCCCGGACCCAGAGCGCGATAGACCTCGCCCTTCAGGGTACCCAGCTCCACGGCCCGGAGCCCATCCGCCCCAGGGCTGGCGTCCCCCCCACAGCCCGCCAGTAGAAGCACCGAGGCCAGGGTTCCGGCAGCCATTCTCCCTAACCTCCCGCTCTGACCCGCCCTGCCGCCCCATCTCTGCTGCATCTTGCTGCCTCCCCTCTGGGATGTGGAATACTCAGGATTGCGGCCCATTCTACACCGCCGGGGTCCCGTGGTCCCTGCTGCCCGGCAGGGTTGCCCTCCCCCAAACAGGAAACGCCCCGCCACATGGGCGGGGCGCTCCTTTGAACCAGTGTCCTGGGCCGGGCGGGGAAACCCCGCCCGACCCAGGTGCTACCGCAACCCCGTTAGGGGAGGGGCAGATCCGTCTGGTTCGCGGTGAAGTCGATGGTGAAGACCTGGGTGGCCAGGGCGTCGAAGCCGCTGTTCAGGCCCACCACGTGGAGGTCGACCAGATCAAGCTCGTCCCGAGTGATCTGGAAGGTCCAGTCGAACCGGCGCTCCGTCCCGGAATCCGTCGTGGGGAACGGCGCATTGAAGTCCGCCATGAGCGCGATGTCCAGCGGCGTGACGAAGCCTGCGTCCGCCTCCACCACCACTGCGGCGGCGAAGGGGTTCAGGAAGGTGCTGGGCGGACCGACGGCCCGGACCCGCACGGTGGCGGTCACCTGACCGTCCACCTCGTCACCGGTGCTGTAGCTCACCGGCGCCCAGGTCAAGATCTGGAGCTCCGGATCCATGTCGGACCAGTCCACCCCATCCTGCACCAGCGCGGGGTTGATGGTCGCGGCGAAGCTGGCGGAGTTACCGAAGAGGGCGCTCGCGCCCGCCGCGGCGTCGACATGGCTCGGGTCGGCCTCAGAGGCCCACCCGTTGTACGCGATGGCGTTGAGGGTAGCCGGCTTGTCGCCTTCACCCGTGGGGGCGTTGGTCCCGTCCACCACGTGCAGCGAGCGGATGAACGCCGCCGTCTGGAAGCTGAACGAGTTCGGAATGGTGATCTCGTCGTCGAACAGCGTGGCGATCTGCGGAGCCGGCCGGTTGAAGACCAGGCGCACCCCGGCGTAGTTGAGGTCGAAAGACCCCTGCCAGAGTTCCACGTTGTCGCTGCCCACGGCCGGGAAGGCTGCAGGCTGTCCGCCCTGGAGAGCAGTGGTCACGGCCACCGACGACAGGTCGGGGATGGACTGCTCACTGTTGTAGACGAACCGGCTCGTCAGGGGAGTGCTGTTCCCCGCCTTGTCCCGAACCTGGGCCTGGTAGATGAAGTACCCGGCGTCGGAGAGGATCCCCTGAGAGAACTCAAGGGAGGTGGCGGTCCGGTCGTAGGTGGTCACCGCAGCCAGGGAGTCGGCGACGATGCGCTCACCGGCCCGCGCGGTTGCGAAGGGGGTGGCGACGGCATCGCCGAAGCCAGCCGCCACGACCCGGGTGAGAGTGGCGGAACCCGGGGTCCCGTTCACCTGCACCAGGGTGTGGGCCAAGCCGTGCCCGGAGACCGGAACGGCGAAGCCGGAGATGACGTCGGTGGCCTGGATGTCGAAGGTCTCACCGGCGTTCTCGAGGAGGATGGTCTCCTCGTCCTCGAAGTCACCCGCGATGGTCAGGACCGGTGCGTCCTTGTCGATCCCGAAGGTGGACTTGGTGAAGGTGAGGTTGTTGTCGATGTCGTTGATGGTGGTGGCGCCGGGGTTCTCCTCCACCTCGACGACCCGGGCGTTGCCCAGGCGGTCCACCCAACGGATAAGGAGGGTGTACGCGTTGTTGTCCACCGAGTTGTCCACGTCAGCGTGGACGGTGGCCTCGGGGCCCTGCGCCAGCACGACGTCGCTGTCGGTCGCGTCCACGACCCAGAACTCACGGGCCATGAGCGAATCGGCAGGGAATCCAACGCCGCCGTCGGTCGGCGCGGCAGCGATGGTGCGGTGGAGCCGGTACTGGGCGTTCACCCAGTTCTCGCGATTCTGGATGGCCGCATCGGTCCGCCAGAAGAAGTCACCGCCCTGGGGCGCCAGGAAGTCCACACGCACCGGGAAGGGGTGGGCCGACAGGCCAAAGCGCGGCTGGTTGTTCAGGATGGCCGTGGGGCCAACGTTCCCGTCCACGATGGACGAGAAGCCAGGCGCGGCACCAGCGGCACTGGTTTCGATCCCATCACAGTCGAAAGTGAAGGTGAAGGGCGCCTCGGTGCCGGTCGCGGGAGCCGCTGTGCAGCCGGCGAAGGCCGCGGAGACGGACTGAGCGGTGCCACCGGTGACGTAGAGCACCGGAATGGCGGTGATGGTCACATCTCCGGCCTCGGGACCGCCGTACCAGATCCGGCCCTGGTTGTCCATGGCGGAGTTGGTGGGGAGGCCCGCGATGACATGGAAGCCGCTGGTGTTGTTGAAGAACACCGGCACCGTGTTGGACGGACGGGGGGAGTCGCCACCCACCACGCTCAGCGCGGCGGAGATGACCCGGTCACCGTTCAGGTGGCGGGGATCGGCCGTGCCGGCTTCCTCGTCGATGGTGTAGAAGTCGGTGCGGAAGGAGAGGGTGATCTGCTGCTGCGCCAGCGCAGCCTCATCCTCTGCGACCACGGCGGCAGCGAAGGTCTGGGAAGCGACCACGACGCCATCCACCAGGAGGTCAACCTGCTCGAGAACCTCATCCTTCGGATCCACGTTCAGGGTGACGTCGATCTGCCCCTGGATGTTCTCGATATCCGCAGGGGTACCACCCTGGTTGATGCTGGCGATGGAGACGGTTGCCGGCGTGTCGGCCACCGCAGCCACGACGAGCTGGGCACCGGCATTCGAGGACTGGTTCCCCTTCGTCACCGTGGCCGTGATGGAAGCGGAGCCCGCGGCGACACCCGTGGCCCGGCATCCGCTGTCCGTGGTGGACACGGTGGCGACGCCGGTGTTGGAGGAGGCACAGGTCCACGATGCGGTGGCGCCCTCAGCGCCTCCGGATACGCCGACGGCAAAGTCGGCCACCTCGCCCACGGCCACTGCGGCGTTGGACGGGGTGAGGGTCACGGAGAGCGGCGGCGGCGGCGGCGGGGTGGGCTCGACGACGGTGACGTCGTCTCCACACGCCGCCACGCCGAACGCCAGCATCCCGGCGACCAGAGCGGTACGGTGTAGCTTCTTCATTCACTCCCCCTTGGGGTTTGTGCGGACGGCCTCAGTGCCGTCCTGGTTTCAATGAATCGACCCATCCGGGTCGGTCCGATCGGCCCTGTCACAGCCACGGTTGTGTCGTGTGCTGTTGGGAGCCGAGTAATACTCCGCGGAACTGAACCGCAAGAGCAGTGCCACATCAACGATGTTAGCTAACATACTGTTATCACATTACTTGGGGACTCCTGACCTCTCAAGCAGGCGACGCAGACCGATGAGAATCCAGGGGGGCCCCTCAGTTTTCCGAGGAACCGGTGCGATGTCCGCCAAAGCGAGAGCCCGCCCCGGCATGATGCCGGGACGGGCTCTCTTCCTGCGCGGGACCTCAGAGGGTCCCGGGCGGGGTTACTGCCCCCGCACCGCCGCCAGATCGGTCTGGTACGCCTGCCACACCCCGGGGCGAACCGGGACGTAGAGGGTTTCGAAGGGGCGCTCCGCCCCGGTGTTGGCGAAGAGGGGCACACCCATGTGCTCACCGACCCGCATGATGTTGTTGCAGTCCAGGCCGACCTCGCCACCGGACTTGGCGTAGCTCCGATCCTCGAAGGGGATGGGCTCGTCGTTCACGAACCAGTCCCGGCCGGTGGCGTACTCTCCGGCGAAGGCGACGCCCGGTCCGAGCTGCTGCACGGAGACCCGGCGCGGGCCCACCAGGGTGTCGCCCTGGGGGGTGATGTAGATGGTGACGTTCTCACCGGTGGCCAGGCAGATCTGGGAAGGCGTTCCCTCGGGGAGGGGCGGCTCCACCTCTTCCCGCACCACAACAGTGTCCGGCGGCGGGGCGGGGAGCTGGACTTCGCGCACCACCTCACGCTCCCGGAACATCATGGAAACGCCGGCCTGCACACCCAGATTGAAGGTGGAGGGCCGGGGAGCCGGAAGAGTGTCATCATCCTCGGGCACGAAGTAGCCGTACCCCTCGATCCGGGTGGAGATCATGTCGGTGAACTTGTAACGGAGGCCCAGGAGCCCGCCGGGGCCACCGCCACGCACACCCACCCGCCGGGGACGGGTGTAGTTGTCGTAGGAGTATCCGCCACCCAGCAAGAGGCCGGCGTTTTCGCCTAGCCAGTGGGTGTAGAGGAGACGGACCTGGAGGAGCTCATGGGAAATGAAGGTACGCCCCTGGAACCCGGGCTGGTCCTCCAACTCAGGCTCGGCGTAGGTCCAGTCGGCTTCGACGGAGAGGTTGGGAAGGAAGAACACACCCAGGCGCCCGCCGATGCCCGGAGCGTTGTCCACGCCCACTTCGCTGTCAAAGATCTGGTACCGGCCGACGGCGCCCAGTTCGATCGCACCAGCCGACTGGGCCACTGCCATCTCCGGCAGGATGAGAGCGGCCGTTGCCGCCATCGCCAGGATGAATCGTCCCTTCATGGAGCCTCCCTGAATGGTAGGAACTCAAGATATGAAAATGAGATCCGCTACTTGCGCCCCGGTGGTTCCGAAGTCGCCAATCCCGGGGAGCGAGGTAAGTGGGAGCCCGCGGGGGGATCGTCCCGTGGACCTCGCCGGAATTCGTCGGGGGGGAATATACCAATGTCGAGGAAACCACACAATACTGCGGGTAATCCGGGGTTTGGGCGCCTGGGGCGGGAGTCGGGAAAAATTTGTTTCCAATCCGACCCAAGCCATTTCTGCGAAATACCTGTCAGTCCTCAGGCCACCGGGAGCCCCGGAGCCACCTCTGCGGCCCATCGCTCCAGCCCCCCTGAGAGATTGCGGACCCGGGGGAAGCCGGCGTCCCGCAGGAGCCGTGCCCCTCGATCGCTCCTGGCGCCGGACCGGCAGTAGAGCACCAGTTCCCGATCCCGGGGAAGCTCGTCCATCCGGTCCTCCAACTCCCCCAGCGGCAGATGGGTCGCTCCCTGCTCCGCCAGGGAGGAGACCGCCCACTCCCAGTCCTCCCGAACATCCACCAGCAGCGGAGGTCCGGAGGCCTTCAGGGCATCCCGGAGTTCCGCGGGAGTGAGAACGGGGCTGGAAGAGGCGGCCTCGGGATCCCCCATGCCGCCTCCCCGGGGCAGCGGAGCGCCCGGCTCAGCCCCAGCCTCCGGGAGCTCATCCGCTTCCTCAGCCGCTCCTCGCGTCTCCCCCGTGGCACAGAACCACTCGTAGTCGATGAGAGCGTCGATGGTGGGAGCCTCTCCGCAGACAGGGCACCCGGGGTCCCGGCGAGGCTCCACGGTGCGGAACCCGAAACGAAGCGTGTCCATGATGAGGAGCCGGCCGGCGGCGGAGCGGGCGTCGTCGGGGCTCCCGCGTCCGGCCGTCCCGGGTGCTTGGGCACCCTTCGCGTCCTCGGGAGCGTCCTCGGGCGCGTCCTCGAGCCGGCCCGAGCGACCCGGGCGACCCGGACGACCCAGTCCCAGGATCCACTTCACCGCCTCCAGGGCCTGCAGGGAGCCCACTGCGCCGGGGAGGGCGCCGATGACCCCGGCCTCCGCGCACCCGGGGACCAGTCCAGGCGGAGGCGGCTCGCGAAAGAGGCATCGGTAGCAGGGGCCGCCCGGCGCCCCGAAGAGGGACACCTGCCCCTCCCAGCGGAGGATGGCGCCGTAGACCCAGGGCTTCCCCGACAGAACACATGCGTCATTGACCAGATAACGCGTGGGGAAATTGTCCGAGCCATCCACCACCAGGTCATACTCCGCCACAATCTCCATGGCGTTGGCGGCGGTGAGGCGGAAGGGGTGGGTGACAACCTTCACGTGGGGGTTGGTGGCCTCCAGGCGTTCCCGGGCCGAGGCCACCTTGGGCTGCCCCACGGCAGCGGTGGTGTGGAGGACCTGACGCTGCAGGTTGGAGAGCTCCACCCGGTCCCCATCCACGATCCCCAGGGTGCCCACCCCGGCGGCTGCGAGATAGAGCGCCGCAGGGGAGCCCAATCCCCCGGCTCCCACAACCAGGACCCGCGCCTCCTTCAGGCGAAGCTGTCCCTCGGGTCCCACCTCGCCCAGGGAGAGATGCCGGGCGTAGCGGTGGAGTTCCTCGGGAGCGAACGCCGTCAGGGGGTCCTTCATGGGATTCCGCGCCTCCCCCCCTGGGCCGTGATCATGAAGTCGTCGGCCGCCTCATAGAGGCGCTCGATGAGTTCCTCCGACCGTTCCTCCCGGAGGGCGGCATCGGCGAGCTGCAGGTAGAGGAAGTAGAAGTGCCATGGAATGTTCAGGGTGGCCCGGTCGGCCCAGATGTCCCGCTCCGCCAGCCCCCGGTAGCTGAAGACCTCGTCGGCCAGGGCCAGCGATACGTCCAGGTCGATGAACTCCCCGCCCAGGTTGGCCCCGGTCCGGATCACGCCCTCGGCCTCGTCCAGGTCCTCGATACGGAGTCGGGCGGTGAGCCCCTGGCGGACCACCCATCGATCCATCCCCAGGGTGGAGGCGAGGCCGGCGGTGCTGGCGAAGTGGATGGGTCGCTCGCTCATGGAATCCCGGATGATGGCCAGTGCGATGCGCTCACCCCGCCCGAGCCAGGTGCCCGCCGGATACTGGACGGCCACCGCCCCCAGGTTGAAGGTGGCGTCCTGGGCCAGCGTCCCGCTCCCCATGGCGTTGAGCTCCGCATGGCTGAGTTCGGTGATGGCTCGGGACGGCGGGCGCGGCGGCACCGGATAGATCCCGTGGTCATCCTCCGGACGGAAGTGCCGCTGCCGCTCCGGTGACGTGTGGTACTGGAGCTGGCGGGGATACCACTGGGTGTAGAGGTACTGGACCACGATGACGGTGACATCCTGGCGGACGCCCTCCACCTCCTGCAGATACCAGAGGGGGAACGTATCGTTGTCGCCGTTGGTGAAGACGATCCCGTAAGGTTCTACGCTCTGGAGGAGGTTGTACCCCCAGTCCCGGGCCGAATAATCCCCGCTCCGATCCGCCCAGGCCCAGTTGAAGACCAGGGGCACCAGGGCAACGAACAGGACCGGCGCGGCCAGCGCCAGGGTGCGCTTCTCCGGCGTTCGCCCTGCCGCCCATCTCCAGGCCCCGGCCAGACCCATTCCCACCAGGAAGCCCCAGAGGTGGAAGGAGGCGATGAAGAAGTAGTCCCGCTCCCGGACCTCCCGCATCTCCCGGGGGATGGCGTCGGGGGCAAGGGAGAAGCCATACCGGAAATTGAGGTAGTAGACGAGCGCCAGGGTAAGGGTGAAGGTGAGGGTCCCCAGATACACGAGATGACCTCGATCAGACCTCCACGCCAGTGCCAGACCCCACAGCCCCAGCCCCAGGAAGAGGAGGGACACGGGGAGTCGGGCATTGCCCGGCGTCTCGTTGGGGGTCAAGCCCCTGGCCCACTGCCAGTCGAAATACTGGAAGTAGTTCATCAACTGGTGCCCCAGGGGGGCCATGCGCTCCGAGATGGGCGGCTTCCCGTACTGCTCCCGGGTCAGGTTGGCCGCCAGGGCAGGACAGCCGGCCATCCCGTTGGTGTAGATGGCCACTGCGGCACCGGAAAGGGTCTCGCAGACCGGCTCCCCCTCGTTGATGATGGGCTGCTGGGCCGAACGGAGGGGGAGGAAGAAGTTGAAGGAGAGGGCCAACACCACCGCAAGCACGCTTCGGACCACGATCTGCCGGTCCAACAGGACCCGGGGCTTCTCCATGAGGATGAGGAGTCCCAGCGCCGGCGCAGGGAGGAAGGCCATGAGGTGGTTCGTAGACCCCAGCACCATGAGGTAGACGGCCAGGACCAGGTACCATCCGGCGCCCGGTTCATCCTTGCGGTCCTTCCACCGAATGGCGAGCCAGGAAACGATGGCGATGACCAGCACCGCCAGCGTATAGACCTTCTCGTTCACATTCGACTGGTTCCACACCGTGAAGGCGCTGGAGGCCACGATGGCCCCCGCCCACGCTCCCACGAGAGGGATCCGGGCACTCCAGGGCTCCGCGACGTCGGCGTCCCCCGCCAGCCATCCCTTCAGGACGCGGTGGGTGACAAGGAAGAAGAAGCCGGTGGCCACCGACGATGTCACGGCAGCCAGCAGGTTGATCTGCACCGGAATCGGGAGCCCCGTGAGGCTCCAGATGAGGTTCCAGGCCCTCCCCACCACCACGAAGAGTGGATTCCCCGGCGGGTGGGGAATCCCCAGGATGTGCGCGGTGGCGATGTACTCACTGGTGTCCCAGAACCAGGTAGAGGGGCCCAGGGTCACGATATAGAGGAGGAGGGCGGCTCCGGCGGCGCCGGCGGCATGGCCGAACGGCGGTCGGGGCTGGGTCATGGATTCACGATTCCGGATGAGGTTCAACGTGAAGCGGCGCCTGAGACGACGCAGCGCCGTGAGCCGACGCGGTGCCTTGAGATGACGCAGCGCTTATAGATAGGTTCGGGGATCCTTCAGTGGAAGGGGCGGGCGGGGCCCGGGTGCCGTCCTGATCGGGCGGTCCGGTTCAGATCCTGCGCTCCGCGTTTCCACTGCACGGCACGACACGGCACAAGACGGCGCGACCGGCTCCCCCAACCCGACATTACCCTCCATGATCTCCGGTGTGCTGGATTCGCTACGATTCGCCCGGGGCTGGAGTTCCCCTCGACGTGATCTGCAGGAGCGGGAGGTTGTGATTCCGTTGGACCGGGGGCGGCGGCTGGGAGCGGCTGACTGCGGACTGGGCTCGGGTCGGGGGGGCGGGGCGGGGCGGGAGGAAGGCTCGGTCGCGGAGGAGGGCTCGGTCCCGGAGGAAGGCTCGGTCGCGGGTACCCTCATCGCTCCCCCCGGGCCCGGTCCCTTCCCCGGATGGGTGGTCCTCCATGGAATCACCCGCCCCGGGCGAAACCATCGGTCCCTGCGACAGTTCGCCTCGGCCCTCGCCTCGACGGGTGCCCGGGTCCTTATTCCCGAAATCCGACATTGGCGGGAACTGGACCTCGCCCCGGAGCCGGCCCAGCGCATTCTGAGGAGTGCAGTGCGCTGGCTCGCGGCGTCCCCGGGTACGGAATCGGGCGGGGTGATGCTGGTGGGATTCTCCTTCGGGGGCCCCCAGGCGATCCTTGCCGCCTCGGATCCGGACTTCGCCCGAGAACTCAAGGGTGTGCTGGCCTGGGGGAGCTATGCCGACCTGGAGCGGACACTCCGTTTCCAGTTCACGGGAGAGCACGCATATGCCGGGACCGACTATCGGCAGGCCCCGGACCCCTATGGAAGGTGGGTAGTGGCGGCAAACTGCCTCCCCCACACGCCGGGAAAGGAGGATGCCGCGGACGTGGCCTCGGCCCTCCGGGGCCTGGCGGCCCGGGCAGGTGACCTCCAGATCCCCGCCCACGACCCCTCCCTGGAGCCACTCCGGCAAGCGATGAGAGCGGAAGTGGCCGATGAGCGTAAGGAACTCTTCGATCTCTTTGCGCCCCCCATGGGCGAGAAGGGAGGGTCCTTCTCCCCTTATATGGCGCGCGAACGGGCCCTTTCCCTCATCCGGTCGATGTCGGCAGGAGCCCGCGCTGCCGAGCCCCTGCTGGACCCCCTCGCCCGAATCGAGCGGATCACGGTCCCGGTAAGGCTCCTCCACGGGAAGGGGGATGTCCTCATTCCTTTCACGGAGACCCTGGCCCTGGCGGACCAGCTCCGTCCCCGGACCCAGGACCTGAAGGTGGGGATCACCGGTCTCTTCGCCCATTCGGGTGGAAACGGGGAGCATGTCGGGGTCTGGTCTCGAATCCGGGAGAACTTCCAGTTCCTTCGAGTGCTGCGTCGGGTCTTCGAGGTGAGTTGATTGAGGTGGGGGGCGAGTCGGTTGAGGGGGTCAGATCGCGGGATCGGGTGAGATGGCGGGATCGGGTG
>REED01000117.1 GCA_007695225.1 Gemmatimonadales bacterium
GAGACGGAATCGATATCCTGGACCTTGCTGAGACCCCTTGGGGGGATTCCTGTCGACTGCGGCCCGGACGGACCACTGAATGCCTGAATCAGATCGGGACCCATCCCCACCCGCTTCGGCTGAGGCGTGGCTTCACTGCTCTACGGAAGGGAAGGTACTGGGCGCAAGCAAGGCGATGGTGGATCTCCTTGCGTTCGATTCCGTGGCGGCCTTCAGGGATGCGGTGCCCCGGATCCACCAGCTCTTCGGAAGCCATGCGGACCGAAACGCCCTGGTCCCTCCTCTCCATGAGAGCCTGACGACGGAGGAGGTGCGGTGGATCCGACGGGATGGCACCTCCCTCTGGGTGGAGATCCAGGCCGAGCCGGGGGCCGCTGAGGAGTCGAAGGTTCCGGAGGGCACTCCATGGATCCGGGTCGTGGTCCGGGACGTCACCGGACGTCAGCATCTGGAGGATCAGCTTCGGCAGGCCCGATCCATGGAGGCCCTGGGGCAGCTCGCCGGCGGGATGGCCATCGACCTGAACGATTTTCTCTCGGCCACACTGGCCCATCTGGACCTCCTGGAGGAGGGACTCGGCCCCGAGGAGCGGGAGCGGGTGGGCTACGATCTGAGGGAGATCCGTCGGACCGCCACCACCAGTGCCCAGATGGTGAAACACCTCCTCTCCGCAAGTCGAGGGGAGCGGATCCGGCTCCAGCCGGTCTCCCTGGACGAGGTTGTGCGAGAGGCGTTGCGCCTCATCCGGCCCCTGATTCCCGACGACGTGAAGATCAACGCTCCCATCGACCCTGTGGGTCCGGTTCTGGCCGATCCCACGGCGGTGGAACAGATGCTCCTCACCCTGGCCACCAATGCCCGGGACGCCATGCCCGGTGGGGGAGAACTGGAAATCCGGGTGGGGGGCGGTGGGTTCGACCACGACCACCTGACACAGGCGGGGTGGGGGGATCCAGGTGACTACGGAGTGGTAACGGTGCGGGACAACGGGGTGGGGATGAGCCAGCAGACCGTGGCCCGCCTCTTCCGGCCCTTCTTTTCGGCTCGACTGGGCGGACAGGCACCCGGACTCAGCATGGCGGTGCTATACGGTCTGATGAAGCAGCAACGGGGATTCATCCAGGTGGAGAGTGAGCCCGGGGCCGGGACCACGGTGCGGCTCTACTTCCGGTTGGTCCATCGGCCAGTCCAGGTCACGCCGGAAGGTGCGGATGGAGAGGTTGCCAGAGAGGGGGCCAGGATTCTCTTCGTGGAAGATGACGACAGTCTCCGACGGGTCACGGCCCGAATTCTCCGGTCCCAGGGCTATCAGGTGATGGAGGCTGGAAACGGACTCGAGGCCCTGGAGGTGATGGAGCGAGAGGGGGCTCCGGATCTGCTCATCGTAGATCTCATCATGCCCAGTATGACCGGGGCCGATCTCCTGGAGCGCCTCGAGAAGGAATCTCGTCTCCCCCGGATCCTCCTCACCAGCGGGTTCCGGCCCGAGTTCCTCATGGGGTGGGAGGAGGTTGAGCCCTCGGCCCTTCCCTACCTGGAGAAACCCTGGCAGATCGAGACCCTTTTGAGGACTGTGAAGGGCGTCCTGGACTCGGGGAAGGTCAAATAACAGGGACCGTCAGGAGAAGGGGGGCTGCGCCTTGAACCTCCGCTCCCATTCCGCCAGGGACGCCGCCACCCCCGGAAGGAGAAGACATGCCAGCGGAATGGAGACCAGCAGAGCTCCGGTGAGGGCGATGGCCAAGGGCTGGAGCAAGCCGAAGACCTGTGCGCCTCCAAGTAGAAGGGGGCTCATCCCCAGCACGGTGCTGAAGACGGTAAGGGAGATGGGTCGAAGGCGGTCCCTGGCCGCCTCGAAGAGTGCCTCCCGAAGGGGAATACCCTGTGGCCCCTGGGTGGCTTCCTGTCCCTGGGAGAGGACAAGGATCACGTTGTTGGCCACGATCCCCACGGCGATGAGGAGCCCTGCCAACACCATGGCATCCAGGGGCCGGCCCAGGGCGGCCAGGAGGAGGAGCGTGCCCACTCCGCTCAGGGGGATGGTGATCAGTCCCGCCAGGGCGAAGGGAAGCGAGCCGTACTGGATGAGGAGGAGGGTCAGCACCATGACCAGGGCCAGCCCCAGGGAGATGGCGAATGTCCGACTGGTTTCCTGGAGTGCGTCCAACTCGCCCTCGAGCCACCAACTGACTCCAACGGGGAGCTCCGCCTCCGCCAGGGCCCGTTCCACGGAACGGGCCACCGCTCCCGGTCCCGGCCCTGCCGGGTCGAACTGACTCGAGATCCGAACGACCCTCTGGCCCTCTCTCCGCTCGATGTGGGTGGGCTCCTCGATGAGCCGGAAATCCACCAGGTCCCCAAGTTGCACATCTCCGACGCCGGGAACCGCGACCCGGGAGGATTCCAGGTGATGGGGGCCACCGGCCTTCCGTCGGTCGTATCGTGTTCGGAGGATCAGGGGCTCGCCGTTCATCATACGCTGTCGGATGACCCGCCCTTCCAGGGCGTAGGCGACGGTCTGGCTCAGAGCCTCAGGAGAGACTCCGCTGGCGGCCAGGAGGTCGTAGCGGGGTGTCGCCATCCACCGGGGACTCACCCCTGCCCGTTCCCGCTGGACATCCAGAAGACCCGGAACCCCTTGCATCACCTCCACGATCCGGCTTTCCAACTCGTTGAGGGCCAGGAGGTTCCCGTCCTCCCGGGTAAGGACCACAATGAGGTCGGCTTCGGAAAGGCGGGTCTGAACCCCCCGGATCCGGGGCGGCGTGACGGAGACCCGAAGGCTGGGGATGTCCAGGGCGCCCAACGCCGAGCGGGCCCGCTCGGCCCAGTCCTGGGAGGACCCGCCTCCCTCCCGAGTATTCACCCGGACCATGAAATCCGTCGTCCCGGGGCGATAGGCGGGAAGGCCCTCCCGAAAATACCCCCCGACGGTCGTGAAGAGGGCATCCGTGCCACGAAGCTCCGCCAGTGCCGCCTCCGCTCGCCGGGCCAGGGCATCCATTTCCTGCGTCGGGATGCCCGCCGGGTGGGTCAGACGCGCCTCCACGAACCCGTCATCCACGACGGGGAGAACCTCGAAGGGTAGCGCACGTCCCCCCAGGAACAGGCCGAGCCCCGCTACCGCCACCGTTCCCCAGATCACCGAGGGGCGCTGGAGCCGAGTCCACCATCCGGGAAGCTCTTCCCCCGGGCCGGAGAATCCTCTCCTCCGGACACGGCCGGGCTCCACCTCTACGCGCTCCCCGGAACCGGATCCACGGCTGAACGCGGGGAGGAGGATCACGGCAAAGAGGAAGGAGAAGATGGCGGCGATCACCACCGTCCAGATCAGGGGACGAAAGAGCAGTGCCACCATTCCCTGTACCAGGAGAAAGGGGAGGACAGCGGCAAGGGTGGTGAGGAGAGCGCCCAGGAGGGGGCCCACGACCTGGACCATGGCCAGGAGGTGGAGCGGGGCGGAAGGAGCGTCCATCCCTTCCGGTCGGTCCCCCGACGGGGTCCGTTCCAGGCGATCCAGTCGGTCGAAGTAGATGATGGCGTAGTCGAGCCCGAGGCCGACCGAGAGGAGTAGGCCGGCCAGGGTGAGGAGGTTCAGGGTCTGGCCCATGGCGAAGAGCACCACCACGGTCGAGGCCATGCTGACACCCACCACCATGGCCACCAGGGGCGTGTTTCGCGGGTGGCGGAGGGTGAAGAAGAGGAGGAGCATCGCAAGGAGCGCCCCTCCCACCGCTGCGGTCACCACGCTCCACACGGCGCTGCGGGTCACCACCGAGTCGTCGAACAGGACCGAACCCTCAATCCCGGAAAGCACCGAACTGGACCCCAGTTCCTCCACCACGGCCCTGGCATCGCGGGCCATACGAAGGGAGTGGGCGTTCGGGGATCGATGCACCGAAACCAGGACCGCCGGCTCCTGGTTCAGTCGGGTGTGGAGCCGCTCTTCCGAGGCGGTGCGGTAGACGCTGGCGAAGCTCCCAAGGGGGACCGCATGGGGGGTGCCCGACACGGGAATCGGTTGCGTTTCCAGCCATCGGGGGTCCCAGCCCATTTCACCGAGAACCACGATCCCCTCGAAGGAGGGGGTGCGCATGGCGGAACTGGGGGGTGGTGCCGTGGCCTGGAAGAGGACGGCTTCGACGGCATCCAGGGAGATGCCCGCCGCAGCCTGGCGCACCGGATCCACGTCCACCGCGAGTTCCGGGTCCTCCTCCCGACCGATGTAGACGGCCTCCACTCCCTCAACGGCCCGGAGGCGAGGCAGGACACTCCCTCGCAGGCGCTGCCGGATCTCCGCAACTGGAAGGGTGGAGGAGCCGAAGGCGAACTGGAGGACCGGGTCCTCCATGGTGGAGACGGCAAAGATCCGGGGTTCGGGGAAGCCCGCCGGCATCTGGGGGAGGGCCCGCTGCACCGCTTGGGTCGCGTCCCGGAGTGCTCGGTCCAGATCGTAGCCCGGGGCGAAAAAGAGGTCGATATAACTTCGACCGTCCCCTGAGCGACTCTCCATCTGAACGATCCCGGGCGTCCCCTCCAGCGCGGCTTCGATGGGTTCGTTGACACTCTCCTCGATGACCCGGGACGTCTGGCCCGGGATGTCGCTGATCACCCGGATCTGGGGATAGCGGATCTCCGGGAGTAGCTGGAGAGGCATCTGTGAAAGAGCCACCACCGCCAGGATCACCGTGGCGCCGGCAATGGCCCCCATGGCGACACGCCGCTCAGAAAGGGCCCCCAGCAGGAGGAGGAGGAGCCCCTGGGGACCCGGCCTTCCCGTGTGGGTCGGCTCCCCTTCCCCGGGGCTCAACGCTCTGCCCCTTCCCCAGTGGATGCCATCCCAGTAGATGGCGGCGACTCCTCGGTGGACGACTCTGGGGGGGAGGTGGCATCGCCCTCCCTGGGATCGATCTGCCTTCCCTCGGGGTGGGACCGGGGCTCGTACCGGATCACCCGATCTCCCGGAACCAGGCCGCCCAGGACCTCGATCCCATCGGGGTGTGCCCGGCCCAGTTCCACCGCCACCCGTTCCACGGTGGGTGGGTCTCCGTCCGCGACCCGCGCCACCCAGTTCCTGTCCCCGTCGCTGGCCACGGCGGTCCAGGGAACCAGGAGGAGTTGCTCGGAGGCCAGGTAGGTCACGGTCACCCCCCTCCGGCCCCGCGCTCCGTTTTCGTGTAGATAGAGGTCAGCCCGCACGAATGAGGGGTGAAGGTCCGAGGCGAAGGCAATCCGGTCCACGGAAAGTTCGTTTCCACGGTCATCTCGGAGGATCAGTCGGTCCAGCCTCTCCAGGAACTCCGTCTCGCTGGCAGCCACCACGAGCCGAACACCCATGGACGACTCGTCGTCCACCCCCAGCAGGATCTGGCCGGCCCCCACATTGGACCCGGGAGACACCGTGGAGCCGTAGACCTGTCCGGAGACCGGGGACCGGATCACATAGGTTTCCACGGTAGCATCCAGCGCGGCTGCCTCCTCCTGTACCTCCAGGAGTCGGAGGTTGGCGGCGGCCACCTCGCCGGGACCCGCGGCCCCTGCTTCGCCGAGGCGCCGCCAGCGGGCCAATTCCTCTACCAGTTGGATCCGACGCTCCTCCAGGACGGAACGGCGGGCCTGGAGATCCGGCCCTTCCAGTTGAAGGAGCACCTCTCCAGAGTGGACCTGATCCCCGTCCCGTGCGACGACATGGGCTACCCGACCCTCCTGGGGCGCCTGCACCGAGAGGGTTCGCAGGGGTTCCATCCGACCCGTCCAGTGTCGCTCCAGCTCCACCTCCTGGACCTCCAGGGTCAGGACGCTCACGGCGGTAGGACGCGGGTCCTCGGGTGACCCGTCGCCATCCCCGGAGCCACAGGCGGGGAGGAGGGCGACCGTCCCCAGCAGGACCAGGGCCCCTGTGGCTCGGAATAGCCGCCGAGGGTTCTCCCGGTAGTCCACACGGTCCGGTCTCATCGCGTTCCTTCCTGCCCGAGCCAAACCGGGATGGGCTCCAGATCGCCGGCGAGCTCGCTCCAACGCAGAAGGGAAAGGGCCATCTCCCGTCTCAGTTCGATCTGGAGGAGTCGGGCTTCCTGCAGTCGCTCTGATGCCTGGGTCACCTCCGTCCATCGGTCCACGCCCTCCCGCCATCGGAGAAAGGCGATCTCAAGGCGGTCCTCGGTTCGTTCCATCTCCCGGGCGAGTTGAAGAGCCCGATCCGTGGCATGTTCCAGGGCCACTGCCAGCTCGGCCAACTCTCCTTCGATCTCCTGTCTCAAGCTCTCCCCTTCCGCCCGGAGAGCGCCGGCACGGGCCCTCTCCGCATCTGCGGACCTCCGGTTCACCCCCGCAAGGTCTGGGCGCCAGCTTCCGCTCACCCCAACCAGGTACTCGGTCTCAACGGGATCGTCGAAGGCCCGTGAGCGGGTGGGTCCGGTGGTTCCGAGAAGGTGGAGTTGCCAGCGATCCCGATGGCCCTCCGCCTGGGCACGCGCCTCCTGCGCATCGGCCTGGCTCCACAGGCGCATCACGGTGGGACTCGACGATGCTACGAGCTGTCCATCGGCCAGCTCTGGAGGACGCCAGTGCTCCGCTGCGGTGGTGATGGGGGAGGGTCGGACGCACCGTCCCACCCGAGCCGAAAGGGACACTCGTGTCATGGCCTGGTGCTGCGCCGCCTCAGTGAAGAGCCGGTGGGCCCGGGCCAGGGCCTCCTCCAGGAGATGCACTTCCCACTCCACGTCCACCCCTGCCGCCAGACGCTGTCGGACAGGTTCCGCCAAGGCCTGGAGCGTCTCCAGGTGGTCCTCCCGGGACTCTCGGACCTCCTCGGCCAGGCCGGCCTCCAGGTAGATCCGGGCCACCTCGGCGAGATGAAGGGCGGAGAACGACTCTTCGTCGGCACCGGCTCCGGATCGGCGGAATTCGGCCTCAAGAACCCGCCAGCGCCGACTGCTGTCCAGGAGGGTCCAGTTTCCCAGTAGGCGCAACTCTCCCCGGGTACCCACTCCGAGGACACGCTCCTCCCCGGGGCTCAGCCGCTGTCCCCAGTTTCCGAGGGTCTCCAGCGAGAGGGTCGGGGCCCACTCCCGTCGGACCGCCAGTCGGGCCGCGTCCTCAGCGGCAACCCTTCTCCTCGCTGCCACGTACCCCCGTTCCGCTTGGCGGCTCTCTTCCCAGGCCACGGTGAGGGGCACCGGGTCCGGCTCCACGGCATCGGAGCAAGGAGAAGGGGTAGGATGGATTCCCAGAGGGGACTGGGCCTCGGTCGCTGGAGCCCACGCCGCCGCGACCAGGAGTGCCGGCAGGAGGAGAACACGCGGGATCCGGAGGGAATGGGGCAGGGGAGGAGGTCCTCTCATGGAGCGCGCACGGCGTCGGGGGGGACGGCGGAAACCTGGAAGGCCTTCATTCTGCGGATGATGGGGGCCACTGAAAAGTTATACTCAGGATCAGCCCCGGGCACCCCCTGTTCGAGGGGAGCTCCTCGCCTTCCAAAGAAAACACTTGTTTTCCTGGGGTCCGCCTTCCTATGGTGGGGCCACCGTCGGTGTTCCCCGAGTGGAGCGCAACAGGCGAACCCTCCGGGCCCGGCTCAGCCAGGGTGCCGTCCTGGATGTCCCCCATTCTGCAGCCCATGGGAAGTCTGGCGAGGGCGGCCCTCGTCCTGGGTGCCCTCCTCGTCGCCCTCCTCATCGGGGGGCTGGATGCCGCCGCCGGCCCCGAGATCCACCTCTCCGTCTTCTACCTCTTCCCCATCGGTGTGGCCGCCTGGTTCCTGGGCAGGCGCCTGGGGCTGATCATGGCGTTGCTGTGCGGGGCCATCTGGCTCACGGCCGACATCATGGGTGGGGCCATCTACAGCCGGGACTGGATTCCCCTCTGGAACACGGTGATGCTCCTGGCCGTCTTCAGCCTCTTCGCCATTGGCCTGTCGCACCTCCGGAGGGTCCTGGAGGAAGAGGCCCGCTTGGCCCGGCGAGACCTCCTCACCGACGTCCCCAATCTCCGTTCCTTCCATGAGCAGATGCCCCATGAGCTTCGAATGGCAGCAGGGCAGGCTTGCTCCGTGACACTGGGTCTGGTGGAGGTTCATGACCTCGCCTACATCAATGAACGCTTCGGAAGCCAGTCCGGAGATCTCCTCCTCCGGGTCACGGCCCGGACCCTCCGCGAGAGCCTGCGCCCCCAGGATCTTCTCTGTCGGGTGGGTGGCACCACCTTCGCCGTGGTCCTTCCGGGAACCGATACCCCCGCGGCTACCGGCGTCCTGGAGAAAGTGCGGGAAAGGGTGCTGGACCAGATGCGGACCTACGACCGGCCCATCTCCATCGCCATCGCGGCGGTGAGCGCGGAGCGCCCGCCCCCGGAGGGAGGGGAATTGATGGAGAAGACCGACTCCCTCCTACGCTCCATCAAGCAGGACCGGACGCCCCACCCCTTCAGCGTCGTGGCCCTGGAGCAGGTGGTGGCCTGACCCGGAGTGGCACCTTCGCAGGGAGCGAATCTGCGTGCGGGCCTGGGCCAGGTGGGGGGATCGCTCCCTATGAAGGCCCTTCACGCACCCGGCGCACCCGGCGCCTCAGGATCTCAGGCGTCAGCGCGTTCTCGTGTGGTGTCAGCGCTCCCCGGGCGTCTCCGGCGGGATCAGCCGTGCAAGGTCCTCGGCCAGGTCACCGCTGGCCATGTAGGAGAGAAGCGTGGTCACGGCCGGCATCTGGCCCACGGAGGTGAGTTCGAGGGTGAAGACGGCCTCCGCTTCCATCCCCTGGCCCTCCGCAGGTTCCCCCTCGGGGATCTGAACGGCCGTAAGGCTCACCTCTGCTCCCTGGGCCAACTGGAGGAGTACCCAGCCAGGGGCGGGAAAGAGGCCCTGGATGGGACCGTTCCCTGAGGCGGGAACGGTCCAGAACACCTGATTCAGTGGATCGGAGAGGTCCCCGAAATGGAGGAGATAATGGGTCTCGCCGCCCAGAGGGGTGGTGATATCCAGCGCCACCGCCAGGGCGGGTGTCATGACGAAGCGGGTATCGTCGAACTCGATTCCCAGCTCGTCCAGGTGGGCGTCGAACTCAGCGGCCTCCTCGTCATCCACAAGGGAACGATCCTGGATGAGGGTTTCCAGGCTCAGGACGAAGGTAAGGTTTCCCCTCCGGAGGAGTGTGCCGGTCTGGGCCCCGCCCAGCCCGCCCTCGGGCGAGGGGAGGAGGGGGGACGGGTCTGTCCAGGGACGGAGTTGTTCCATGTCCCAGAGGTCCTCGGGCGCGTCCACGAAACGGTAGCGATCTCCTCCCACCCCCTCCCGGCTCCGAGCTTCCTCGCATACCGGGCCTGCCGATCCCTCACAGGCCTCCAGCACCGCGCTGCGGACCAGGATGGCTCCGTCACAGGCCTGGGCCATCTCTCCCAGCTCCCCCTCGGCCTCCATGCGTTCCGCCGCCTGGGCGTTCACAGCCTCGAAGGCCTCTCGCAACTGGTCTCGCATGGCCTGGCGAGCCGCGTTCCGCTCCGCCAGGACGGCATCATCACCGCTATCCGCATAGGCCAGCGCAAGTTCCTCATCCCGCTCGAACCAGCGGTCCACCGCCGCCTCGAGGGGGTCTCCCAGCTCCAGGGGCGCCACTCTCTCCCGGTCCTCCAGCCCGATGGCCTGGTTCAGGGAACCGATGCGCCGGGCCCGCTCCGCCAGCGGATCCAATTCCGCCTCCAGCGCCGCCAGTCGGGTGAGGACGGGGACGCAGGTCCTGGAGCGCTCCAACTCGCTGGTCGCCAGCTCAGAGGGTACCGGCTCGGAGGGAATGGGCTCAGAGGGTTCCGGCTCCTGCGCCGTCAGCAGAACGGGCAAGAGGAGCAGGGGAACGAGAGAAAGAAAACCGCGGCTCATGGTGTTCAATGGCAGCTCCAGGGTACATGCGAAAATCTCCGGAATGATAGCAGGATCCGGAGCAGAAAGATCCACCGGCCGTGGAGTCGGCCGGGATCCGCGGGGGTGGAGGGAGGGCAGCCGATTATGCTGGCACAGGAGGCTCGGGGAAGATACGTTTCAGGTGCGGCGAGGTCCATTTCAAGAGGAAGACCCATGGCCGTCAAAGAGCTTCTACGCAGGAAACCCCCCAAGATCATCACTGTCCGACCCGATGCCTCGGTGGCGACGGCGGCTCGGCTCCTTCATCGGGCCATGACCCGCATGACCCGGGATCGGCTCCGCCACCTGGTGGTGCTGGAGGGGGAGGAGATCCTGGGCGTCATCTCCGTGGGTGACCTGGTGAAGTATCGATTGGAGCAACTGGAAACGGAGGCGGGCGTCCTCCGGGACTACGTGGCGGGTCAGCGGGCGCTCCGCTGAGGGGACGGGCTCGGGAACGACCTCGCGGCCGGCACGGGGGAACGCTACGCTCCCCCCTGGGCATCCCCTCCCTCTCCCAGTTCCCCTGCCACAGCGCCCCCTTTCACTGGCTCGGGGTCACTGGCTCGGGGCCCCCTTCCACGGTGACGGGCCGGCTACGGGAGTGTTCCACCGCGAACCGGAGGGACTCCCAGGTCGTGAGTCCGTACCAGAACACCGTCCAGCCCCGCCCCTTGAGGGACCCGTCGGCGTTGGCGAAGTAGAACTCGTTGATGATGTTCCCATCCCGGGAACGCCAGAAGAGACGGGGGATCTCGTTCCGCATGATCTGCCAAACCGCCCGCCCCAGTCCCTCCCCCTGGGCCTCTTCCAGGACCGAGAACTTGTCCATGTAGGGAAGCCCGTCCTCCATGGTGAGGATGATGGCTGCCCGATAGTGCTCGGTGATGTAGATGCGGTAGGGCTCCACGGACTCGAAGTAGTCGTCCCGGAGGCGCCGCCCGAAGCTGGATTCGATGAGGTGGCGGAGACGCTCCAGGTCCAGGTCGTCCCAGGAGTCCAGGGTCCGGATCCGTTCTCCTCGGCGGACCAGGGTCCCGGAACCCCGGTGGGTGAAGAGTTCCTTCGCCATCTCTCCCGGGCGGGTGACGGAAAGGGAACTGGAGAGGGGAAGGTCCAGCAGGAGGTCGTGGATCTGCTCCAGCTTCACGCGCATCCCTGAATGGATCCAGGGCTGGCGCATGAGGTCCTCGTACTCGGTGCTCAGGTTGATGGATTCAATGATCCGCCCGTCGGCGTCCAGGATTCCCCCGGTGCCGGTGAGGAAGATGATCCGGTAGGGCTGCAGGCGCTTCACGAGCTCGCTTGTGGCCCAGTCCGCATTCACGTTCAGGATCTGCCCCCCGGCCGTCTCTCCCAGGGAGGCGACCACCGGAATGGATCCCACCGCGATGGCGGAGCGGATCCCCGACGAATCGATCCCCACCACCCGGCCCACCAGTCCGTAGCGCTCCCGATCCAGGAAATCGGCCTCGAAGACGCCGGACTGGAAGGAGGTCGCCCGGACCCCTTCGGCCTGGAGGGCCTCCACCAGGCGCAGGTTCTCGCGCTGGAAGACCTTTCGCACCACCGCCAGCCCTTCGGGGCCGGTGTGGCGGAGGCCATCCACCGTGCGCTTCTCGATTCCGGCCTCGAGGAAGGCTCGATCCAACTGCGGTCCGGCGCCATGGACCACGATGGGGGTGAGTCCCACCTGCTGGAGGAAATCCAGGGAGGACACCAGTGCGTCCAGTTGCTCCTCGAGGATGGCGCCGCCCACCTTGACCACCGCGAAGCGGGAGGCGTCCACCTGGGAGAACCGCTTCAGGTAGAGGTGGATCTCCTTTGGGCTCGCCAGGTTGGAGAGGAGGCGGACGAAGGTGCTGTGCAGGTCGCTCATGGGTGACGTCTACCGGTCCGGTGGAGATTCCCTCGGGGCTCAGTACTGGGAGAAGATCCGGCGGAGCTCCTCGGGGTCCCGGGTGTGGGCCAGCGCCAGGCGAAGAAGGATCCGAGCCTTCAGCGGTCCCAGGTTGTCCCCCGCCATGATGCCATCCTCCAGCCAGGCCGGCTCGTCCAGGACCCGGCTGTTCTCGGCCTGGGCGGTTCGGACCACGGGGATCTGCCGGGCCGCATCCCTCAGCCCCTCCCGGAGTTCGGGCGTGGCCACTCCCGAGCCGTGTCCATGGAGGATCAGCCCGTCGTATCCCTCTTGGACGAAGGCGTCCACCACCAGGCGGGTGGCCTCAGTATGGGACATGACGATCCCCACCCGGGGAAGGTGGGTAAGAGAGCGGACATCAAACTCGGATTCAAGGGTGTGCCGTTTGGTGGGGGTCCGATAGAAGACCACCCGGTCCGCGTCCACGTACCCGAGGAAGCCCAGCTCCCCGGAACGGAAGGCCTCCACCCGATAGGTGTTGCCCTTGCTTACCTCCCGGGCGGCATTGATCTCCTCGTTCATCACCACCAGGACGCCGTGCCCCTTCGCGGTCGGGTCCGCCACCACACGCACGGCGTTCAGGAGATTCAGCGGCCCGTCGGGGCTCAGGGCGCTGGGAGGACGCTGGGCCCCCACCACGGCCACAGGCTTCTCCGAGCGCACGGTGAGGTTCAGGAAGTACGCCGTCTCCTCCAGCGTCCAGGTTCCGTGGGTCACCACCACGCCCGCCACCTCGGGCTCCGTCTGGTGGAAGAGCTCATTGATCCGGTTGGCCAGTCGGAGCCAGATTTCCGCGGTGATGAGGCTGCTCTCCACGTTCACGATCTGCTCCGTCACCACCCGGGCGTACCGTTCGATCTGGGGCACCGCCTGGACCAACTCGTCTCCGGGGACCTCCCCCGAGACATAGCCGGTGAGGGCTCCGGGCTCCCCGGCTCCGGCGATGGTCCCGCCCGTGGCCAGGACGTAGACCAGTGGAAGGGCCTCCGTATCTGCGGCTCCACCAGGGTTCTGGGCAGCGTCCTGGGCCAGCGCCGGGACGGCCGGTAGGAGCAGGAGGACAAGGAGGGCGCGAAGGATGGAGAGGGCCCCACCGGGGTTCGGGCGGTGTGGCTGACAGGGCATGGGTGCCTTCCGGATCGGGGGTTTCCTGGCTCGTCCCGCCGTTGCGGGCACGGCCTGCTCCGGCTCAGCCTATCGGGGGGATCGGGACCGGAGCAACCCGGGGGGCCTTCCGGGGTGCGCTTGCCGGTGGACCTCCCCTTCCCCTACCCATGGGGGAACGGTCCTCTCACCATTGGAGGACGGTCCTCCCCCCATGGGGGACGGCCCCCTCACTCCGTCGAGATGCGCATGACCCCCTCCACTCCGCCAAACTCCCTCCTGCCGTTCCCCGTGCACGGGGGGGGCCCCCGGCGGGTGCCCGGGGGGCGCCGGTGGGCCCGTGTCCTTCCTTCCACCGTGCTCGGCGGCGCTCTTCTCCTCCTTCTTCCCTTCTTTCCAGGGAAGTGGGGTGGGGAGCCAGGGGGGAGGGCGGCGGCCTCGGCCCAGGAGACTCCGGAGAGCGTGCGGTTCCAGCTCATCCCCTCGCTGGGGTGGTATTTCCCATCCGGACTCCTTTACCGCTCCGACTATCCTCCCGCCCGGGCCCGCATGAGTCAGGCGGTGGTGGTGGGAATGGGCGTGGAGATGAAGGCCCCCTCGATGCCCTTCGCCCTGAGGGTGGGGCTGGAGCGGGCGGACTGGTTCCATACCCGGCTCGTGGGGACCATCCCGGGGGACGGGTTCCAGGAGACCCTTACCTTTCGCTACCGCATCCCCACTGCGGTGACCTTTCTCACGGGCGATCTTGTGCTTCGCCCCGAAAGGGAACGATGGGGGCTCCGGCCCTACGGGTTCCTGGGGGTGGGTGTGAAGCGCTACGCCTTCGGGGAGGAAGAGCCCAGGGACCCGCTGGATTTCACGAAGCCCATGGATGGCACCGGAGGGATGATCCGCTACGGGGCAGGGGTGGAGACCAGGATCCTGGGCCGAAGGGTGGCCCCGGAGCTGGCGGGGAGTTTCAGTCGATACGTGCTGGTGGATGACGAGCGGGGAAGTCGACGGGCCCACCCCCAGCGAGAGCTGACCCTGTCGGTGAAGCTCCATCTCTCCCCTTTCGGGGGAGGCCCTTGAAGCGGCAGGGGCCTATCTTTCGGCATCCGATCCGGTCTCCTTACGATCCGGTCTCCATCCGAAACGGAGTGTCGCGGAGCGTGCGCTCCGGGTTCCATTCCCTTCTCTTCCCCCTCCAGTCGGTGCCCCACCTCCATGGCTGAAGACCCCATTCGCCACTGGCACACCATGACCACCCGAGAGGCAGGGGAGCTGGCGGACCGGGATCCAGTGGTCATCCTCCCCGTCGCCGCCATCGAGCAGCACGGACCCCATCTTCCCCTCTCCACCGACCTCGACATCGGGGAGGGGATCCTGGCCGCCGCCTTCCGCAGGCTCTCGCCGGAGTTTCCGGCCTGGGCGCTCCCCCCGCAGTCGGTGGGGTCGAGCTCCGAGCACCTTCGATTCCCGGGCACCCTGAGCCTGGCACCAGAGCAGCTGGGAGAGATCGTCTTCCAGTTGGGCGAAGCCGTGGCGGCCACGGGGGTGCGTCGGTTGGTCCTCCACAACTCCCATGGGGGGAACCGTCCCACCCTGGAGTCGGCAGCCCTCAGACTCCGGCGGGAATGCGGGCTCCTGGTGGTGAAGGCCACCTATACCCGTTTCCGCCGACCGCCCGGGGTGGACTTCCCGGAGGAGGAGTGGCGGCACGGGTTTCATGGGGGGGCCGTCGAGACCAGCATGATGCTCCATCTCCATCCCCATCGGGTCCGGAGGGAGAGCCTGGGTCCTTTCCCCTCTCTGGGGGGGGAGATGACGGGACGGGTGGGCCCCGAGGGGGAGGCGCCGTTCGCCTGGCTGGCCGGCGACCTGAATCCCCATGGGGTGGTGGGGGACGCCCGGCTGGCGGACCCGGCCACCGGCGCTCGTCTGGTGGAGCACTATGGGGTGATTCTGGCGGAGGTGGTGGAAGAGGCCCGGCGCTTCCCGCTGGAGCGCCTGCGTTGACCACCGGGACTGGGGGTCCTGGACCGGGGGAACCCCGCGGGGATGACGAGAGGCATCCCCCAATGGGAGAGGATGCCGCCTGGGCCCACCTCCTGGCCCTCCGCCGGTCGCCGCCCCCTTCGGGTCAATGGGAAGCCCCGGGACCCCTGCACCCCCAGGCCCGGGAGCTGGTGGACCTCCTCCTCCCCCTCGTCCTCTCCCCCCGGATGGTCATCGGCCAGATGGGCCAGAGCCTGGACGGACGCATCGCCACCGGGACGGGGCATTCCCACTACGTCACCGGTCCCGAGGACATCCGACGCCTGCACCGGGTCCGGGCCCTGGTGGATGCGGTGGTGGTGGGAGCCGGGACGGTGGCCTCCGACGACCCACTGCTCACCGTCCGGAAGGTGGAGGGTCCGGATCCGGTGCGGGTGATCCTGGATCCCCGGGGACGATTGAGTCCGACGCACCGGGTCTTCACCGACGGGGTCGCCTCGGACGGGGCTCCCCGGACCCTGTTGGTCCAGCAGGGACGGATGGGACGGAACGGGGGGGAGGCGTGGGAGGGGGGGGAGCGGCTCTTCCTTCCCGCCGAGGGACCTCTCGGGTTTCCTCCAGGGGAGGTGGTGGCCCTCCTGGCGGACCGGGGTCTCCATCGGGTGCTGGTGGAGGGAGGGGGGATCACCGTCTCCCGTTTTCTCCAGGCCGGGGCCCTGGACCGGCTTCACATCACCGTGGCGCCCCTTCTCATCGGCTCCGGGCGGCCGGGAATCTCCCTGGATCCCATCGAGACGCTGGACGAGGCCCTGCGGCCCGCCTGCCGTACCTTCGCCCTGGGGGAGGACACCCTCTTCGACCTGGATCTCCGGGCAGGGTGAGGCGGGGCATCGCCTCTCACTCCCGGACGTTGCCCCTCGCCCCCCGCCATCCCCGGAGAAGGACGATCCCCCCGGGGAAGGAGGAGACCAGGACCAGGACCCCGTAGGCCATGGAGATCAGGACACCGTCCGCCGCCGCGAGGCCCACGCCTCCCCACAGGATGGCCGCCGCCCCCTCCCGGAGTCCCCACCCGGCGACGCTCACCGGGATGAGCATGGTCATGAGGACGGGAGCGACCAGGGGAAGGAGGTGGAGGAGGGGGGTCTCCACCCCCACGGCTCGGGCGGCGGCCAGGAAGACGGCGATGTAGCTTGCCACCACCAGAAGCCCCGTGACGAGGTGGAAGAGAAAGGCGCCGGGGGCCAGCACGGCGATATGGGCATCTCTCCGGACCCTCCCCGCCAGGGAATCCCGGGCCGGGAGCGGGCGGGTCCCCCGGAGAAGGAAGAGTCCCGTTCCCAGTGTGAGAAGAATGGCCGTTCCTGCGCCCAGGACGAGGGGTCCCGTGCCCCTGGGCCCCAGGAGGAGGACCAGGGCGGAGAGAAGGGCCACCCCTGTCATGACCACCTGGGCAGAGGCCCGTTCCAGGATCACGCCCCGGACGGCGGAGCCGGCGTCGGCTCCCCCTGAGGAGGAGCCGTGGGAAGGTTGAGGCGTCGTCATGGAAGAGCGCCCATCGGAGATCGGGACCGGGCCTCCAGCTCCCCGGCCCCGAGCCTGGCGCCAGGCTCGGGACACATCCCCCAGGACCCCTCCGGGAAGGACCTGGTTCAGGAAGATCCCCAGCCAGTATTCCTCCAGGGCTGAGCGGAAGGGGAGGGACAGTCCGAGACGTTGGGCCGTGAACCGCCATCGCCAGGCCAGCAGCGCCACCTGGGCAATGGAGAGGGCTACGGCGGCTGCGGCCCACCTGGGGTCCATCTGGACCAGTCGGCCCAGTAGCGCGCCGGCGTCCAGGGCCCAGAAGAGAAAGGCCAGGAGGCCAAGGCTCACCCCCAGTCGAAGAAGGGGGCCCGGACGCCACCGGGGGCCGGGCGCCCCTTGGGTGTCGGGGGTGTTGGGTGTGGCGTCCTCTCCCCCGACCCCTCGTCGACTCATCCGGCGCCGGGATCGGCAGGAAGGGCCAGCAGATCGAGGTGACCCACAGTGAGGCCCACGTCTCCCCGCGCCAGCGCCTGGAGCCGCCGTTCTCCCCATCCCTGGACCCTGGAAGCCCCGGAGGGAGCTTGCTCCGCGACAGCGTGGATCCACCCTTCCACCAGCGCACGAGCCAGGGCGAGGTCCCCTGGGCCGAGATGCCAGGGGCTGGGCACCAACCAGGTGTGGAAGTCCTGCTCCTGGAAGAGGGCCTCGGCCAGGTGGGGGGCCGTGGGGCCCAGGGCAGGCCCCAGTCCCTTTTCCCGCCGCTGGTGGGCGTTCACCATTTCCTGCACCCAGGCGTCGTCCGGATCCTCCGGCGGCGACCAGACAATGGTGCCGTCATAGCTCAGGGCCAGGAGGGCGCCGCACTTCGCCTCCTGGCATCTCTCCACCAGCGCGGTCAGCCATTCCCGGGTCACCAGGTCCAGGAGCGCCGATGCGGTGACCAGATGCGCCTCCCCCACCCGGGCCAGCCCTTCTTCCGCCAGGTCTCCCACCACCCGATGGACTGGAAGGGCAGAGCCTGCGGCGTCGGAGCTTCCGGGGTCCGACGGGACCGGGTCCGGTCCGTGGACCCGGTCCAGGAGGTCGGGGTCGTGGTCCACGAGCGTCCACTCCTGGCGTCCAGGGAGTCGTGAGGCCAGGTAGCGTAAATTGGAACCCGTGCCGCTCCCCAGATCCAGCACACGGGACCACTCCCGGGCATGCCAGGCGGCGCGGAGGGGTCGGAGGAGGGCGGTGGGGCGGGAGCGATGGTCCACCCGTTCCCGGAGGGCCAGCCAGTCCGGGGTGAAGGCGTCGTCAGCCATGGCCCCCTCCCACAGGGGGTTCCGCGTCGGGTGAGAGCTCCAGGAGGCATCGGGCGAAGGTGCGCCCGGCCTCCCGCCAGTCCGGAAGGGAAGCGGCGTGATTGCGGGCGGCTTCCGCCATCCTCTCGCGAGCCCGCTCCGCTTCGGGCGTCCCGGCCAGGAGACTGCGGAGGGCCCCGGCCAGCGCCTCGGCGTCCCCGGGAGGGACCAGGAGACCGGCGTCTGCGGGAACCGTGGCTGGAATGGCGCCGCCCGTCGTGCTCACCACCGGGAGGCCCCGGGCCAGCGCCTCGGTCAGGACCATTCCGTAGCCCTCGTAATGGGAGGCCAGGACCAGGAGGGAGGCACCGTGGTAGAGGTGGTCGAGCATTCCGTCCTCGCATTCGCCAGGGAAGCGGACCCGCGCCTCCAGGCCCTCCTCCTCCACCTTCTGACGCACGGCCCGGGCGAAGGCAGGCGCCCGCCCCAGGCTTCCGGCGCAAACGCAGTTCCAGGGAAGGTCCCGGATCTGGACCAGGGCCTCCACCAGCACATCATGCCCCTTCCGGGGGATGACCGATGCCACGCAGAGCAGGCGGGGCGGATGCCCGGGGCCCGGCCCCCGAGCGTCGGAAGCGGGGCGCGTCCCCGGGGGAGCCACCCGGACCCCGTCCGGTGGGACGCCCATCTCCACCACCCGGGCGGCAGTGAAGTCGCTGGTGACCAGAACCCCCCCGCAGGTGGCCAGCGCCTCCCGTTCCAGGGATCCCAGGCGCTCCCGCTGGGAAGGGTCGAGGCCGGTCTCGTCCGCCAGGGGGTGATGGACCAGTCCCATGAGCCTCAGGCGGCTGGCGTGGGGACGGAGCGATTCAGGGAGTCCTCCCATGGCCAGCCCGTCCAGCAGGACCCGGCTCCCATCGGAGAGTCGGGCGAGGACCTCCTCGAGGCTCGCCCGGGCACGTCCGTCCGGGTCGGGGAAACGGCCTTCCAGGGGGTGGATGGTCACCCGCCAGTTGGCACGGCGAAGCTCGTCCACCATCCGGGCATCGTAGAGATACCCTCCGGTTCGCTGGTCCAGAGGGCCTGGAATCACCAGGTGCAGATGTGGGGGGCTCAAAGGGAGCCCTCGTAGCGGGCCCAGGCCACGTGGGACTCGCTGAGGGTCACCCAGATGGCGGTCAGGCCCTGGGCTCCCTCTCCCAGCCGTCCCGCCTCCACGGCCCGGGCGAGGCGATCGAAGATCTCCCGGGCCAGGAACTCGGTGGTGGTATTCTCCCCCTCGAAGGCCGGCTCATCGTCCAGGTTCCGGAAGTTGAGATCGTCCAGGACCGCCTTCAGCGTCTCGGCGGCGAGGCCGATATCCACCACCAGTCCGTCCGGGTCCAACTCGGGACGACGAAAGGTGGCGTCCACCACGTAGGTGGCGCCGTGGAGGCGCTGCGCCGGCCCGAAGATCTCTCCCCGGAAGCTGTGGGCGATCATGAAGTGGTCGCGGACATTCAGGCTGTACATATGCGGACTCGCAGGATTTGGGGGTTCGAATGGGTGCAGATCCAGGGGCCCCGGTCGCCCACTCCCATCGGGGGCGGCGCCTCAGGGGGCGGTGGCGTAGCGGATCCGGTGGCAGAGGGTGTCGCCGGGAGCGGTGCTCAGACGGGCCATGATATCCGGAAGTTCGTGGAACCCGCTCTCACCGGAAATGAGGGCCTCCAGCGGGTCCGCCCTCAGGAGTTCCAGCGCCAGTCGCATCCTTCGAGCCGTGTCCCAGCGGGGGGCCCGGTGGGGCGGAACCCTTCCCACCTGGCTGCTCTTCAGGGTGAGGCGACGGGAATGGAAGCCCTCTCCCAGGGGGAGGGTGACGCTGCGGCTCCCGTACCAACTCACCTCCACCACCGTGGCCTCCGACCCTGCCAGCTCCAGCGCCCGCGGGAGCCCCTCGGGATGGCCGCTGGCGTGGAAGACGAGGTCGGCACCTCCTTCCCCACTCCGGTCTCCACTGCGGGCAAAGGAGAGACCCAGGGATTCCACGATGGACCTCCGTCCGGGATTCACGTCCTCCACAACCACCTCGCACCCCGGCAGCCGGCCACAGAGCCAGGCGATGAGGAGCCCCACCACCCCACCGCCCACCACCACAATCCGGTCCCCGGGGGCCGGCCCGCCGTCCCATACGGCGTTCACCGCCGTCTCCATGTTGGCGGCGAGGATCGCCCTGCCGGGAGGAAGACCGGCGGGAAGGGGGGTCACGGCTTCGGGGGGAACCCAGTAGACGTCCTGGTGGGGGTGGAGGCAGAAGACGGTCTGGCCCTGGAGCGCCCGGGCGAGGTGGGGCGGGGGCCCATTCGATGCCGGAGGCCCATCTGGCGCCGCCTCCACCCGCCCCACGCTGGCGTAGCCGTACTTCACCGGCCCGGGGAACCCTCCTTCCTGGAAGGGGGCTCGCATGGTCTCGAACTGGGAAGGAGGGACTTCACCCCGAAAGACCAGGGATTCGGTTCCACGGCTGATTCCGGAGTAGAGGGCACGGATCCGGAGGGCGCCCTCCACCGATGCCGGGATCTCCCGCTCCAGGATTTCGCCCCTTCCAGGCGCCTGGATCCAGAATTGTCGAGAGGCGAGGTGTTCAGTCATGGGGCGGGCCGATGGAGTGCGGATGATGGGAGGGCGAGCCTCAGGATGGCACCACGCTGGGCGGAGGGTCGGCCTTCGCCTTCTCCGAGACGGATTCGCGAGCGGACCTCACCGGTCTGCTGGGGAGGGGCACCCCCCCCACCCCCGGTTGGTCCACCTCTCCGTCCAGTAGCTCCATCGAAGGCGTCACCTCGGAGGGGACCAGGAAGAGCCCCCGGCGGCGGGCCAGGGCGCCCAGGCTCCGGCTGCTGGTCCAACGCGCCAGGAGAGGTGCGGTGAGGAGTCCGACGAAGATGGGGGTGAGCCAGAGGAAGAAGAAGGGACTCAGCACCAGGGTGACGCCGGCCCAGACCGTACCGGCCAGGAGGATTCCCAGGGTGCGGCGCCACGCCTCCCGCCAGGCCACCATCCGGGCGCCGCGCTCCTGGGCGTCCCAGTTCACATCCCGCCCCATCAGGATGCTGGTCACGAACCGGGTGTGGATCATCATCATCACCGGCGCCAGGATGATGGCGAAAAGCGCCTCCAGGAAGGCGCTCAGCGCCAGCTTCCAACGTGTCCCGAATCCCCCTCCCCCCCGGAGGAAGACGAGGCCCACCGTCAGGGCCTTGGGAAGGAAGAGGAGCACTGCCGTCCACGCCAGGAGGGGAACCACCGAGGCGAAGGCGGGAAGGGTGAGATCCGTTCCCCACTCCAGGCTCGAAAGCCACCAGGGGGAAGCACCGGACATGGCCGCTCCGGCTGGAGCGGCCAGGAGGACCCATGCGGTGGCCGCCAGGAGCATGAGGAGCCAGAGGACCGAGGAAAGGTACCCCATGGCCCCTACGGCAAAGTGGATGCGGTTCACGGGATGGAGCCCCCGGCTCGGCAGGAGCCGGAGGTGCTGAAGGCTCCCCTGGGCCCATCTCCGATCCCGGGTGGCGTAGTCCAGGAGGTTCCCGGGCACCTCCTCCCAACTCCCTGAGAGACGGGGGAGCAGAAAGGTCCGCCATCCCTCTCTTCGAAGAAGGGCGGCTTCCACGAAGTCGTGGCTGAGGATCTCCCCGCCCATGGGTGGTTTTCCGGAGAGGATGGGGAGGGTGCCGTGCTCGGTGAAGGGTTGGACCCGGAGGATGGCGTTGTGCCCCCAGTAGTTGGCGGCGTCGGTCTGCCAGAAGCTCTGCCCGGTGGCCAGGACGGGGGAGTAGAGACATCCGGCGAACTGGAGGAGACGCCCAAAGAGGGTGGCCTGGCGAGCGGGGATGGGGACGGTCTGGATCAGTCCCGCCTCGGGATTCGCCTCCATGGTCCTGGCCAGCTCCACGAGGGTCTTTCCCTGCATCACGCTGTCGGCATCCAGGACCACCATGAAGTCGTAGTCGGCTCCCCAGCGGCGACAGAATTCGGCGATGTTTCCCGCCTTCCGACCCTCGTTGGAGGCTCGCCGTCGGTAGAAGACGGCCTCGGGGCGGGGCAGGTCGCGCTTCCAGGCGCGCCAGGCCGCCTCTTCCCTGGCGGCGATCTCCGGGTCGGTGGTGTCACTCAGGAGAAAGAGGTCGAAGTGGGCCCCCGCTCCCGTGCGCTCCAGAGAGGAGCGGACCGCGTCCAGCCCGGCCAGCACCCGGTCCGGATCCTCGTTGTGGGCGGGCATGACCAAAGCGGTCCGGGAGGTAAGGGGGGGCTCTCCCGCCCCTGAACCGGGGAGCCCGACCCGGGCCAGGGAGAGGGGGTCGCGCCCCAGGAGGTGGAGCCCGAACCCCAGGATCCCCGACCAGAAGGCCATGGAGATCCAGCCAAAGGTGGCGGCGAAGAGCGCGAGGATCAGGCCTTCCAACGGCGTGATCCCGTTGGAGCGCATGATGTCCAGCATGAGGAGGACACCGCCCAGGGTGGTGGCGACCACCAGTGCCAGATAAACGGGCAGCCGGAGCCCCTGCCCCGGGATCCGTATGCGCCGATCCGGCCCGGGGCCGGCGCCGGAGGTCTCGCCCTGCGTCATGGCCCGGTTCCCGGCTCGGGGATCCAGAGGTAGCTCCAGGTCTCACTCACCGGTGCCTCGTCCTGGACCAGGAAGAGGCGCATATCGGCGGAGCGGCCCTCCTCGGGTTCCAGGCGGAAGGTGGCCCGCCATCCTCCGCCTCCCGGAAGCGGCTGGACCCTCAGGTCCGAAACCCGGC
Source organism: Gemmatimonadales bacterium (assembly GCA_007695225.1). Taxonomy (GTDB): domain Bacteria; phylum Gemmatimonadota; class Gemmatimonadetes; order Longimicrobiales; family Gaopeijiaceae; genus T3Sed10-66. Next base: position 22,486 of record REED01000117.1, read on the forward strand.
CGGAAGAGGATTCCAGTACCGCCTCCACCGGTGCGCCGCCCTGGCCCACCGGGTCCGCTCTCCACCCGGACCCGCCGTTGTCCATTTCCCCTGGGCCGTCGGACACGAAGTCGATGACGAAACGGCGCTGGCTCCGGGGTGGAGGATCGGCCTCCCCCGGAAGGGCATCCCATCCGCTCCGACTCCGCTCCACCTGTGCAAGGCGCTGGCGTTCCAGCCGCCCGTCGAAAGTAAGGAGGCGATACTGGAACCGGCGTTCATCTCCGGCGTGGAAGGGGGTGTCGGAAACCCAGTACGCCACGATGTTGTCGTTGAATTCGGAGGTGGTTGGGATCTCCACCAGCTCCACCCCCCCTTCGCCCCAGTCTCCCTCTCCCACCTCCACCCACTGGCTGGGCCGGTCGTGGTACCGGGCCTCCAGGTCCAGGTACTGGCTGAAATCCCGGGCCCGCTGGGCCAGGCCGAACCCCTGGGGGGCCCGGTCCCGGAGGGAGGTTACCCGGAGGCCGGGGCCATTGCTCAGGGGACGCCAGATCCATTCCCCGGATCCGGTGAGCATGAGAAGGCCGTCGGAGTCATGGACCCGGGGCCGGAAGTCATCGAAGCGTCGGGCTCCGTCCGGTCCGTAGAGGAACATGCTGGTGAGAGGTGCGATCCCCAGCCGCCCCACATCCTCCCGGGCGAAGAGGCGGGCGTCCACCTCCATGACCGTGGGAGCGCCAGGCGTCAGATCGAACCGGTAGGCCCCGGTGAGGGAGGGACCGTCCAGAAGGGCGTAGACCGTGAGGGTGGCATCATCATCGGCCAAGGGGCGGACGAGCCAGAACTCCCGGAAGTCAGGGAACTCCTCACCGGGCTCATGGACCGTGTTGACGGCCACCCCTCGGGAGGAGATGCCATGGGCGTGACCCTGTCCCAGGAGGCGGAAGTAGGAGGCTCCCAGGAAGACCACCACCTCATCCTTGGTGTCCGGGTCATTGATGGGATAGTGTACCCGGAACCCGGCAAATCCCAGTTCGGGGCCGGCCACCCCGGCCAGGGGCGCGGCCGGCCCGTCATACTGGAAGAAGTTCTCCTCGAAGGGAACGGGAAGCACGGTATCAGAGGTCACTTCATTCACCCGGACAGGTTCGGGGTACAGGAAGCCGGGATGGAAGAACTGGACCTCGAAGGGAGCCTCCCCGCGCCAGAGAGCGGCGTCGGGGCGAAAGCGGATGGATCGGAAGGCATCGTAGTCCATCTCCGCCAGGGGGCGGGGGACAGAGGCCGGCGGGGGCGACCAGGGGCGCTGCGCCAGGGCCCGTGCCCGCTCCGTGACGTCCGCGAAGAGGTTCTCCGGCGTGACCGGAACACCGAGGACCCCAGCTTCCTCGACGGGGTGTCCATCCCGGAGCATTCCCCCGCCGGGGGCCGGGGTCGAGGCGTGGAGGCTGCCGTGGGCGTCCCATCCTCCGGGCTCAAAGCGGGCGTCCCCTGGTACAACCAGGACCAGTCCCAGCAGGAACGGCAGGGTGAGGCGGCGAAACGCCATCGAGGATCGGTACTCCGGAGAGACATGAACGAGACACGTTGGGCGCCGAATCCGGCGCATGAGCCGCAGGCGGCCAGTGCCGGAGAGGGCGGGGGCACATGCCCGAACCGGTGAAGGTGAAGGTGGGAATACCGATGCTGCTGGGGGGATTGTTCCTTCTCAACATCCTCCTCCTCACCCCCCGGTGGGTGGTGGCCGGAGGTCTGGGCCCCCCCTGGATTGCTCTCGAGGCCTTCCTGGTGGTGGGTTTCCTGGCCCTTCTCCCCCGGAGGCGGTGGAGCCTGGTGGGGGCTGCGGCGGCGGCTCTCATCGCGGCCGTCGTCGCCCTCCTGGCCTTTTCCGATGCCGCTGCGCGGATGAGCCTGGCCCGTCCGCTGAACCTCTACCTCGACGTCCATCTCGTTCGACCGGTCCTCCACCTCCTCGTGGGGAACATGGGGTGGGCCCGGACCGTCCTCCTGGCGCTGGGGGTGGCGGTGCTGGTGGTAGGGGTCACCCTGGTCCTGGCCTTCCTCCTGACCCGCCTCCCCACCGAGTCGCCGGCCCGGCCGCGGCGGGTGATGGGGGTCCTCCTTCTTGCCCTCTCCACCCTGGGGCTCGTCAGCGAGCGATTTCCTGCACTGGCTCCCCAGGTGTCGCTCCCCGCGGTGGATCTGGCCCGGGAGCAGGTCCACTACTTCTCCCGGATGCTGGGGGAGCGGGAGCGCTTTGCCGGGGAGATGGCGGACTCTCCGTCCAGCTACGGCGATCTTCCCGGACTCCTGGAGGGGCTGGGAGGGCGAGACGTGGTCCTGGCCTTCCTGGAATCCTATGGCGTCTCGGCGCTGGACGACCCCCGCTACGCCCCGGTGATCCAGCCCCGCCTGGACGACCTGGAGGCCCGCATGGAAGCGGCCGGGCTCCACCTGGTGAGCGGCGCCCTGGTGGCTCCCAGCCAGGGCGGCCAGTCCTGGCTGGGCCGGGGAGCCATCCTCAGCGGGCTCTGGCTCGACAACCAACTCCGCTATGAGCTTCTCCTGGCCAGCGACCGGGAGACATTGGTGGATGACTTCCGCCGGGCCGGATTCCGCACCGTGGCCCTCATGCCCGCCATCACCATGGTCTGGCCCGAAGGGGAGCGCTTCGGATACGATGAGATCTTCGCCCACCGGGATATCGAGTACCGCGGCCCGCCCCTGAACTGGGTCACCATGCCTGACCAGTTCACCTGGTCCTACCTGGAGACGGCCATCCGAAGCGACCCGGATCCCCGCCCCCTCTTCGCCGAGGTGGCCCTCATCAGCAGCCACGCGCCGTGGGTCCCCATCCTTCCGGTGCTGGAGGATTGGGACGCCATCGGGGACGGGTCGGTGTTCAACCCCTGGGAGAATGCCGGGGAGCGCCCCGAGGATCTCTGGCGGGACACGGATCGGGTCCGGGAGCACTTCGCCCTCTCCGTGGATTACGTCCTGCATACCATGACGTCCTATGCCGAACGCTTCCTGGACGAAGGCACCCTGCTCATCGCCATGGGGGACCACCAGCCGGCCCCCCTCATCACCGGGGAGGACGCCAGCCGGGATGTGCCGGTCCATGTCATAAGCGGGGATCCCACCCTGCTGGAGCCCTTCCTCGCCTGGGGTTTCCGGCCTGGAGCCCGCCCCGATCCCGACCGACCGGCCCCCCGGATGGACGCCTTCCGCAACTGGTTCATCCAGGCGTTCAGTGCCGATCCCTTCTGAGCCGATCCCTTCTGAGACGGAGTCGCCCATGTCCCCGCCCCAGCCTTCCCCCATGCCACGTCACCACCCCATCACCCGCCTCTTCCACTGGGTCATTGCGGCCCTCGTCTTCGTCATGATCCCCGTGGGAATCGCCATGACAAGCGAGGGATTCGCGGAGCTGAGGAACCAACTCTTCATCCTCCACAAGGGGTTGGGGACCGTCCTCCTGGTGCTGGTGGCCCTCCGGATCCTCTGGCGCCTCCTCCACAAGCCGCCGCCGCCCCCGCCGACCATGTCGCTCCTCCAGCGTCGGCTGGCGGGACTCACCCACGGGTTCCTCTACGTCCTCCTGGTGGTGATGACGGTGACCGGGTACGTCCGGGTGGTGGGCGGCGGGTTCCCCATCGAGCTGCTGGATCGATTCGGGATTCCCACCCTCCTTCCGGAGATGCCGGTGTGGGCAGATCGCATGTCGGTGCTGCACAAGTTCACCGCCTACCTCCTCACCGGCGCCATCGCCGCCCACATCGCCGCCGCGGTGCATCACGCCCTCTTCGAGAAGGATGGGATCATGTCCCGGATCTGGCCTCCGGTGGGAGGGCGGGGGTGAACCCACCTTCCCCGCGTCGCCGGTGGCCCTGGGAATCGTGGCGACCGTGGGAATCGTGGCGACTCTCAGGATGGTGGGGCGTCTTCCGCTCCCTGGTGGTCTACTGGCGACCGGGGCGGCAGCGAGGACTCCGTCGTCTCTACCGGGACTTCGTGGGGCCGGGTGATCTGGTCTTCGACGTCGGCGCCCACCTGGGGGATCGGACCCGGGCCTTCTCCTCCCTGGGCGCCCGGGTGGTGGCTCTCGAGCCCCAGCCCCGGCTTCTCCCCTGGCTCCGGAGGCTGGTGGGGCGCGATCCCCTGGTCACGGTGCGGGCCGAGGCGGTGGGACGGGCTCCCGGGACCGCCGAGCTGGCGGTGAGCCGGAGGAACCCCACCGTCTCCACCCTGGCGGAGGAGTGGCGGGGGGGCATCGGGGAACGGAACCCCGGCTTCAGGGGGGTCCGCTGGGAGGAGACGGTGGAGGTCCCCGTCACCACCCTGGACGCCCTCATCCAGGAGCACGGTCTTCCCCGCTTCTGCAAGATCGACGTAGAGGGCTTCGAAGAGGAGGTCCTGGTCGGGCTGAGCCGGCCCATTCCCGGGGTCTCGGTGGAATTCGTCTCCGGGAGTCTGGCGGTGGCGGTAGCCTGCATCCACCGTCTGGAGGCTCTGGGCGAATACGAGTTCAACGCCATTCCGGGAGAGGCGAGGAGATTCCACTTTCCCGAATGGCGTGGCGGCCAGGCGTTGGTGGAATGGCTGGAGGCAGGGGCGGAGGGGATTTCTTCCGGTGACCTCTATGCTCGACTCCGGGCTCGGGAGTAGACGGTCGTCTTCCGAAGCGGTGGGGCCGATCGTCGGGTACGCTTCGGGCGCACCCGGGGCCAGGCTTGGTCAGCCCCCCGGGATCCCCCGGGCGAGCATTCCCTGGAGCCAGTGGCCGGCCCGGTGGACCTTGGCTCGGACATAGGGGAGGTTATGGCGGTTGAGGGTGCCGTGGAGGGCCTTCCGATCCAAGACCCGGATCCCGGCTTCCTCCATGGCCCGCACCTTCTCCGGGTTGTTGGTGAGGAGCTGGATGGCGGAGATCCCCAGGTAGCGAAGCATCTGGACGGCGTGGTCGTACCGCCGCTCATCGGCCCCGAATCCCAGGGTACAATCGGCGTCCACCGTGTCCAGTCCACCCTCCTGGATGGTGTAGGCGCGGAACTTGTTCCCCAGGCCGATGCTTCGTCCCTCCTGGGAGAGGTAGAGGAGAACGCCTCCTCCCTGGGAGGCGAAATGGCTGATGCTCCGCCGCAGCTGCTCGCCACAGTCACAGCGCAGACTCCCGAAGAGATCGCCGGTGAGGCAGGCAGAATGGAGGCGAACCGGCACCGGGTCGGGCCAGGTCTCCCGCTCCCCGATGAGCACCGCCACGTGTTCCTGGAGCCCGCTAGCCTCCCGGAAGAGGATGAAACGAGCGTTCTCCGCCTCCTCCAGGGGAACCGGAGCCTCGCTCACGAAGGTGACCTCCACCGACGGTTCCGAGGCGAGGATTCCCACCTCCTCGGGAGACACCCGGAGGACAGTGCCGCTCTCCAGGAGCTGCCGGAGGGCGGGAACCCGCAGGGGATCCACCGGTACGGCCACGACGGCGGGGATGAGCCGGCCCAGCCGGGCCAGGGTAAGTCCGGCGGCCTCCGCCGGGGTCGCCGAGCGGAGGTCAGGATGGGCCATGGGGAGGGACCCGGTGGCGCTGGAGAGCTGGAGGATCTCGTCCGGTCGGCTTACGCCGTTCAGCCCCAGGCTCACCTCAGGGGCCACGTCCGCCCCGAGCCCCATGGCCTGGGCCCGATGTCGGGTGAGGATCAGGCGGAGCTGACCCTGGGCCATCTTCCGGAGGGTTTCCAGGGTCTCGGGCTTGAGCCCTTCCACCGAAGCCAGGAGCACGGACTCCACCAGACTGGACCCGCTGGAATCAGTGACGTACAGGAGACGTCCCCTGCGAAGTTCGAACAATCCACGTTCCGCGTGGTGCATGCGGTGATCCGGTGTTTCTCAGAAATCAAAGGGAGGGAGGGGTGCCACGGATGCTTCCAACGGGAAGGATTTCCGCCGGAGTGATGGGCGGCGGATCCGGGGCGCCCCGTCCGTCACGGGCGAAGGTGAGAACCCCACAGGTGCGTCAAGGGGTCCCGACCCCCTTCCGCGGTCCCCGGCGTTCGGGGATGCCTCAGGGGCCATTTCATGGCGGCCGGAGACAACTGTGACCGAGCATGGGGAGGGGGGTTCCCTCCGGCCCGGTACGGACCGGGGTGATCCAGGGCCTCCCGGCTCTGGTGGCAGCTCCCCCGGTCGCGACCTCATCCTGGTCATGATTCCCCTCCTTGTGGTCTCGGGTTCCGCCGTCGTTCTCCTGGACCTCCCCTCCCGCTATCTCATCGTCGTCATGGGGCTCCACGGGGTCATGGCGGCGCTCCTCCTCCGAGGGTGGCGGTCCGGGATGCCAGGTCCAGGACTGGGGGCGGCCAATAGAGTGACGCTGGGGCGGGCTCTCCTGGTCCTCCCTGTGGCGGCCATGGTCCCTTGGGGCACTTCCCTCGATACCCCGGCCATCTGGTGGGTCATCGGGGCCAGCACCCTCGCCCTGGGGTTGGACGGCGTGGATGGCTGGGTAGCCCGATCCACGGGAACGAGCACACCCCTGGGCGCCCGATTCGACATGGAGTTGGACGCGTTCCTCCTCCTCGCCCTCTCTCTCCTCCTCTGGCTCGCCGGTCCGCTGGGACCATGGGTGATCCTCATCGGCGCACTCCGCTATCTTTTCGTCCTGGCCGGCTGGCTGTGGCCGCCCCTCCGGGGAGCGCTACCGGAGAGCATGCGTCGCAAGACCGTATGTGTCGTCCAGGGTGTAGGTCTACTGGTGGCCCTCGGCCCCATCGTACCCTCGCCAATGGCCACCGCTGTGGCTGCCACCGCGCTGGTGGCGCTGATATACTCCTTCGCCGTCGACGTGGTGTGGCTGGCCCGCCAGGCCCGGACGTCCCCGGCGTGAATCCCCGGAAGCCGCCGGAACCCCGGTGGGCAACATGAACAACCTCAAGTGGGAGTCCTCGCCCGTGCAGATCCAGATCAACACCGACAGTCACATCGACGCGAACCCCGATCTCCGCACCTCCGTGGAGGCCGCCGTCGCCGGAACCCTGGGTCGCTTCGGCGAACGGGTCACCCGGATAGAGGTGCATCTCAGCGACGTCAATGCCCAGAAGGGCGGGCGGGACATCCGGTGTGTCATGGAGGCCAGGGTCGCCGGCCTTCAGCCGATCATGGTGGACGAGCTGGCCCGGGATGTGGAGGTCGCGGTCCGAGAGGCGGCTGGAAAGATGGAACGGGCCCTGGAAACCCGTCTCGGAAAGCTCGGTCGGCGCTGAGGACCCGGATGGCACAGGTGGCCTCGAGCCAGGAGCCATGGTGCTCGCACCGAGGAGTGACCCACCCATGAGCGACGAGTGAAGCGCCCATGAGCGACGCACCGACCGGAAGTGGTGCACCGGTTAGGGGGGGCGAGCCGCGAGGCCTTTCCCGGCGCGAGGTGGACGCCATTGTGGGGACCCCCGATCCGGTCCTCCGGAATCTTCGCATCACCCAGGGATATCACGAACTGGCCCGGGCCCTTTCCCATCGTCTGGTCCAGCGGCCCGGAGCCAACTGGTACGCCTTCGCCGTCTGGGCGTCGAAGCAGGCGGGGCAGACCATCCGCGGAGAGGATCCCTGGCGGGTGGCGGAACAGGAGCTGGCGTTGGCGCCGGAAGTGACGGGAGCGTTCCGGACAATGGTGATCGCGGCCCGGGGGTTGGGGATCAGGGTGGACATGGCTCGGCTGCGCGCCCTCCTTCCCCGGACGCTGGACCTGGAGGGAGTCCAGGCTCGGAGCGCCGATGCCCTGGCCCGGGGAAATGCCCGGGTGTTTCAGGAGATGGGCGGGGCCGCCGCCGATTTCCTCCAGTCGGAGGCCGACCCGGCAAGCGAAGCCTTCCTGTCCTTTCTGGCCTCCTTCCGCGACGGCGCTCCTCCAGGCGGCCAGGAGTACCTGCGTCAGGCGTTCACCCGCTACCGGGCCCTCCGAACTCCGCCCGGTCCTCCCCACCCCGCTGAACAACTCCTGCTGGCGAACCTGGAGATCGGAGTCCACGAGCAGATCCGTCTCCAGCCCGAACTGGCGGAGGCTGTGAACAGCGTCCTTCCCGATCCCGAGGCGTTCCGGGGCCGACTCCTGGCCCACCTCCTTCCCGGCGGATGGGCCGGGGCCCGGGTCCGGGTCTGGCGCATGCTGGGGCGGGCCTCCCCCCTGGATCAGGCTGTCGACGCGCTGGCGCAGGCCATCCGACGGGCCTTCAGGCGCCGCCTCACCCGTCGGGTCATGACCATGGACCTGGCCGGGGTTGTGACCCTTCGCCTGGGAGAGGACATTCCGGGACCCTTCCCGGACGGATTGACCCACCTGGAGGTCCCGGAGCTCCGGACCCTCCTCGGTCGCTTCGGAGCCCTCGGCGAGACCGGGCCCGGTGTTCCTGGAACGGCGGGTTCAGGGGCCAGGGACTGGGAGGATCTGGATCAACGGCTTCGCTTCATCGCCCATCTCTTCCGACGGTACCAGGAGATGCCCGAGCTCCTCGCCCCTCCCTTCACGCCGACCCAGGCGGAAGAGATTCGGGAGGGCCGGCGACCGCAGGGCCGCCTCTGATCACCCGAACCCCGCCGCCTGCCCTTAGCGTGATCCGGAGCGGATCCGGGCCCGCTGGGCGGCGGCCAGTTCCACCAGGCGACGGAGCTCCATGATCGGTTCAGGGTGGTCGTCTACCTGGAGCCTCAACACCACGTCGTTGTTCAGCCAGACGCCACCGTCTTCCTTCACGATGAGCATGGCCGCCGACTGCTGCCCCCGGGTGTCGCCCCCCGCGGCCTGACCGGCTTCCAGCGCCGCCTGCAGGCGAAGGGAGAGATGTCCCTCCGTGGCTTCGAACGCCTCCACCATCCGGTCCACCACCTCGGGGCCGGCCAGGATGTTGCCCTGGGCGGAAACATGACGCCCCACGCGGTGACCAGCCCAGTCCGAGGCCCGGGGGCCGGTGAAGGCCGCCACCTCTCCCTGGGCGTCCATGACGGCGAACTGCCGTCCTTCCCGGGTCCAGTCCTCGGGGCGGGGGTCAGGATCGAGCTCCCAGACCCGCTCGACGACCTCGTGGGGGGGCACCCCGTCCCGGAGGAGGGCCAGGGACTGAGGGCCGTAGCTCACGTCCACGATGGCCTGGGTGGCGACCACGCCCACATTCGCCTCGGCCCAGAGGACCCCGTTCCCCACCGAGAAGACCCTGGACTGCACCGCGCCCCCCACCTCTCCGGTGTCCGGGTCGTATCCCAGGATGGAGAAGGTGGCCACCGGGGGCCATCGAACCGTCTCGCCTTCCGACGACGAAGGGACGCCCTCCCAGTAGGCGTCTTCATGGGCCGAGGAGAGATCTCCCCCTGCGAACCCCCACCCCGGTCCTTCCCATCCCGGAATTCCTCCTGCCGCGCCAGAGACCACCAGGAGGACGGTGGCGGGGAGGCTCAGGCCGACCAGGCCGGCAAGCAGGCGAGTGCGTGGTGTCTTCATTCTTCTCTGACTCCTTCTGGGATTGGATCAATACACCGGGCCTGTAACACACTTCGGGCCTGGGCCGCACCCCGATCCCGGTCTCCGGCGGAGGGGGTCATCCGGCCACATACCGAGGGAAGCCCCGGGTCCGGACCTCCCGTCCGTCCCGGGTGACGATGAGGCCCTCCACCCCCTCCAGGGATTCCAGGAGAGCCCGTCCTTCCTCCGCGCCCAGGACGAAGGCGGCGGTGGAGAGGGCGTCGGCCTCCAGGGCCGTAGGGGTGGTCACGGTGACGGATCGGGCCTCCTGGGGGGACCACCCGGTTCGCGGGTCCAGGATGTGGTGGTGGATCCGGTCCGGGGTGAAGATGTGGATATAGTCACCGGAGGTGGCGACCCCTCCTCGCCGGACTTCCAGGGTCCCCATGGATTCCCCGGGCCGCTCCGGGTCCTGGATCCCCACTCGCCACGGAGCGCCCGGGGCCGATGTCCCTGTGGCGGCCAGATCCCCCCCGGCCTCCACCAGCACATGCTCGGCTCCGGCCCCCTCTAGGCACGCCACGGTCCGGTCCACCACGTATCCCTTGGCGATCCCATCCAGGGTCAGAGCCATCCCGGGGCGTTGGAACCGCAGCGTGGCTCCTTCCACCTGGAGCCTCCCGTACCCCACCCGCTCCAGGGCCCGTGACACTTCGTCCGCTCCCGGCGGATTCCCCGTCTCGGTGAAGCGGGCCCGATGGAGGGCAAGAAGGGGTGCCACCGTCATGTCGAAGGCCCCCCCGGTCCGCCGGGAGAGCTCCAATCCGGTTCGAACCACCTCGAGGAGCTCGTCGGGGGCCTCCCCCAGGAAACCCGACCGGTTGAGTCGGGCGACGGGGGTGTCCTCCCGATGCCGGCTCAGGATCGACTCCAGGCGCTCCATCTCGGAGAAGGCCGAGGTGATCCACCGCCGGGCCTCGTTCCCGTCGGGGTGCACGGCGGTGAGGGTGACCGGCGTCCCCATCCGGAGCTCGGTGCGTCGCACCCGCTGGAGCCCGCCGGTGCGGATGAGCTCCCTGAGCCCGCCTCCCAGGGCCAGGGTGATCCCGGCGGCGGCGGTGATCCGGAGGGCCTGGCGGCGGGAGAGGAGAGGCGACCGGGGCTCGTCGGTCATGGCCGCCTCCCGGGAGCAGTGGAGAGCTGGACGAGGCGGGGGCGGATGCCCTCCATCTCGTGGCGACAGGTGCCGGCCTTCCGGATCAGCTTCACCTCGCAGACTCCACACCGGACGCATTCGGGAAAGTCGATGACTTCCTTCTGGATGGCTCCCGTGGGGCAGCTCTGCTCGCACACCCGGCACACCGTGCACTGCTCCACCCTCCGGATCCGGAAGGGGGAAACCCGGGAGGCCACCGCCAGGGCCGCGCCCAGGGGGCAGGCATACCGGCAGTAGAACCGCGGAACCACCGCCGCCGCCGCCAGGAACCCCAGGGCGATGGCCCACAGGACCACGGACGCACTGAAGAAGAAGACCGTGCCGAAGGGCTCGAAGTACTGGAAGAGGCTGACATGGATCCCCAGGACGGCGGGAATCAGGATGATGGCCAGGATCAGATACTTGATCCGGAGCGCTCCCTGATGGATGCGGGGGGGGAGTTCACGACGGAATCGCCGGGGGACCACCCGCTCCAGGAGATCCTGCAGGACGCCGAAGGGACAGAGGTATCCACAGAAGATCCGTCCCCAGAGGAGGGTGGTGACCACGGTGAAGGTCACCATGACCAGGAGGGAGATGTCCTGGAGGAAGACACCGGGTCCCACCGCCAGGGCGCTGGTGACGTGGGAGATGGAGAGGAATCCATGGTCCAGGAATCCCAGGAAGAGGAGCGTTCCCCCCATCGCTGCCCACCGGAGGGTCGGCTTGCGGGTGACGAAGGCCGCCGTCACCAGACCCAGAAGGAGGAGGAGGCGGGCCACCCGGTCCCAGGCGGTCCGGGCCAGGGTCCGGGCGATAACGCTTTCCTCGTCGCCTTCCGCGAAATCCAGGGACCCCTCCGCCCACCCTGCCAGGGGGCCTCCTGCCAGGGCGTCCTCCCCGGAGCCGGGGGCGGAGCCCGGGGAGGGCTCCGCAGTCGGGTCTCCTTCCTCCGTCCCCTCACCTCCGTGCGGCGCCCGATCCTCCTCCGCCAGTTCCCCGCCCAGATCCCGCTCCAGGTCCCTGCCTTCGCCGGATTCCTCTTCCTCTTCCGCCTCCGGCACCTCCGCCTCCGCGCCTCCAGGGGCCGGAGTCGCTCCAGGTTCATCCTCTTCTCGGGTCACCCCGGTCGGGTCCACGGCGCCGGCGTCCTCTCCCGCTTCCGGTGCTGCCGAGGGCGTCGTTGTCGCCATCCGCTCCGACGGCGCCTCCCGCCCCGGGACCTCCAGGGCGAAGACGTCCATCCCCAATGAGCCGCCGAAATACACGGTGAAGGGTTGGGTCATATCGATCCGCTGGTCCACCATCCAGATTCCGGCGGAACGAAGCTGGTCCCCCACCTTTCCGCCCCGGGGAGGCTCGAAGAGAACGACATCGCCGCTGGAGGCCGACACGGTGTCGCTCCCCTGTACCAGGGAGAGGAGATGGGGACGGAACCAGACCAGGGAGCCGTCCAGCCCCAGGAAGAGGAGGTGGTCCGTGCGGGCCCGTTCTCCCCCCCGCTCCAGCGCCTCGGCGAAGCGGTCGGGGCCCAGCAGGATCTCGCCGGCGGCCTCCTCCCAGAGATGGGTGACGAAGAGTTCCAGGAGGATGATGTCTCCCCGGACCACCATCATCCGACTCACCGGCCCCCGCTCCGCCAGTTCCAGCCAGGACCGCTGTTCCAGAGTCTCCAGGGTGGCCGGGAGACGGGTGTCGGCCCCAGACCCCGAGCCCTCTCCGCCCGAGAGATAGGCGGTGGCCACCCGGCGGGCGGAATCCCGGACGCTTCGGGCCATGGCGTCGACGCTGATGGTGGCGCCGGAGATCCCATCCAGGTCCCGCCGGATCCGGAACGCATCGCGGATGTGCTTCCCCCTGAACTGCTCCTGGAAGCCCCGGGCCCCAAAGAAGTGCCCCCGGCTCCGATAGAGGGACTCCTGGTACCGCATCACCCGGACCCCCGTGAGGGTCCCCTCCAGATCCATCCCGACCAGGACCTCGATGGGGGCGTCGTACCCCTTCACCTCCGGGGGCAGGTCCGAGGTGAGGAAGACATACCCCACCAGGGATTCCTCCCCGGTGGTGGGGTCCGTCCGGTAGCCCCGGAACACGGGGGGCGTCCCCTCCCGGTCGGAGAAGCGATCCGCTCCCGGCATCACCCCCTCCAGGGCCTCCAGGGGCGGAAATCCGCCGCTTTGGGCCCAAGCAGGGGTAACCAGTGCCACGGCGAGGAGGAGGACCGCCGTGGCCAGGGCCGGGAGCAGGGCCCAGTTCTTCTCCAACGAGCTTCTACTCCGGCGAGCCCCAGCCCCGGAATAGGAAGCGCTGCACCCGCCACCCCGGGTCGGCCTCCGCGACGTAGAGGTTCCCCTGGGAATCCACGCCCAGGTTGTGGGGGCGCTGGAACTGGCCAGGACCCGCGCCCTGACTACCCAGTTCGCCCACCACCTCGAGTCCGTCGCGACGCAGGATCCACACCTTGTGCTCGGTGCCGTCAGCCACGTAGAGGAATTCCTGTTCCGGGTCATGGGAGAACTCCACGGAGAAGGCGCCGCCCGCTCCCGATCTGAGGACCCGCTCCTCCACGAAGCTTCCGTCCCGCCGGAACACCTGGACCCGGCTGTTGGATCGATCCGCGACGTAGATGAGCCCGTCCCCGGACTGTGCGATGGCGTGGACCAGGTTGAACTGCCGCGGCGGATCCTCGGGAGTCCAGTCGGGGCTGTGGCGGTAGTCGTCGTCCGGGGCCTGTCCATAGGCACCCCAGTGGCGGAGGTAGGCCCCCGTCTCCGCGTCGAAGACGATGACCCGGCGGTTCACGTAGCCATCCACCACGAAGAGCTCGTTGGTCTCCGGGTCCACCACGATGTCCGACGGGCGGCCCAGGCGATCAGGGTCTCCGCTCCCACCGCTCTCGTCGAATTCCCCGATGGTGAGAAGGTGCTCCCCGTCCCGGGTGAACTTCATGATCTGATTCTGGTCCCGGGCCGAAGTCCAGACGAAGTCGTTGTGGTCCACGAAGAAGCCGTGGAGGACCGGGGGCCATTCATCGATATCCTCCGGTGATCCCCATCCCTGAAGGGCTTCCCCCCGGGGGTCCAGCTCCATCACCAGCGGTGCCGGGACGCCTTCCCCCCCGGGAGCGGCCGCCAGATCCTCTTCCGAGATGAGTTCCGCCCGGTGGGAGATCCAGGCGTGGTCCCGGTCGTCCACGAAGAGACCCAGCACCGAGGACATGACCCAGTCCTCGGGCAGGCGGGGCCAGTCCATGTCCACCTCGAAGGTGGGGGCACCGCGGGTGGCCTGCGCCGGGCCGAGGTCCGGGTCCGGCCCCGCCTCGCACGCCGCCATCCAGGGCATCACCCCCGGCAGGACGGCCAGCAGAAGCAGCCGGCCCTTGGACCGGCTCGACCGCCTGGATCCCTTGGACCGCCGGGCGCGTGCCGGTGCCGGGCGAGCATGGGCGGAACTGCGCTGGGATTTCGCTTTCCCCCCCGACTTCGGTCTCATGGTGTCCCCACGCCCTGGAAGGTGAACTTCTGGAAGCGCCGACCCGGGTCTGCCTCGGCCACGTAGATGTTCCCCTGGGAATCCGTGGCCATGTTGTGGGGGCGACCGAACTCACCGGGACCCGTTCCCTCCCGTCCAAACCGATCCAGGATCTCCAGGTCGCTCCTCCGGAGGACCCAGATCTGGTGCTCCTGCCCGTCGGCCACGTAGAGGAATTCCTGCGCCGGCCCGGGAGAGAAGGCCACGTCGAAGGCCCCGGCGGCGCCGGGGCGAATGACCTGCTCCTGGATGAACTCGCCTTCGCGGGTGAACACCTGCACCCGGCTGTTGGTGCGGTCGCCTACGTAGATGAGGCCGTCGTTGGAGCCGGAGATCCCATGGGGAAGGTTGAACTGGCGGGAGGGGGGCTGTCCCTCCGCAGGCCGCACCGCCTCCACCTCGTCGTCGGGACGCTCACCGTAGGCTCCCCAGTGGCGCAGGTAGTCTCCCGTCTCTCCATCGAAGACGATGACCCGGCGGTTGGCGTACCCGTCGGCCACGAAGAGCTCGTTGGTTTCGGGATCCACATGGATGTCGGCGGATCCTCCCAGGAGGTCGGGGTCGTTGCTCCCCCCTACCTCGTCGAAGACGCCGATGGTCATTAGGTGGTCGCCGTCCCGGGTGAACTTCATGACCTGGTGGTGGATGGAGGTGGCCACCCAGACGAAGTCATTGTGGTCCACGAAGACCCCGTGGGGCATCAGGGGCCAGGTCTCGGAGGGCTCGATGCTCCCCCAGGCCGCCACCATTTCGCCATTGGCGTCGATCTCCATCAGGGGCGGAGCCTTCTCACAGCAGCCCGGGATTTCGGCGTCGAAGGCCGCCTCCATGTCCTCGTCGCTGATCCGTTCCGGCCGGTGGAGGATCCACACATGATCTCTGGAGTCCACATGGATTCCGGTACCGGGGCCAATGACCCAATGCTCAGGGATTCCCCGGGGCCAGTCAGTGGCCGGCTCGAACTGGGGGACACCGACCGTGGCGGCCTCCGGGGTATCGGCGGCGTCCGGGGCGTCTGGAGCATCCGGACCGCAAGCGACCAAAACGAATGGAAGAGCCAGCAGGGTCAGGCCCCACCGTGGGCTTCTTGGAAGGTGCATCGTTTCCTTCTCCATGTGCTGGGGCTCCACTCGAATGTCGACGAATCCCCATGAGTACCGCCGGAAGGCAGGAGAGCGCAACCCGGACAGGCTCCTACAGGGTGCCCGGACGATGAAATACGGCCAGCCAGATGGTCTCTGCCTCCGGAGTGGTCCACGCCACCCGATGGGGACGGTGGGCTGGAATGAGGAGATGATCCCCTGGATGGAGCTCCACCATCTCCTCGGGGTCACGGAACTGGAGCCGGGCCTCCCCCTGGAGGAGGGCCACCCACTCGTCCTCCTCCTGTTCATACCAGAATCCCTTGGGGGAGGTGTGTCCCAGGGAAACGATGCGCTCGATCCGGAGGGATCCGGAAGAGGTCTGCGAGGGATCCCGGAGCCCACCGGCCAGGACTTCAACCATCTCCGCCTCCGGAGAGGGATCTCCGGGAGTGAAGAGGTTTCCCGGGGGCCGGCGGGTCCCGGTCACGACGAGCCTCCCGCGCCGGGGAATGGGGGGCGGTGGGCCGAAGGTGGGGAAGGGGTGGGCCCCAACAGCCCAGCCCCTTCCTGCATGGCCTCCTGGGGAGAGCGGAGCCCGCAGAGGGCCAGGGCCCGACTGAACTCGGAGGTGAGGATCTCCAGGACCCGCTCCACTCCCTGGTCCCCTTCCAGCGCCAGTCCCCAGAGGATGGGGCGGCCCACCAGGACGGCCCGGGCCCCCAGGGCCAGGGCCCGGAGGACATCCACCCCGCGCCGGACCCCGCCATCCAGGTAGATCTCCGCACCCCCCGCCATGGCCGCCCCCGCCGCCACTCCCGGGAGGGCGTCCAGGGTGGCGACAGCACCGTCCAGTTGCCGGCCGCCGTGGTTGGAGACCACGATCCCCGCGGCTCCGGCTTCCACCGCCAGGCGGGCGTCATCGGGATGCACCACCCCCTTCACCACCACCGGGAGGGAGGTCACCGAACGGAGCCAGACCACGTCGTCCCAGGTGAGGTCCGGGTCCAGGTGACGATGGGCGTACCGCGCCAGCGAGGACGGACCCTCCTGGAGGGGAAGGGTGTCGGGAACCCGGAACCCGCCCCGGGCCTCCCGCTCCCGGCTTCCCAGCACCGGGGTGTCCACCGTGAGGACCAGGGCCTGGTATCCGGCGGCCGCGGCCCGTTCCACGAGTTCCCGGGTGGCCCCCCGATCCCGGTAGACGTAGAGCTGGAACCAGAGGGGCTCGGTGGCCGCCTCGGCGATCTCCTCCAGGGGCGTCGTAGCCAGGGTGCTGGTCACCATGACCGTGCCCGCCCGTCCCGCCCCCCGGACTGTGGCCAGCTCCCCCTCAGGGTGGGCCATCCGTTGGAAGGCCATGGGGGCCACCATGACAGGGGTCCGGATGGTCGTGCCCAGGACGGTGGTGGCGGTGGTCCGCTCCCCCACTCCCCGGAGGACCCGGGGGAGGAGGCGCACCCGCCCGAAGGCCTCCCGGTTCCAGCGCAGGGTGGCCTCGTCCTCGGCCCCGCCGGCGTAGTAGCCGTGGACCATGGGCTCCAGGACAGCGGTGGCGTCCCGCTCGTAGTCGGAAAGGGAGATGCGCATGGGCTCGCCAACGTAGGCGCAGCTCGACGTGGGATCAATGCGCGTGGGGCGCATCCCGGTAGTGCTCCCTCAGGAGGTCCCGCCCGAAGTCCCCGTCGAAGTCCCGCCAGACCGAGTGGATGTGGTTGGCGTCGTTCTGGGTGTTGTCGTACTCGATGAGGAAGGTGGGACCCTGCACCCGGTAGTAGTGGGGTTCCCCTACCTCCAGGGAGCCGGCCCAGGCGAAGCCGATCCGGGAGAGGTCCGAGGCCTCGATGCGGGCTCGGCGGCTGGCGGCCAGGTCATCGGCCATCCGGGAGAGGTACTCGTCGATGAGGCGGACCAGGGCATCCACCTGGTCGGGACGGAGGTCGGTGATGGAGATCCCCGCCGGTTCCAGGGGGTCGATGTCCAGGGCGTTCCCGGTGATGATGTCCCGGGGGGCCTCCGTGTCCACCAACGCCTGGGCCCGTTGTCCCCCGTCCAGGGAACGCACCAGCTCCCGGGCCAGATCCTCCTCGGGAGCCAGGGCCCGCAGTCCCGCCCGGGATCCCTCCCGGACTTCGGCGGGGTTGGCGCCGAGGAAGGCCGGCGCCCACGCCACCGGCGCCCCGTCCACCACGGTGAAGTTGAGGGAGAGGTGGTGCCCTTCGAAGCGCCATCCCCAGGGCCGCTGGGCTGTGGGGTCGCCGAAGATGGAGACGAAGTAGAGCTCCGGGTCCCGCACCTCCGGATTCCCTCCCAACTCCCGCAGGACCAGTTCCAGGGCGATGATGTCGTCCACCTTCCGGGTGCCGTGGGGGCTCAGCCCCGTCTCCAGGAGCGCCCGGGTCAGCTCCCGCTGTTCCCCGTTCATGTCCCGGAGGGGAAGGCCCCTCCGCTCCCGGGGGATGAAGTGCCAGTTCAGCCGCTCGGCGTCGGCGAAGGGAAAGTGGATGGCGGAGCGCTGCTCCGGGGAGAGGGAGGCCAGGAGGGCGCCGACGGCGTCGGACATCTCCGTGGCGGCGCTTCCGGTGGGTGCGCTCTCCAGGGCGGGGACCAGGAGGAGCCCAGCCAGGACCAGGGATGCCAGGGCGATGCGACGGATGGAGCGCATGGGGGTTACCTCCCGTGGGACCCGTGACGCCGGGGATAGGTCTCCAGCCCCGGCACATGGCAGTTCTGACGATCCCGCGCCGCCACCGCTTCCGGGGGGAGCATCATGGGACCGCTTTCCGGTCTCCACGATGCACCCTCGGGGACCGGACGGCCAGGCATTCGAATTCCGAACCGCGTCCCGGTCTCCGCTTCCACCCGGTCCACGAGCCTCTTCTTCCTTCTGGATCGGGAGGATGGATGGGAGGATCGACGCATGGTGGGCCTCCGACTTCGGGTGGCACGGGTGGCACAGGCGGCGCGGGTGGTGCAAGTGGTCCAAGTGGCGCAGGTGGTGCATCCGGGTCAGGGAGCGGTCCTCCCGGGGCGCCGCCACCGGTCCCAGAGGGGAGGGGCCAGGAGCACCGACGCCGCCAGCACCCAGATCGACACCGAGAGGGGAGAGGCCACCAGGACGCCCCAGTCCCCGTCGCTCAGCGCCATGGCCCTTCTCAGATTCTTCTCCATGAGCGGGCCCAGGACCAGTCCCAGGATCACCGGGGCCAGGGGGATCTTCACCTTTCGCATGAAGTACCCCAGCACCCCGAAGCCCACCATCAGGTAGAGGTCGAAGACGCTGAAGTTCACGGCGTAGACCGCCACGAAGCTCATCCCCGCCACCCCCGGGATGAGGAACCACCGGGGGAGGGAGAGGACCCGGACGAAGACCCCCACCAGGGGAAGGTTCAGGAGGAGGAGGAAGAGGTTCCCGATGTACATGGAGGCCGCCAGCCCCCAGAACACCTCGGGGCTCCGCTCGATGAGGAGAGGCCCGGGGGTGATGTTCAGCCCCATGAGGGCCCCCAGGAGGACCGCGGTGGTGGCGCTCCCCGGGATCCCCAGGGTGAGGAGGGGGATCATGGCGCCGGTGGCGGCGGCGTTGGAGGCGGATTCGGGGCTGGCCACCCCCCGCAGGTCCCCCGTTCCGAAGGTCCCCTCCCGGTCGCTGATCCGCTGCTCCATCCCGTAGGCCACGAAGGAGCCGATGGTCCCCCCGGCCCCCGGCAGGATCCCCACCAGGAAGCCCATGACGCTTCCCCGGATCATCACCCACCCTGACGCGGCCAGCTCCTTCGCCGAGAGCATCACCTTTCCAACCACCGTCTTCACCTCCTCCCCCCGGCGGGTGGATTCCAGGAGGAGGAGGACCTCGCTGATGGCGAAGAGGCCGATGGTCACCACCACGAAATCCAGCCCATCGAAGAGTCGAAGCTCCCCGAAGGTGAAGCGGGGGACGGAGCTGTTGGGGTCCAGTCCCACCGAAGCCAGGAAGAGGCCAAGGCCGGTGGCGATGAAGGCCTTGGCCAGGCTCCCTCCCGCGAAGCTCGAGAGGGCGGCGAAGGCGAAGACCATGAGGGCGAAGTACTCCGCCGGCCCGAAGCGGAGGGCCCACCCCGCCAGGAGGGGGGCGAAGAGGACCAGCCCGAAGATGGAGAGGGTCCCCCCGACGAAGGAGGCCACCGCCGCCATGGCCAGGGCCGGTCCCGCCTGCCCCTTCTTCGTCAGCGCGTACCCGTCGATGGCGGTGACCACCGCCGAGGCGGTCCCGGGCACGTTCAGGAGGATGGTGCTGATGGAGTTCCCGTACTGGGAGCCGTAGTAGACCCCCGCCAGGAGGATGAGGGCCGACTCCGGAGGCACCCCGGAGACGAAGATCACCGGAATCAGGATGGCGATGGCGTTGATGGGCCCGATTCCCGGGAGCATCCCCACCACCGTTCCCACCATCACCCCCCCCAGGGCGAAGAAGAGGTTCAGGGGCTGCAGCGCCACCCCGAAACCCTGGATGAGATGCCCGAAGGAATCCATCTCAACCTCCTCCCGCCAGGAAGAGACGGCCGATGGGAAGGGGAATCCCCAGGGCGTAGACGAACAACAGGTAGAGCCCCCCGGCGAAGAGGAACGCCGCACCGCCGCTCCGGAGCACGGGGCCTCTGAAGAGGAGGGAAAGAAGGGTGATCCCCGCCCCCGTCGTCAGGATGAATCCGGTGACGGGTAGGAGGGCCGGATAGGCAAAGAGGATGAGGGTGGCGAGTCCCAGCCGGAGCGCCGTGTGGGCTTCGGGCCAGCGTGGGTCGGGACCCGGCCGCACCAGGAGGACTCCCGCGGCTGCCGCCAGGATCCCGGCGGCGAAGAGGGGGAGCGCCCGGGGGCCCACCGGATCCGCCGGAAAGCCCACCACGAACCCCCGGGAGACCCAGGCCACTGCCACGGCCGCCACGACCAGGACGGCACCGGCCACGCGGTCGGTGGAGGTGCCCTCTGGGGTGACATCTCCGTCATCCGGTCCGTCATCCGGTCCGTTCTCCGGTGCATGCGGCCCGCCGCCGGCCATCTTTCCCCCGGTCACGGGATGCTCACGGGATGAGTCCCAGCCGCCGGGAGAGGGCCCGGAGTTCGGTGACCTGCTCCCGAACGAAGCTCTCGAAGGGCTCTCCGGCCAGGAAGTAGGCGTCGA
>REED01000023.1 GCA_007695225.1 Gemmatimonadales bacterium
CTCGGCCAGGAGCCCCACCGCATCCGCCCGTCTCTGCCGGGGCGTCACCTCCGAACCCACCGGGCCCCGCCGGCCCCCCGTCGCACCCCACGTCTCCCCCGGTCGGAAAAGGGCGTCCGACGCCGCCTCAACCGCCCGCATGAGGAGGGCTCCCACCTCAGGCGGGAGACACCCCCGCACCACGTACATTCCCGCCCCGTCCGGCGCCACCGAGAGGTAGCGCCGGGCGTGCCGCCTCCGCTCGATCTCCGCCTCGTCCCGTCCCCGGTCCACCTCGGACCAGCTCCGGACCACCTTCTCCAGCTCCGCCGCCGCGAGCTTCCGGGCGATGGGCACCAGCTCCCTCTCCGTCTCCTCCGTGGCCACCCGGGTGAGGGCCCGGACCTTGGAGAAGGAGAGCTCGCCCCGCCCCATGGAGGCCCGCGTCTCGGGAAGCCCCTCCAGCGCCCGGGCCACCCGCACCTTCTCCCGGCAGGCGCCCAGGTCGATCCCGGTGCGGAAGTGGAGCCAGTGGGCACAACTGCGGTGCCCACCGGCCTTCCAGCCGCCCCGGCGGTCGAACGCGGCCAAGAGCTCCAGGAGGCGCTGGGTGGCGGCGCTGATGTGGGCCGCCAGGGTGCAGATCTCCTCCCCCAGTGCTTCGATGACATCGTCCTCGGTGTCGGGAAGGCTTTGGGACGTTTCCGCGGAAACGCGCAGTGGGGAAGAGGCCGGCTGGGCCGCGTACCCGGCGGCAGGCTCCCGCACGCAAAGGCTGGGTTCCGGCGCGAGGAGGTCGGACTCCCCCGTTGGGAGGCCGGGCTCCCCCGTGAGGGCCCGCATGAAGAAGGCGGATCCTCCCTGGTACCGACCCCCCTCACCCGCCCGATCGCATGCCGGCAGCACACCGATCCCACGGGGAGCGGCGCAGGCTCCCACCGGCCGGATCCCCCACGCAAATTGAACCATGAGTCACCTCCCAAGTGTATATCAGAGCGAATACTTACCAAATATACGCGGGGGTTTCGCGACCCCCTGGAAGGGCCCCAGGACCGCCAACGGAGGGGAGGCGCCTCGTGCGAAGGTGGCTTGGGACGCCGAGGGCTGTCAGAGCGTCGCCAGAGGCCGCCCATGGGCCCGAATTCCGCCCACCCGGGACCCTCACAACCGCGGTCGCGGAAGAGCCGTCCATGGCGGATTGGGACAACCTGGGAGGAAGCATCTTCCATGGCGGCACTGGCTTCTCCTGGTCCTGAGTGGACTCCTCCTACGGCCCAAGGCCTCAAAGGGCGATTCGTCCGCAGGGTGGTCGACGCCCTCCACGAGACCCTCTACCTGCACACCGGCAAAGGCGACCCGATCCTCGTGATGGGGGATGCCGGGGGTGCTACCGGGTCCTGGTTCGCCCGGCGGCAGTTGGATCTTGACGGCTGACACGGCGCGGGTCGGGGAAGAGCTCCGTTTCGTCGTGCGGACCCAGGGCGGGTGCCAGGGGCGGTACGTGCTGACGGGGCCGCACACCACGGAGGTGGCCGTGGAGGGGCTTCTGGTGGAGGTACGCCCCTTTGACCTGGTGCGGCGGCACCCCCGGCCCGAAGTGGGATGCGTGGATGTCCTTCTCCTCTTCCCCCACGAGGTCACGGTGACTCCCGCCGTCGCCGGGACGCTCACGATTCACGCGCTGGGGCGGCGCCTTGCCTTGAGGGAGGATCTCAACAGGCGCGGCGAGCCCGTCGTGTTGGAGAGGACGGTGGTGGTGGAGCCCCAGGACCGCCATGGTTGCAGTCTGGATACCACGCCCACATCATGGGGTGGGATGCCAACCGGGGTGGCCTCCGCGCCCGCGCTCGCCTACGTGGCGAATGGGCAGCGCGGCTCGATTTCGAAGGCATGCCGGGTCTTTCGCAGGGGTGGAGTGGGAGGTTCCGCAGATGGTTGCACGGGCATTGGTCCTGGCCCTCGTCCCCATGGGGACCTGGTTTCCACAGGGCGCGGGGTTCGCGGGGCGCGAGAGCTTCCTCTTCCCTCACGGGGTTGAGGCGCCGGTTTCGGACGGGCCCCGGTCTTCGGCCGACGAGGGAGTACCACCCGGATGCTTCCCCGAGATCGACGAGGCGTCGGGACGCGCCTTTGACGGAGGAGCGGACAGCTGGTTTGGGCGACTGGGTTCCGGGCTCATCACCGAAGGCGGCACGTGGGTGATCGCCGATCCGGGCCGGATGGGAATCCACTTCATCCACTCCACTGAAACCCACCGCCTGGTTGGCCGCCGTGGCGACGGTCCCGGCGAGTTCCGGATCCTCACGGGGCTATGGGAAGAGGAAGACGGTGCAGTTTCGGTCCTGGATATGGTGACGGGGCGGATGACGCGGATGGATCGGACAGGTGAGCTCCTGGACTCGTCCCGCCTGGTGGCCGAGCCCGGCACCGTACTGGGCCTCATGGGTCCGGCTCCGGGAGGGGGCATCGTGGCGCAGCGGAATCTCACCCGGCACGGACAGCCGGGCGTCGGACTCTACCGGGACTCCCTTGAGATCGTGGTGGAGAGGGATGGACGAGCGGCGCGGGTCGTGGGACCACTCCCCGGCTCCGACCGCTTCCTCGAAGGGTTTCCCATCTTCCCGACCCCCTTCGGGCTTCGGGTGACGTACCGCGTCCTCTCGGGTGGGCGACTCCTCATCGCGCCGGGGGACCGACCGGAGCTCCGGATCATGGACCTGGCCACCGGCACGGAGACCGTGGTCCCGGTGCCCCTGGAGTCGCGACCGGTGACGCGGGACCTGAGGGACGCCCTCTCGAGGGCAGCACAGACGGATTCGTTACCCTGGACGGCGGACCTGGTGGACCGGTGGCTCTCCCGGGGTGATCTCCCCACCTCCACTCCGGTCCATGGCCCGGCCCACGTGGACCGGAGCGGCTGGATCTGGGTCCAGGAGCCTCCGGTTCCCGGGGCGCCGGCCCGCTACCTCGTGCTGGACCGGGAGGGCCACGTCCATCAGCGGATCACCCTTCCCGCCCAGGTTCGGGCTCATGGGGCTCCCTTCATCGACGCCGACGACAGCCATGCCCTCTTCCGCGCGGAAGACGAGCTGGGAACCCCCTTCCTCCTGGTGCTGGATCGGCGATGCGCGAGCGAGTAGGCCGCCGCGTCATGCTGAACCACGGTGAGGAGCCCGGCAGGAGGCTCGTGGTTCCCCGGGGATGCTTCTCCTGCGGTCGAGCCTTTCCAGTCCAGGAGTCGCTGGACGGGGCGGTCCGGGGGCGGAGCTTCGCCTTCGATCCCGAAAAGGGGCGCTTGTGGATCGTCTGCAGGGGCTGTCGGTCGTGGATGCTGGTTCCCCTCGAGGACCGATGGGAGGTACTGGAGGAACTGGAGAGGAGGAGTCGGGCGGAGGGTCGGGTGATCGGGGCGACGGATCACGTCTCCCTCCTGCTTCTGGACGGGCTGGAGGTGGTGCGGATCGGTTCCGCTCCGGCCCGGGAGGAGGCCTTCTGGCGGTACGGCCGTCGGATGGTCCGACGCCACTGGGTCCGGGAACGGAGTCGGAGGCGGGCCCTGACCTGGGAGAGCGTTGCCTACCTGGTCACGTTGGGCCTTCCTCCGAGCCCTGCGACCCATACGGGAGCCACCTGGCTGGAATTCGTGCGGTGGTGGAGGCTGGGGGGCCATGCGTGGGACGGCCCGCCTGCCTGTGCCCGGTGCGGAGCGGTGGCCCCCAGGGTCCGGCTGTCCGGGTCCCGGAGCCTGCGGCTTCGATGGGGGGTGGATGGATCCCCGGAACTGCGCCTTACGTGCGGGAGGTGCGGGGACCCGGAGGGCGCGGGCGCTTCACTCCAGAGCGTCGAGGGACAGCACGTTCTCCGAAGGGTGCTGGCCTACCACAACTTCTACGGTGCCACCCCAGCCGGCGTCGATTCGGCCCTGCAGCGCATCGAAGCGGAGGGCTCCTCCCACCGCTACCTCGAGCGGGTGGTGCGGACCGGAGCGGCGCTGGGTGACCTTCCCCTGAGCTCCCGGGTGGCCCTGGAGATCGCCCTCCATGACCGGATCGAACGATCCCTCAGAACCCTGGAGCTGCAGGCCCTCGAGCGACGGTGGCTCGCGGAGGAGCGGTTGGCCCGGATCATCGACCGGGAGCTCACGTGAGTCGACGGTGGGGACGGATTCGGGGCGTTCCCTCCTACCACGCCTTCCCACCCACCGCCCCGGACAACTTCGACGGATGTTCGGACAGAATCGTCCTTCCGCATGCACCTCGACGCCCCCTAACCTGGAAGCTCATCGCGGCCAGGTGTGGGCCGCCCATGGTGGGACCTTCGCCGACAGGGGGCGCATGATGCACAGGATTCCGTTGAGAGAGGCTTCCCTGAGAGGGGAGCACAGGGGCTTTCCCCGGCGTGGCTTTTCCAGGTTTGCGAGACTGGTATCGCTCTTGGTAGTCGCCTCAGTGGTTGTCTCCTTCTCCCCGCCCCAACCGCTCTGCGCATCCGAGAACTGTGATCCCCTCATCTTCTGCTATCGAGATGCTGATTGCGAGGGTCAGGGATCCTGCAACGCCTGCCCAGGCGCGACCTTCCCGTGGAACCCGGGGCAATGCGGGTGGGTGGTGTGAAGTCTCAACCGAAGGCGTTCCGGATCAGCCGCAGGGATGGAGGGTGATGGGAAACGTGCGGATCCTCCGGGGAAGGAGGGATCGCGCGGTTCTCTCCTCCGGTCTCATCGCCCTCATGGCGATGGGGTGCGGAAGGGATGCTCATGTGGAGGAGCGCCCGGGGCCCGGTGCGGCCCGAGCGCCTGTGATGATTCAGGACCACGGTTCCTGCCCGGACTGTTCCATCGTCTTCCGGGAGGTCGCGACACTCACGGACTCGGACGCGCCTGCGGGATTCCGTGAGGATGCCGCCGGTCACGACTGCATGGTTGGCCGGCTCGGATCTGGTGGGTTCGTGGTGTCCGGTGTGATCGGTGGCGGGAAAGTCCTGTTGTTCCATTCCGACGGGACCTTCTCGACCGCGATCGGACAGCGGGGCCAGGGGCCCGGCGAGTTGAGCCGTGACCTCCGTGTGCTGGTGGGGCCCGGCGACAGTCTTTTCGTCATGGATGACGGCCAGGCCAGGATGACCCTGTTCGACGCAGGGGGCACGTATCACCGGTCGTTCCCGACCCCCGCGACGTATCGCAGCTTCTTGCGTATGCCGACAGGGGTGTATGTCTTCCATCGGACGTCCTCGGGGCCAGGCGACGACCTGTTCTACGTCACCGATCCGGAAGGGAGCGTTCTTCAGAGCTTTGGACAACCCATCTTGAGGGGAAGGGACGCCGCTCTGGACACGTGGATCACGGCAGCGTCGAGCGGCGGTGGGATCTGGATGACGAGCATCTGGAACTACCAACTGCAAGAAGTCGATCTGGACGGGAATGGTCACCGGAACCTGACGAACCGGGTGGATTGGCTTCCGGGCGGTCCCC
The DNA here is from genome assembly GCA_007695225.1 of Gemmatimonadales bacterium. Lineage (GTDB taxonomy): Bacteria > Gemmatimonadota > Gemmatimonadetes > Longimicrobiales > Gaopeijiaceae > T3Sed10-66. The sequence continues at coordinate 5,450 of REED01000023.1, forward strand.
CACCCCTCGACGAACTGGGTCTGGACAACCCGCCGCCGCCGGTCATCAAGCACATTTGGGAGGATCAGGAAGGAGGGCTTCTGTGGGTCTATGGCCTGGTGCCGAGTGCCGATTGGTCGCCCGACCTACCACTCGAGCCGAGGAACGAGTGGCTGAATGCGAGCTTCGACATGGTGGTGGAGGTGATTGATCCGGAGGAGGCGTCGCTCCTGGCCCGGGAGAGACTGGCAGATGTCTTCAGTCAGGTGTGTGGAAGCCCCTTGATGTACAGGGTTGCCACAGGCGAGCGGCTCGATACCCAGATGATCATCACCCGACCGGAACTGATCCGGGGCGCTTCCATCCCGGTCGAGCGCCCATGAGGGGAGGGTCCTGAACCGGATCCAGGACGACCTCCCCCCTCGGCCCATCGGCACCGAGGATCGGGCCATCCTGGAGGAGCGATTCCGGGAGGACTGGGCCCAGGCGTCGGGGCAGCGCATCGATGGGATCCCCGGAGGAGGTGGGCGGGGGAGAATGGCGCGTCTACACCGCAGAGGGGCGCGACCTAGGCGTCACTCGCTTTCCGCCGGGTTTCCAGCCCCGGATCTATCGGGAGGGTCGATACTACGGGGTGCACGCCGATGCGCTGGGGGTGCAGCGGGTGGTGCGGCTGGAGGTCTCCTCGCGATAGTGGGGGTGCCAGGCTTCCGGGGAACCCACGTGCCCCACCGGACTCCCGGTCTACGCGGCCTCATGGCCCCACGTGGGGTGAAACGGCGCGGACCACCCGACGGGCCCATTCCCGCGCTTCGCGGGCGTCGGCCTCCGAGTAGAATCCTGAGGGCGTCAGGTCCTCCGCACCGTAGAAGGCGAGTTCCAGGTCGCGTCTGAACTGCCGGGAGATCTCCGCGAGGGCGGGCAGCTCCTCCTGCAGCGGCTCGGGAAAACGGGTCCGCTCCGCGAGGAGGACCTCGGACACATCGTGGAGCCCGGGAGGATCGATACCGTGGGACCGGAGGAGGGCCTTGAGCGCCAGCTCCACCACTTCCTGGGATTCCCGCACCACGTCGGCCCAGCTCTCCGCTCGAAACAGGAGATCCAGGACCTCAAGGCGGATCGAAGCGCGCCGGATGTAATCCCGGGCCAGGTCGGGGCTTCTCATTTCGAGTCCCCCGACATTTCATTCCGCCTCCACCCAGTAGGGATGCCCATGGACCTCCCGCCGGGCCGGCTCGCCGGTCAGGATTCACCTCCTGATGCCTGCCAGCGCCCCGGCCGAATCGTGGCGGTCCCAGTCGCGGTACAAGGCGCGGGACAGGAGCACCGACGGAGCGGCAACGACCAGGAGATCCACGTCGGAGTCATCGCGGAGGTCGCCTCGGGCCCACGAGCCATGGGCGACGACGCCGAGCAGGCCCCTGCCCAGGAGGGACATGGCCCGGAGGGCTCCGGTGGCCAGGCGGCGCATGCAGGCCTCGTTGAGGGAGATCCCTTCCTCCGCGGCAGAGTCCCGCAACGCGGCGTGGAGCGCCGGGGGAATCCGGAGCACGAACCGGCCCGAGGGCTCGTCCTGGTCCCGCGCAGACAGCGTGATATCATGTGGCCGGAGGGAGTGCCGAGGTGCCTCCCTCCACGCAGGCCGGCCCCGGCGTCCGCACTCCCGTTCTCCACCCGGGGGCGACCGCTCTCCGCACTCCCAGGGACTCACCCCGAAAGCAGTTCCTCAAGGGCAAGCCGGGTTTTCGGCAGGAGCTGGTCCGCCTCGAAGTACCGGGCAACGATCCCGAGGGCCTCGTCGGCGGAGGTGACGTTCAGGTAGCGAAGGAGGTACCGGACGTCGTCCAGGTCGTGGAATTCCTCCCCAAGCCGCATGGAGGCGCATTTCATGGCCAGGAGATACTCGGGCCGGGCCACGAACACCCGGAGGTTGGGGAGGTCCAGATAGGGGTCGTAGTCGCCCCTTGGGCTGAGGAACCCCTTCACGGCGTCGTTCAGCCAGGTGTCGGGGAGGCCTGCCTGGGCCGCGACGCGGACCGCGGCCTCGCGGACCTCCCGGGTGGGCCGGAAGAACGCATCCACATCCCGGGTGGCGGGCCGGGCGTCCAGGGCCAGGCACATGACCGCCCCTCCCACGAGGTAGAGTTCCCCCTCGACGCCCTGGGAGGCGAGCTCGCCATCGAGAAGTTTCAAGAGGCGCCGGATCTCGTCTCGCGTGAGTTGGGTGGACTCAGCCATGATCCCGTGACCGTCAGACGCGGGAGCCCACTGCGGCATCCACGAAGAGGTTCCGACGCTTGAAGGGGACCGGTGCGGCCTTGAGGAGATGCAACCTGAGGCCCGGCCAGGGCGCCGCGAAGTGGGGACGGTCAAGGGGAGCCACCGTGGCCGTCCAGGGTGGGGGGGGGAGCCCGTTCAGGTAGCAGGCCTGCTCGACCATGGCAGCCACATAGTTGCCCAGGAACGGAGAGAGCCGCCCGACCTCGGCGTGAGCCAGAGCTGGCCGAAGCTCCCCTGGTCCCAGCTCGGATAGAAGGTCGTTCAGGGAGGCCAGGACGTAGCGAGTGTCTTCCCCTTCCGATAGAAGGGTGAGAAGCTCCTCGAACCGCTTCTGGGAAGGGGGCAGGACCCGGCTGAGAACGTAACTCGAGACATCCTGGCCCGCGGCCGTGGCAAGCCTCTTGAGCCGCTTCTTCTGCTCAGGCGTGAGCCGGACCTGGAGCTGCTGGGACTTGGAGGCCATGACCGGAAGTTGGACCGGCTCCAACTTGATGTCAATACATACGTCCATACACACTGCCTCAGGAGGGGAGAGGGCGAGGAGAGGGCGCGGACGGAGGGTGGCGCGTAGGTTGGATGGGAATGCCTAGAGTGGTGAGTCAGAGATTCGCCGGCATTCGTGACCCGGCGCATCCACGGTGGCTGCGTTGCTCCGGATCGCGATAGCGGTGCTATCGCTCACCATCGCGCCTTGCCACCGCGGCGCGCCGGGCCCCTCGGTACTTCGGCGAATCTCTGACTCACCACTCTAGGGTGGAACCGCACTCACCTTCACCTCTCGGCTGTCTCGACCCGCGAGAGACATTTCTAACGAGGGATCCCCTTCTCCTGGCAGGGACCGAAGCAAAGAGGCCGCGTGCAAATGCTGAACGATCCTCAGGAGTCCGGAAGGAGGCTCGTGGTCCCACGGGGATGCTTTTCGTGTGGTCGAGCGTTTCCGGTCCAGGACGCGCTTGATCTGGCGATTCGAGGGACCAGCTTTGCCTTCGATCCCGAGAAGGGGCGCCTGTGGATCATCTGTAGGGGATGTCGGTCGTGGATGCTGGTTCCCATTGAGGACCGGTGGGAGGTTCTGGAAGAACTCGAGAGGAGGACGCTGGCGGAGGGTCGGGTGATCGGTGCCACGGATCACGTCTCACTCGTGCTTCTGGACGACCTGGAGGTGGTCCGGATCGGTTCCGCCCCGGCCCAGGAGGCAGCTTTCTGGCGGTACGGCCGTCGAATGGTACGGCGCCATGTGGTTCGGGAGCGGAGTCGGAGGCGAGCCCTCGCCTGGGAGAGCCTGGCGCACCTGTTCACAGTGGGGCTTCCGCCGAGCCCTGCAGCACAGGTGGGGGCCGCGTCCATGGGACTCCTTCGGTGGTGGAAGCTGGGGGGCTCTGCATGGGACCGTCCACCTGGGTGTGCGCGGTGCGGAGCGGAGGCGCCAAGGGTTCGGCTGACGCGATCCCGGAGCCTGAGATTTCGGCCGGGGGTCGACGGATCCCTGGAGGTGCACCTTCCGTGTGGGAGATGTGGCGATCCGGAGGGCGCGGGGGCTTCGCTGAAAAGCGTCGAGGGACAGCACGTTCTTCGAAGGGTGTTGGCGTACCACAACTTCTATGGTGCGACCCGGGCTGGCGTCGATGCGGCGCTGCAGTGCATCGAAGAGGCGGGTTCCTCCCAACGGTACCTCGAGGAGGTGGGTCGAAGCGGCCCGGCGCTTGGTGAGCTCCCCCTGAAATCCCGACTGGCTCTTGAAATGGCTCTGCACGACCAGATCGACCGATCCCTGCGAACGCTCGAGCTGCGAGATCTCGAGGGGCGGTGGCTTGAGGAGGAGCGGCTGGCCAGGATCATCGACCGTGAGCTGACGTGAGTGTGCCGGCTGGGGCTGACCTGGGACGGCTCCCGCTACGGCCCTTGTGGCCCTTGTGGCCCTTTCGGGCCCGCATTGAGCCGCGACCCTGTCACTCCGAGGCCTTCGCCGTTACCACAAGGTGGCCAAGGCCGATGCCGATACCGGCCACGGCCAGCCACTGCCAGAAGGCGAAGCTGAGGTAGAGGGGAATCCCCATTTCCCTCCACTCGGTGTTCACCCATCCCAGGTCGCGCTGGTCGAAGTAGAGGGCCACCTGGGAAAGGCCGACCGCCACCAGGGGGAGGGCGACGAGAAGGGTTGGAAGAAGCGACGCGCCCAGTCGGCGTACGCGGTAGGCCTGCAAGCCCAGGACGCCCACGTAGAATCCCAGGAAGGCCAGGACGGCCACGGCTTCATGGGCCTTCCGTCCAAGGGGCGAGAGGTCCAGGGCGAAGAGGCCCTCCATGGCCAGCACCGCCGCCGCCCAAAGGCCCATCCGGAGTCCCAGGAGCGGGATCTGGGGCCGCCCGCCCTCGGATCCCATGGCCCGACCCAGGTAACCCACCGTGGGCCACGCCAGAACGACGGCCACGAGGAGGGACCCAGAAAGCCACGCGGCTCCGTCCGGGTTCCGGCGGTTCGACGCGAGGCGCGAGATGACGGTGTACGCCCAGTCGAAGCCGCCCGGGTAGTGCCGGGCAGCCAGCACGACCCCGAGCGCCACGCTCAGGCTCGCCGCCGTGAAGCAGAGGAGTGCCCCCCGGCGATCAACAGATCCCACGGAGAGGTTCGCCCGGGGTGAAGGAGTCGAGCTCCATGGTCAGGGAGCCCAACGCCGGGGCCCGCATCCGAATCCTCAGGATCCGTCGGTCCTCGTCGTCGGAGAGGTGCACCTCCGCCTCGGAATCCTCATCCCAGAGCCCGCGGCTCCGGATGATGGGACGGACCACCACCGAGGGGAAGGTTCCGGCAGGCACCGTGACCTCCTCCCTGCGAAGAACCTGGACCCTCACCGGGTTCCCGTGCTCCCGGAAGTACCGGTTGAGGGTGAGTTCTTCATCCAACTCGAGGGGAAGGGTCCGGAGGTAGAAGACGAAGGAGATGTCGTCCAGGGGGGTGTCGGAGAGGAGGTCCAACCCCTCTTCGACACCCACGAAGTCGTACCGGCGTTCCTCGGGATACAGTTCGAAGTGCCGCAGCCGCTCCCGGCGGAGCTGGTGGATCTCCTGGATATACCGACGGCTCGCCAGGCTGCGGACGTCCATCCAGGAACGGTAGTGGTCATTCACCCGGGCCAGGGGAACGCCTCCCTGGAGGGTCCAGTCCAGGACGTAGGTGGGATGCCCTCGGACCGTGTCGACACCGGTGACGGCGACCTGGGCCTCCCCCACGCTCAAGACTCCCCATTGGACCGAGAACTCCATCCGCTCGCCCACTCCGAAGGGGACGGGGGTCGCGCAGATTCCCACCGGGGCGGTGGGGGGCGGCTGGAGGGAATCCGGGGGGATCTGCGCCAAGGCGGAATGGCCCGTGGCGAGCTGCGCCGCAACCAGGATGAGGCTCCCCGCGAAGAGCGAGGGGAATCGAGTCATGCGTGTCACGTCGAGCGGT
>REED01000080.1 GCA_007695225.1 Gemmatimonadales bacterium
GGGAGACCCCGTTCACCTGGGGCGTCCATGTATCGGTGAAGAGGGCGATCCGGAGCGGTGTCGACCCCAGGCGAGTCACCAGGTCCCCCTGCGCCGAGGGATCCCCCCGCCCCCATCCACATCCGGCAACTTCCATGGGAAGCGGGACCCCTCCGCCACCATCCGCTCCAGGGTGGCCACCGTCCGCTCCGATGTCTCGTGGGTCGGGTCCGACCCATCGGGCGCTCCGGTATCCAGATTCACGTCGGGGAGGTTCTCCTCCGGTTCTTCCTGGACCCGGAGGGTGGCCCCGGGGAAACGTTCCAGCACCTCCGCCACGGCCAGACGGAGCCAGGCTGGAGGGGAGACCGGGGTGAGGAGTGCCAGAGCCATCCCGCCCGCCCCCAGCCGGTCGGTGGCAAACCCGGCAAGGCCGGCGAAGAGGCGTCCGGCCCTCCGGGAGGCTCCTCCCATCAAACCCGGGGCATCGCCGGCTTCCAGCAAATTGGCCAGATGCCCCATGGTGGTCAGGGCCGGCCCGACCAGCCGGGTGGCTGCGTGATGCCCCGTCAGGAGGGGATCGCCTCCGACCCGAATCCCGTAGGTCCTCTGGTACGCCGCCTGGAGGAATCGGATGGACACGGCGTCGAAAACGGGTTCCAGGCGTATTTCCCTCAGGTCGGGTTCCAGGGACGAGATCCAGACATCCACCCCCGTCTCCACTCGGATGTGGGCTTCGGGCGCCGCATCGCCGGAGATGGCCTCCGCCGGGGAACCTCCTTTCAGGACCGACACCCCTCGCCCCACTAGGGGATGGATCTTCCGATCCGCCAGCACGTGGGTCACCCACCCCCAGGCAAAGGCCCGTTCCCGGGCGGTTTCGGCCCCGGAAAGGAGGGCCTGGGTGAGGGTGCCGCTTCCGACGCAGTGGGCCAGGTCAGAAAGGAAACGGGGCCCGCCCGGGAAGTATCCCAGGTCGGGCCCCAGGGCACCGGACCGAAAGGCGTTGACCAGGATGGGATCCCGGGGAGAGAAGGGCGGGTCGGATCCGAGTCGCCATTCGCTCAGGACCCGCTCCGCCAGCGCCAGGTGCAGGGTGACGTTGGGCACGGACGCCTCCGTCGTTCAGGGGGGTGGGAATCGGGTGTCGACTCCGGTCCGCACCGGAAGATTCCCTGACCCTGCGCCGGGGCCGTGATGGCCGGGTAACGGGAGCGTCTCGAAGGAGCCTCGATCCGGTGCATTCCGCTCCTTTTCCCATCGGGGGATTCCCTGCGACCCCGATCGCCCCATCTTTCCCCAATGTCCGACGCCCCCTCCCCCTTCGACGCCGCCTCCCCCGGCGAACCCACCGTGTCCCCGGTGAAACCGGAGGAGGCCGATCTCGAGGTCCTGGTCGCTCGCACGGCGGGCCCGCAGCCCTGGCGGCGGGCCTTCCATGCCATGAACGGCCTCACCCTGGTGGGGATCCTGGTCATCCTGGATCCCCCATGGAGCTGGACCGTGGCGGCCCTGGGAAGCCTCACCCTCCTCCTCTTCCTCTCCGACCTGGCCCGCTTCTCGGTCCCGGGGCTGAATCGCCTCTTCTTCCGACTCTTCCGTCCCTTTGCGTCCCCCCGGGAGGCCCGGGGGGTGGCCTCCTCCACCTGGTACATCGCCGGCTGCTTCCTGGCGGTGGCCATCTTCCCCCGAGAGGTGGCGGTGGCCTCCATCCTGGTTCTGGCGCTGGCTGACTCGATGGCCAGCTACGTGGGGCGCCGGTGGGGTCGTCGTCCCTTCGGCACCGGATCGGTGGAGGGGTCCACGGTCTTCTTCCTCGTGGCCTTCCTGATCCTGGTGCCCGTGGCGGGTTGGGGGGTGGCGACGGTGGTGGCGGGCCTCACCGCCCTCGTGGAGCGAACGCCCTGGCCCCTGGACGACAACCTCAGCGTTCCCCTCACCGCCGGACTCCTTCTCTGGTCCCTCCTTCCCTTCACGGGGTGACGTCAGGCCGCGGGATGACGTCCGGGTGTGGGTGTGGCGCCGGGGCATGCATGCATGCCGCAAGGGGGTGTACACTGACCCCTCCCCGTGCTAGTCGTTACCGGTTTGTGGTGACTCCGTCACATTCCACCGGGACCGACCATGGCGCGCTTCGCAGGGAGCCTCCTCCCCTCCTCAAGGCCCTCCTCCAGGGCCCTCGTCCTCGTGGCAGCGCTCCTCCTCCTGGTGCCCCGCCCCGGGGCGTCGCAGCTCGAGCCGGTGCTTTCGCCGGGGGACAATGTCCGGGTCGGGGCCATCCTCCAGCCCGTCTATCGCTACCAGGGGCTGGAAGGCGAAGATGACCGGACCGGCTTCTTCCTCCGTAGGGCCCGTATTGACATCACGGGGCAACTCCTGGAGGGTCGGGTCCGCTTCCGGCTTCTTCCCGACCTGGCGGGAAACCCCATGCCCCGGGATGCCTGGGTGGAAGTCCGGGGTCCACAGGGAACCGCCCTCCGCATGGGGCAGCAGGTGGTCCCCTTCCACCTCCAGCGGGAGCGTCCCATGGCCCGGGCCCATTTCGGCGACCGGGCATTGGCCGTGCGTCGCTTCGAGGTCTCGGGGGGCCGGGACCTGGGAGCCATGGGGAGTTGGACGGCCCCCGACGGCCGTGCCTTCCTCAGCGCCGGGGCCTTCAACGGGCGGGGAATGAACCGTCCCGAGCCCACCGAGGCTCCCCTCCTGGCCACCCGGGCCGGGATCTCCCTGGGGGGAGCGCCCAGCTCGTCGGAGACGGACCTGGACCGCTCGCCGGCCCCGGTCATCACCCTCGCGGCCGGCGCCATGTCCGCCCGTCGGAGCCTCCTACGGCCCCGGCCGGGCTTCGCGGCTGAAGCGGCCGCCGACTGGTGGACCTGGACCGGAGACCTCCACGCCCGCTACCGGGGGCTCTCCCTGGTGGCGGCCTGGTTTGAGCAGTATGTGACGCCGGAGGGCACACCCCAGCCCCCGGAGATCCGGGGCGATGGATGGTACCTGAGCGCCGGCTGGGTCCTTCCCGGCCATGACATAGAGCTCGCCTTCCGCCATTCCGAGGCGCAGTGGGACCGGCGGCGCGAGGGGGGGCCTACCCGGGAGACCGGGGGAGGCGTCACCTTCTTTCACCTGGGGCACCAGCTCCAGACCCGCCTCCAGTTCCATCGGATCCGCACCGTTCCCGGGAGCGGCGTGGCTTCGGGGAACATCCTCACCCTGGAACATCAGATACTCCTTGGGGGGTGAGGTAATGCCCCTTCCACGATGAAAAGGCCCGATGAATAGGATGGAGCGCTGATGGAACGTGGGATGGACGTCGGCCTGCTGGGCGACCTGGGACTCATCGTACTGGGCGCAGCCGTCTGCGTCTTTGCGGCCCGACGATTCAACATCCCCTCCATCATCGCCTACATCGTATCGGGCCTCCTCCTGGGTCCTGCCCTGGGACTCGTCACGGTGTCCGATGCCGTCCACATCATCTCGGAGCTGGGGATCGCGCTCCTTCTCTTCCTGGTGGGGCTGGAGCTCTCCCTGGACAAGATCCGGGACGTGGGGAAGGTGGCGGTGGTGGCCGGAATCGGGCAGGTGGTCTTCACCGCCGCGGGAGGGGTGGCCTTCTGCCTCCTCCTGGGATTCGACCCCATCGAGAGCCTCTTCATCGCCACCGCCCTCACCTTCTCCAGTACCGTGGTGGTGGTGAAGCTCCTGGATCAGAAGGGAGAGCTGGACTCCGTCTACGGCCGGATCGCCGTGGGGATCTTCCTGGTCCAGGACATGGTGGTGGTGGTGGCCCTCACCCTCCTCTCCGGGCTGGCCCGCCACGAGGGGCTCGAGGGGATGGAGGTCATGGAGATCCTGACGGGCATCGGCGCCGCCTTCGGCGGGATGGCCATCCTCCTTGTGGTGGCGGCGGTAGCGGCGAAGTGGATCCTCCCCCGGCTCTTCGGTTGGGTGGCCTCCTCCCAGGAAACGCTCTTCATCTGGAGCCTCTGCTGGTGCTTCCTCTTCGTGCTGGGAGCCGAGGCCATGGAGATCTCGGTGGAGATCGGCGCCTTCCTGGCGGGGATCAGCCTGGCCCAGCTCCCCTACAATCATGACCTGCGGCGCCGGGTTCACCCCCTGATGAACTTCTTCATCGCCGTCTTCTTCGTCTCCCTGGGCATCCAGATGGAATTCGGGGCGGTCGGTCAGATCTGGCTCCCGGCGGCGCTCCTCTCCCTCTTCGTCCTCATCGGGAACCCCTTCATCTTCATGCTCATCATCTCCCGGATGGGATACGGGGAACGGACCTCCTTCTTCACCAGCGTCACCGTCGCCCAGATCTCCGAGTTCTCCTTCATCTTTGCCGCGCTGGGGCTCTCCAGCGGACTCATCGGAGAGGAGATCCTCTCCCTGGTGGGGATCGTCGGCCTGATCACCATTGCGGTCTCGGCCTACATGATCCTCTACAACCGGGGGCTCTACGAGGTGGTGCGGCGGCTCGGGATCCTGAAGGTCTTCCGGGCCGACCCCGAAGAGGAGGGGAGTGGAGAGGCGTTCCGGCGGACGGGACATGTCATCGTGGTGGGGATGAATTCCATGGGAAGGGAGATCGTGGAGTCCCTCCGGCGGGGCGGCCTGGAGGTCCTTGCCGTGGACACGGACCCGACGAAGTTCGCCGGCCTGGATGAGCCGGTGATCCTGGGGAATGCCGAGTACCTTTCGGTCCTGGAGGAGGCGGGCATCCAGGACGCCCGCCTCCTGGTCTCGGCCCTCCGGATCGAGGACGCGAACCGTCTCCTCGCCTACCGATGCCGGGAGGTGGGCACCCCCTGCGCCATCCACGCCTTCGACGCGGAGATGGCTCAGGAGCTGAAGCACCTGGGCGTGGCGTTTCTCATCGACTCCCGTGAGGAAGGGCTCATCCGGGTGGCCGAGGCCCTCCAGGAGGGGGGAGTCCTCCAGTCATGACCACCGTCGCCCTCCTTCTCCTGGCCTCCGCCGTCGGCTTTGCCGCGTCCCGGGCCCTACGCCTCCCCGCCGTCCCCTTCCTGATCCTGGCGGGGCTGGCCCTCTCCCGGGTGGTCCCCCTCCCTGAGGACCTGGTGACGGATGCCCTCGTCCTGGGCGTCACCGTCATGGTGTTCGTCGCCGGGATCGAGCTCAACCCCACCCGGGTCGGCCGCCAGCGAAAGGCGGCGTTCCAGGTAGGAATCTTCCAGTTCCTCCTCCTCGGGCTGGTGGGTGGCGGGGCGGCCTGGCTCCTGGGCTTCGACTGGCAGACCACGGCCTACGTGGCGCTGGCCCTCACCGCCTCCTCCACCCTGGTGGTGATCCGCATCCTGCAGCAGCGGGGACAGCTCTTCGACCCGGTGGGGCGGATGGTCACCGGCGTTCTCCTCCTGCAGGACCTCCTGGTGATCCTTCTCATCCCGGTCCTGACGCGGCTCCCGGACGGTGCGGGAGCCATCGGGATGGGGATCCTGAGTACCCTGGGGCTGGTGGCGCTTTCCGGGGTGATGCTCCGGTGGGTGGCCCCCCGCCTGATCCCCCGGCTGGGGCGGGACGAGGAACCGCTTCTCCTTCTGGTCCTGGCCACCCTCTTCGTCTTCCTGGGACTGGCCTGGTTACTGGATCTGCCCTTGGTCTCCGGCGCCTTCCTGGCCGGAGTGGCGCTCTCGCCCTTCCCCTCGGGATCCCTGATCCGGGGCCAGCTCAACTCCCTTTCCGACTTCTTCTCCGCCATCTTCTTCACCGCGCTGGGGGCCTTCCTGGTCCTCCCCTCCCTGGGTGAGATGGCCCAGGCCCTGGGGCTGGCCGTCGTGGTCCTCGTCCTGACTCCCCCCCTGGTGACCTTCATTGCGGAACGGGCGGGCTTTTCGGCCCGATCGGCCATCCAGGGAGGCCTCCTCCTGGCCCAGACCAGCGAATTCTCCCTGGTGGTGGCGTTGCAGGGGGTGGTCCTGGAACAGATCACCCCCGGCGTGTTCAGCATCCTGGCCACCGTGACCGTGGTGACCATGATCGTGACCCCCTTCCTCGCCACCGATCCGGTGACGTGGAGGCTCATGAAGCTCCACCCGTTCCGAAAGCCTCGGGCCCCGGAGGCCCCGCCCCGGGACCACATCCTGCTGGCCGGGTGCGGATCCAACGGCATCTCCCTCCTGGAGTTCCTGGTGGTGGGACCCAGGGAGGTCTGGGTGGTGGACGATGACCCGGCGGTGGTGGAGCAGCTCCGGGAGGCGGGAGTCTCGGTCATACGGGGCGACATCTCGGATCCGGAGGTACTTCTCGCCGCCGGGGTCCAGGAGGCCCGTGTGGTCGTCTCCACCGTCCGTCGCGCGGAGGACAACGGCCCCCTCCTCGACCTGTCTCAGGGACGACTTGCGCTGGTTCGGACCTTCGACGGCCCCGAGGCGGAATGGGTGGAGGCCCGGGGAGGACACCCCATCCGCTATGCCTCTGCCGCCGCAGAGAGTTTCCTCACCTGGTTCGAAGAAGAGTCGGACGCCCTGGAACCGGACGGCCTGGAACCGAACGCCTCGGAACCGGACGCTTCGGAGTCGGGGACCGCGTGACCGGGGACCTCCTGACCGGAGAGTAGGGCCGGATCGCCGGGGCCGCCTTTGAGGGTGCTGTGCGTGGCTGGATGGAACAGTCCAACTTCCCACCTGTACGTTTCCCCGGGTCCTCCGGTCGGCCGACTCAACGTGCGGGCGGCGCCGCAGGGTTCGGATGCCTTCGGGTATCGCACCGTCAAATCCTCGTGGCAACACCGCCCCGCACGACCATCAGCGAAGGAACGAACCCATGCTCCATCCCGGCACTTCCTTATTCCGCCTTCCCGCAGCGTTTCTGGCCCTGACGCTTCTGGCCGCCCCCGCCCTGGCGCAGCAGATGCCCCAGGGAATGCCGATGCAGCAGCAGATCCCCGCCGAGGTCCAGGAGCTCCTGAGCGAGGCCCAGGCCACCCAGCAGCGCCTGGCAACCATCCATGAGCAGGCCATGACCGGGAGCGAGACCCTCCAGGCGAAGCAGGTGGAGCTCCGGGAAATGATGGACGACGCCATGCGGGCGGTGGAGCCGGACATCGACCAGCACATGGAGCGGATGGGTCAGCTCGAACAGGAGGCCATGGCGGCGCAGCAGACCCAGGACGAGGGACGCCTCCAGGCCCTCATGGCTGAGGCCCAGAGCCTGGCGGGACGCCTCCAGGCCGCCCAGGCCCAGGCCATGGAGTCGCCTGAGGTCCAGGAAGAGATGGAGTCGTTCGAAGAGGACCTCATCGCCGAGATGACCCGACTGGACCCGGAGACACCTGAGCTCCTGGAGCGCCTCGAGGAACTGGCCGCCGAGCTGGACGCAGCCGGCATCGGCTGAGACGCTACCCGGCGGGGATCCCCAGGCCTGGCCCTCGGACTCCCGAGGCCGAGGCCGCCCCCGCGCCGCCACAAGGCCGCCAGACGGCCCCCTCTTCCTTCGGGACGAGGGGGCCGTCTGCGTTTCTGAGGAGGGCCGCGGTGTCGATCCGGTGGGGGGACGCGCCCAGGTGGCGGGCGGCATGATCAGAGCGCGATCAGAGCAGCGGCGAAGCCAGGCGCGCCGTGGCGTCTCGGAGCCGGGGAAGAAAGGGACGGCTGGCCCAGGCCTCCGCCGTCAGCACCGTGGCTTCCTTGCAGCGTCGGTCCACGAAAGCGTCCAGCTCCGCCACCAGCGCCGGGTCGAAGGCCTCCACGTTGAACTCGAAGTTGAGCTGGAGGCTCCGGGGATCCCAGTTGGCCGACCCCACCAGCCCCCACCCGCCGTCCACCGTCATGACCTTTGAGTGATCGAAGGGCTCCCCCGTGAGGAAGATCCGCACGCCCTTGTCCAGCGCCCGCTGCCAGTGGGCCTGTGAGGCCCACTGCACCAGGGGAAGATTCCCCCGCTCCGGAAGGTAGACCTCCACCTCCACCCCTCGGAGCGCCGCCACGTGGAGGGACTCCAGGAGCCGATCATCGGGAATGAAGTAGGGTGTCACCACCCGGACCCGCCGCTCCGCCGTGGCCAGCGCCCCCATGATGATCGTCTGGAGCTTTTCGAAGTGGACATCCGGGCCGTCGGTGATCCCCCGGGCCAGGATGTCCCCCCTCGGCTCGAGGGACGCAAACCAGCGTTCCCCCTGGAGGTGCTCCCCCGTGGCCACGGCCCAGTCCTCCACGAAGGCCTCCTGGAGCTCGATGACCACCGGCCCTTCGAATCGGAAGTGGAGATCCCTCACCGGGTGGTCCGGCCTTTCAGCCAGGAGGTTCCCCTGTCGGATGTTCATCCCCCCGGTAAAGCCGATCCGCCCATCCACCACCAGGATCTTCCGATGGTTTCGAAGGTTCAGGTAGGTGGTCACCCAGGGGATGAGAGCCGGGTGGAAACGGGCCACCTCGATCCCGGCCTTCCGGAGGACCGACACCATGGAAGGGACCGAGTACCGGGCCCCCACGTCGTCGATGAGGACCCGGACCTCGACCCCCCGGGCCACCGCCCCCTCAAGCGCGGCCCGGAACTGCTCGCCCGCGGCGTCGTTGTCGAAGATGTAGGTCACCAGGGTGATGGAGCGTCGGGCCTCCCCGATGGCCTTCAACATCGCCGGAAACGCCTGATCGCCGTTCTCCAGGAGTTCCGCCTGATTCCCCGCCGTGAGGGGGCGGCCCGCTACCCGGTCGCCCACCCGAACCATGGCCCGGAGGTGGAACAGGTCCCCGGAGAGGACATCCTCCATGGTCTCATCCGGACAGGGAAGGGGCGGGGACTCCAGGGGAAAGGAGGCCACCCCACTGCGGATCTCCCGGGCCCGCTTGTGGATCCGATTGACCCCCAGAAGCACGTAGGATACAGCGCCCACCACAGGAGAGAGCCAGACCAATCCCACCCACGCCACGGCCGCCGAAGTGTTCCGTTTGGTCAGCACGATATGCAGGGTCAGGGCCACGGCCACCGTGAGGGCCAGAAAGGCCAGGAGAAGGGGCCATGCCTGCCATAGATGCCGCAAGGTTGCCTCCGGCTCGCGTGGTTGGTGTGGCGCGTGGGGTGCGGAAGGAGCGTCGGGGAGGGGCGCGCGCGGGCCCTGGGGCACACTCCCTGCCCACACCCCCCACGAGCCGCAACCACCGGATCCCGAATGGACCGAACATGATCCCACCGGGGGGGATGGGGGAAGGGGGAGGGCGGCGGCCAGGATGTGGGCTTGGCCATGGATCTTCCGCCCCGATCGTTACACCTTCTCCTTCCGCACCGCGTCAGGCCCCGGGGTTTCCTGTTGGAACCGGAGCCCGAGAACCACCACCCTTCCCGCAGCTCGGTACCATGATCCGCCCAGCCCTTCGCCCTGCTCTCCTCTCCTTGTCCGTGGTCCTGGCCGGCCTCCTCCCCGCTTCCGTGGCGGGGCAGACCATCCTGAACACCGAGCGCTTTCAGCTCGCCGACGTGGACGAAGGCCTGCATGTCAGCGCCACCCTCACCGGAAACGGACAGCGCGGCAACTCCAGGGTCATGACCCTGGGCACCTCGGGGATCGCCGGGGTCCTTACCGGATCCCACTGGACCCGGGTGATCTTCGGGGCCCGCTACATCTCCACCCGGGAGCAGGCCATCCTGGACAACCGCTTCGTCCAGCTGCGGTACTCCTACATCCTCGCTCCCGAACTCCGAACCTTCCATTTCGTCCAGGCGCAGCGGAATGAGACCCTCCGGCTCAGGAGCCGCTACCTCGTCGGCTCAGGGGTCCAGTACGCCCTTGTCCAGAGCGAGCACACCACCTTCTCCCTGGGTACCGGGCTCATGGGCGAGTGGGAGAACCTGAGCGCCGACGCGGTGGACCCCGGGACCGACCCCCAGAGCACCGCACTTCGAGTGGCCAACGTGGCGGTCCTTTCCCGGGACCTCCCCAGTGGGGCCCGGATCCTGAACATCCTCTACGTCCAGCCCGACGCCACCGCCCCGTCCGATGTCCGGGTCCTGAATGACCTGGGACTCATCCTTCCGGTGAGCGACCGGTTCCGGGTCACCCTCTCCGGGGAGTGGCGCAGGGACAGCCGGCCCCCTGCCGCCCTCCGGAAGGACGACCTGACCTTCAATGTGGGGATCGGAATCGAGGTGCGCTGACCACTCAGGCGGGCGGCTCCTTCGCCTCTCCCAACGCCAGCGCCGCTTCCTCGAGAAGGGTCCGGGCGAGACCCGTGGCGTGGTCCGGGGTGTCCGGGTCGGCCAGGAAGGGGTCCATGACGGTGGAGCGGAGGACCACCAGCCCCTCCGTTCCACCCGCCTTCCAGTCCTCCACCGAACCCACCCCCAGCCGCTCCAGCACCGGGTCCACCGCCCCGTCGTACATGGGGGTCTGGAAGCGGGTCCGGGTGATGATGTAGCGCGGCTGGGCGCCGGGCACGCTGAGGCTCATCCGGGCGTAGATCCCCTCGTTCAGCCGATTCACCTCGGACAGGGTCTTCAGGGAGGGGTGGGTGACGAGGAAGCAGACAATGTTGATGTCCGGCTCGGGAAGGAGGATGAGCCGGAAGGGGTCGGCATCCAGCTCCGAAAGAGTGGTGTAGAGCTTCCGGGCCCCCGCCACCGTGCGTTCCACCAGGTAGCCGTACCCCCGTTCGTCCAGGGGAAGGACCTTGTGGGAGAGCCAGACCGCTGCGGCGGCAGCTCCCGGCTTGGAACCCTCGAAGACGAAACGCCCCAGGAAGAGGTCTTCGGAGGAGCCCAGTCCCTGGGTGGGAAGGAGGTAGGGGGGATCGATGGCCACCAACTCCCGGACCCGTCGGTCCCGGAAGACGATGGCCCCCGCCGGGTAGGGGATGTATCCCAGCTTGTGGGGGTCGATGGTCACCGAATCGGCGCCGGCCAGGGCCTCCATGGAACGGACCCACTCCTGGGAGGGCCACCCCTGGCGGACGGGGTCGGCCGGCCCGTCACCGTTGACCGACCGTCGGATGGCCTCGGCGCTCCGGCGATTTCCCTCCCCATCCCAGGTGACGGCGGCGGCGTACCCTCCGTAACAGGCGTCGGAGTGGACATGGAAGCTCACCCCCAGCTCCTTGCGGGCCCGCTCCCGCACCTCCAGAACCCGGTCCAGCCGGTCCACCGCACTCTCCTCGGTGGTACCGCACACCGAGATACAGGCCAGGATGGGCACCCGCCGGTCCGAAAGCTCCCGGATCTTCTCCCAGAGGGCATCGGGATCCATGCGGTAGTGGGAGTCCACGGGAACGAAGACGAGTTGGTTGGACCCGATTCCCAGGGCTCGAACGATCTTCTCCCACGAGTAATGGGCCGTGGCGGCCACCAGGACCACCGAAGGGGGAAGCGGATCCCCGAAGGCCCGATCCAGCCGCGCGATGTACTCCTGGTACCCCAGGGTCTGGAGGGAATGGCGGTGGAGCGCGGCCTGCACGTCCTTCCGAGGCGCCGCCTGCCAGAGTGCGTCCCAGAGGTCCATGGCATGGGAAGGGTGGATGTTCACCAGCTCCCACAGGTCCAGCTCCCCCAGGCGTCCCCGCTTCCCCCCGGGACATTCCACCTCCAGCTCCACCCCCAGCTCGTCCGCCGCGCCCCGGGCCGCCAGGGGGAAGTAGATGACGTTCCGGGCCACCCAGAGAGCCTCGAAGTTGGCCACCGTCCCCCCCGAGGTGAGGTGACCCCAGGACCGCTCCGGATCGTACCCCATCATCCGGGCAAGCTGGCTCCCCACCTCCAGCTCCAGCCGGGTGGTCACCGGCGACGCCTCGATGGCCACGTTGTTGGGGTTGTAGAGCATGGCCGCGAAGTAGCCCACCTGCGAGGCGATGGTCTGCTCGAAGGCCATGTGCCCCTTGTAGCGTCCCGAGAAGAAGGGGACCCCCCGCTTGAGTTCCGCCAGGAGTCCCATGAGCTCCTGGGTGAGGGTGGCCACGGCCTGGTCATATCCCTCCCGACGCTTGTCCATTTCCCGGATGGTGAGTCCGTCCTCGGGGTGGAAGTTCCGACGCCAGAAGACGTGGTCCCGGAGGGCCTCGGTGAGGAGACGCTCCAGGAGTTCGGCGTTCTCGGCCCGGGGGCCCAGGAACCAGGCCCGGAGGGCATCGGAAGAGGGGGACGTGGTCATGGGGTTCAGGGGTCGGAGGAGGCAGAGGTGAGATGACGGGAACCGGGGGCGGCGCGGGGGAACCTTTCCTGCAGAAAACCCATAAGAAAGGGTAATGGTACGGAGTTTCCCGTGGGGGAGGAACTCTCCGCGCCCCTGTTCCCCTCTTCTTGGAGCGTCCTCATGACGATCCTGGACAGTGCAGGCCGCGGGCCGGCCGAGGAAGGGAGGGCTTCCGGCGGGGTGGGATTCCTGGCGGCACTCCTCCTCCCGGTGTTGAGCCTTCTACTCCTTCCCGTTTCGGGGACGGCCCAGGCATCCGGTCCGTCCTCGGATCCCGGGGCCTACGCCCATCGGGCCGCGACCGCTTCGGCGGCCCCTGCGGCCGTCACTCTGCCCGGCCAGTCCCCGGATTTCCTCTTCCGTCGCCCCGCGGTTTCAGTGGGGGTCCGTGCCGGGCTCTTCCAGTGGCGGGCGCAGGGTCAGCTCTATGACTTCACGGTGGAACAGTTCACCGCCGATCGCTCCGACTTCCGGGGGGGGGACCTGGGGCTGGAAGTCGGGCTCTGGCCCTCGGATCGGTGGGGGATCACCCTGGGGGTGGACGGCACCTCCACGACCCTGAACACGGAGCATCGCCTCTGGGAGGAGGTGGACGGGACGCCCATCTTCCAGTCCACCCGCCTCCGGCAGGGCCCCACCGGATCGTTGGGGGTCCGGGGATACCTCCTGCCCCGGGGTGAACAGCTGAGTCGATTCGCCTGGGTCCCGGCCCGGGCGGCTCCCTTCGTCTCCGGGGGCCTGGGATTCACCTCCTACGCCTTCGAACAGGAGGGGGACTTCGTGGAGGAAACCGATGAGGGCACCTTCATCTTCGGGGAGCAATTCGAATCCCGGGGATCCTCGTTCGTCTCCTGGCTCGGAGGCGGCGCCGAAGTGAGCCTCACTCCCAGGCTGGCCCTCACCCTCGAGGGCCGCTACCAGTGGGGTGAGGACGACCAGGGTGGAGATTTCCGAAGCTTCGAACCCATCGACCTGAGTGGCCTGCGGCTTACCGCCGGTCTCTCGGTCCGTTTCTGACAGGGAGAACATCATGCGACACGCGATCCTCTACGGACTGAGCCTGGCCCTGGCGACGCTGCTGTGGCCTGCGCCCGGTTCCGCCATGGAGTCCGGGGCCGCGACCCTGCAGGAGCCGGCCTCCGATCTCTGGTTGGCCGACGTGGGCCAGGCGTCGAGCCTTGAAGCTGAGACAGAGGCCAGGGAGGACACCCGCTGGCTTCCCTGGCTGGGATGCTGGGAGCCCGCCGGCGAACCATCCGAGGACGGAGCCGAGATCCTTGTCTGCATTCTCCCGGTCTCGGATGGGGTGGAGATCTCCACCCTGGCCGACGGCGAGGTGATGGGATCGGAGTTCATCCAGGCCGACGGCTCCACCCAGCCCGCTGCGGAGGGGGGCTGCGAAGGAACCCGTGAGGCCCGGTGGTCCGGCGACAACCGGCGGGTCTACGTCCACTCCGACCTCCGCTGTGGCGAAGGGGTCCACCGCTCCACCGCCGGGGTCTTTGCCATCACCGGCGAAGGCGCGTACTGGACCGAGATCCACGCGGTCCGCTCCGGAGCGCGGGAGCCGGTCCTGGCCGTCCGCTCCTTCCAGCCCGCCACCCCCACCACCCTGGCTCGCCACGACTATGACCCGTCTCCCGAGGTGGGGCATCGGGATCTGGCCATCCGGACCGCCCGCATGGCGGCCGCCTCCCCCCTTGAGGTGGACGATGTCAAGGAGGCGGTGACGCTGGGGGGTGGGGAGCTGGCCTCGGCCCTGATCCTGGAGATGGGCGAGGGATTCGACCTGGACGCCCAGGCGCTTCGTGACCTGGCCCGGAGCGGGGTTCCCGGGGAAGTCATGGACATGATGGTGGCAGTGACCTGGCCCGATCGCTTCCAGGTGGAGGCGGGTCAGGCGGAGCTGGACACCCGGACTGCGGTTCGGGATGATCGGCGGGCCTATGCGCCCTGGCCCGGGTCTGTGGTGGCCATGGGCTACCGGAGTTCCTTCCGGAGCTGCGGGATCGGGGTCCGATTCTGCTACGACCCCTTCTATTCGGGGATCTACTCCTACGGCTACCCCTCCGGCGGCGGATACTGGGGCCCCGGGTGGTTCCCAGGCACCGTCCGCTACGTGTACGTCACGCCGCCTACGATCCGCCGGGACCGGGGCCGCGTCTCCCCCGACGGTTATGCGGCCCCGGGGAGCCCTGGACGGACGGCGCGGCCGGCTCAGGCCGGGACCCGGCCTCCCTCGCCGGCCACCCAGCAGTCCCCCCGTCCAGCTCGGGACCAGCCCGCCGCCGGAAGTTCCGGAGGGAGCCGGCCCGCTCCCTCGGCGGGTCAGCCGTCCCGGGGCACCGAGGACCGCCGTCCCGCCCGTCCCCGCGGCGGAGGCGGCGGCATCTGACTCCGCTCACAGTCGCCGGTCCCTGACGGAAAACCACCCCGTTGCATCCCCCTCCAGAGGGGGAGCGCCTTGTCCCAGGCGCTCCCCCCCTTCTAGTGTGGTGTCGCCCGACGCGTCCACCCTACCTCTGCACCCCAAGATCCCGCCGGAGAAACTGAATGTCCGTGAGTACCAAGACGCCGTCCCGCACCGCCCGTCGCACCTGGGGGTTCTCCGAGTCGGTCATCCGGGAGATGACCCGGGTGGCCCGGGCCCATGACGCCATCAATCTGGGGCAGGGCTTCCCCGACTTCCCGGCCCCCGACCTCCTGAAGGAGGCGGCGTGCCAGGCCATCCGCGACGACGTGAACCAGTACGCCGTGACCTGGGGCGCGCCCCGGCTCCGGACTGCACTGGAGGACAAGTACCGGCGGGTGTACGGCATGGAGGTGGAAGGAGACCGGGAGATCACCGTGACCTGTGGCGCCACCGAGGCCATGGCCGCCGTTCTCCTGGCCGTGGTCGATCCCGGGGACGAGGTCATCGTTCCGGTGCCCTTCTACGAAAACTACGGCCCCGACGCGGTCCTCTGCGACGCCACGCCGGTCCACCTTCCCCTGGAGGCCCCCGATTTCCACCTGGACATCGATCGCCTGCGGGGGCTGGTCACCGAGAAGACCCGGGCCATCATCCTGAACACCCCCAACAACCCCACCGGCCGGGTCTTCACCCGCGAGGAGCTTCAGGCGGTAGCAGATCTCGCCATTGAGCGGGACTTCCTGGTCATCACCGATGAGATCTACGAGCACATCCTCTACGAGGGAGAGCACATTCCGGTGGCCACCCTTGAGGGGATGAGGGACCGCACCATCACGGTGAGCGGGTTCTCCAAGACCTTCAGCATCACCGGATGGCGGGTGGGGACCATCGTGGCCCCGCCGGATCTCACCGCAGCCATCCGGAAGGTCCACGACTTCCTCACGGTAGGAGCCCCGGCACCCCTTCAGGAGGCCTGCGCCGTGGGACTCGAGTCGCTGGGCCCGGAGTACTACCAGGAGATGGTGGACAAGTACCGGGAGCGGAGGACCATCCTGGTGGACGGCCTCCAGTCCGCAGGGTTCCGCTGCGCCCCTCCGGCCGGCGCCTACTACATCCTGGCCGATTTCTCCGAGATCAGTCCCCTGGATGACGTGGAATTCTCTCTCCGCCTGACCCGGGAAGCGGGTGTCACGCCCGTCCCGGCCTCCTCCTTCTTCCACGACCCGGCCATGGGGCGGAACCTGGTCCGCTTCGTCTTCTGCAAAGAGAACCACACCCTGGAGGCGGCGGCGGAGCGGCTCCGGGCCTTCACCGGCGCGGGCGGCTGATGCCCCCACGGTTTCCGGTTCAAGGGCCGCTGGGGGTCATCCTCCCCCCGATCTGGCGTCCACCCGGAGTCGGTGATAACGTCTCCACCTCGCTGTGCTCCGGGGGCGACCGCCCCGCCGGAGCCTGATTCCCAACCACTCGGATCAGGCCATGACCCAACCCCGGCAACGCCGGAGGCCCGAAGGAAGCCTCTCCCTCGGCCCCCTCCCTGGCGCCCTCGTCCTCGGCACCCTGCTCTTCGGTACCGCTCTCCTCTTCTCCCCCACCCCCGGACTGGCGCAGGCCACGGATGGCGATTGGGAATGGAGCCTCTGGGGAGGGGATGCAGCCAGCACCCGCTACGCCCCCCTGGACCAGATCAACGCAGGGAACTTCGAGTCGCTGCAGGTGGCCTGGCGCTGGCAGGCGGCCAACTTCGGTCCGGCCCCCGACTTCGTCTACCGGGCCACCCCCATTTACGTGAAGGGCCGCCTCTACACGGTGGCCGGGACCCGGCGGACGGTGGCTTCCATCGATCCCGCCACCGGGGAGACCCTCTGGATATGGCGGATGCCGCACAACCCCCGCTGGGAGGCCTCGTCAAGGCAGAACTACGGGAAATCGGTGGTCTACGAGGAGGTGGACGGGCGGGGACGGATCATCGTCACCACCCCGGGATTCTTCCTGGCGGCCCTGGACGCCGAAACGGGACGCCCCATCGAGGGCTTCGGCCCCGACGGCACCGGAGTGGTGGACATGCTGGCGTACATGGGTGTGCCCTACGACCCCTGGGAGGGGCCCGAGGTGGGGCAGATCACCACCAGTTCGGCCCCCATCGTGGTGGACGGCGTCATCGTGGTCCCCAACACCGGAGAGCAGGGCTACTACCAGATCCAGAAGGAGGACGTCCCCAACCACATCCTGGGCTTCGACGTCCGCACCGGTCAGTTCCTCTGGCGCTTCAACGTCATTCCCCGTCCCGGGGAGTTCGGTCATGAGACCTGGGAAGACGGTTCCTGGGAGTACACCGGGAACGTCGGGTCCTGGGCTCCCATCTCCGCCGACATGGAGCGGGGGATCGTCTACCTGGTCACCAAGGCCGGTACCAACGACTACTATGGTGGGCACCGCCCCGGAGACGGCCTCTTCGGGACCAGCATCCTGGCCCTGGACGCCACCTCGGGCGAGCGGATCTGGCACTATCAGTTGGTCCGCCACGACATCTGGAACTACGACACCCCCCACGCCCCCCAACTCGTGGACCTGACGGTGGACGGCCAGGAGGTCCCCGCCGTGGTGGTGGTGACGAAGCAGAGCTTCGCCTACCTGTTCAACCGGGTCACCGGGGAGCCCATCTTCCCCTTTGAGTACCGGGACGTCCCCCAGTCCGATGTCCCAGGGGAGCAGACCTCACCGGTCCAGCCCTTCCCCACCCTCCCGGCCGCCTTCGAGATGCAGGGGCTCGCCGAGGACGACCTGGTGGACTTCACCCCGGAGCTCCGGGCCCAGGCGCTGGAGATCGTCTCCAACTACCGGATCGGTCCCCTCTTCACCCCTCCCGCCCTCCCTGATGAAGACGAGGGCATCATTGCCTCCATTCACTGCCCCGGCGCCAACGGCGGGGCCAACATCCCCGGCGGCGCCTCGGTGGACCCGGAGACGGGAATCCTCTACGTGGCCTCCATCAAGGGCTGCAGCGCCCCGCGCCTCATCCCGGGCGAGGACGTGCCCGGCGCCGACATGCGCTACGTCACCAATGGGCCCGGGGGCGTCACCGGTCCCCAGGGACTTCCCCTCTGGAAGCCCCCCTACGGCCGGATCACCGCCATCGACCTGAACACCGGTGAGACCCTCTGGTGGATCCCCAACGGAGGGACGCCTGAGGTCATCCGGGACCACCCGGCCCTGGAAGGGGTGGACATCGGCGTGACGGGCCAGCGGGGCCACGCCACCACCCTGGCCACCCGCTCTCTCCTCATATACGGCGAGGGTAGAGGTGGAGAGCCCCTCCTCCGGGCGGTGGACAAGCGGACCGGCGAAGAGCTGGGGCAGATTGGGATCCCCGCCCCCACCAGCACGGCCCCCATGACCTTCATGCACGAGGGAAAGCAGTACATCGTCCTCTCCCTGGCCCGGGGCGGCCATCCGGCGGAGCTGGTGGCCCTCACCCTCCCGTGATGGGGCGGTTCGAAGGCCTCGGACAGGGTTCGGATGAACAAGGGGGACGAGGTCGACGATTGCGAGAACAGAGCGTGCCTGAGCCTTTACCTGGAACCTGGGAGGTAGAAATGCAGGACCATCAACAGGCGCCCCGGAGGCGTTTCCTGGGAGGGCTCCCGACCCTGGCCCTGGTCGCCGGCGTATTCCTCCTGGGGGCATGCGAGCCAGGGGAGGAAACCGTTGCGGCGGCCCCCGACGCCGCCGCCGCCTTCGAGGTGGACCCGTTCTTCCCGAAGGTTCTCCCCAACGACTGGGTCCTGGGGCAGGTGACGGGGATCGCCGTGGACGACCGTGATCACGTCTGGATCGTCCATCGCCCTGGGAGCCTCACCCCCCGGGAGCTGGGCGCCTACACCGACCCTCCCACCAGCATGTGCTGCTTGCCTGCGCCCCCGGTCCTCGAATTCGATCCGGAGGGGAACGTGGTCCGGGCCTGGGGTGGGCCAGGGGAAGGATATGAGTGGCCCGAAACGGGGATGGGGGTGGGGGAGCATGGGATCCATGTGGACCACACCGGGCACGTCTGGATCGGTAGCGGCCCCGGGGGGAGTATGGCCCAGGTTCTCAAGTTCACCCCGGACGGAGAGTTCGTCCTCCAGATCGGTCGAGCGGGACAGACCGGCGGAAGCAACGATACCGAACTCCTGGGGGGGCCCGCCGCCATCGAGGTGGACCCCACCACCAACGAGGTGTACATCGCCGACGGCTACGTGAACCGGCGCGTCATCGTCTTCGACGCCGAGACCGGGGAATACCGGCGACACTGGGGCGCCTACGGGAACGTCCCCCACGACGACCCCCTCCCGGCCTACGACCCCGCCGGGGAGCCGTCACAGCAGTTCCGGGGCCCGGTCCACGGAATCACCATTTCCCGGGACGGTGAGGTCTTCGTCACCGACCGCATGGAGAACCGGATCCAGGTCTTCGACCGGGAAGGGAATTTCCTCCGGGAGGGCTTCATCCGCCGAGAGACCCTCTCCATGGGCTCCACCTGGGACGTGGCCCTCTCCCGGGACGAGGACCAGCGGTGGCTCTACGTTCCCGACGGAACCAACTACACCGTATGGGTGCTGGACCGCCAGACGCTGGAGGTGGAGGGACGCTTCGGGCGTCAGGGGCGTAACGCCGGCCTCTTCCAGTGGGTACACAACCTGGCGGTGGACTCCCACGGGAACCTCTTCACCAGCGAAGTGGACACCGGGAAGCGGGTCCAGAAGTTCGTCCCGGCGAATCGGTAAGCCCCACCGTCGGGTCCTGATGCAAAGAGGGGGGGCCGGCTGGCCCCCCCCTCTTTCATCCACCAGACGCCTCTCGTGGTAAGCCGGAGATCTCCCACACTGCATCAGGTCATCGGACCACCCCCTGCACGTAGTCCCTGAGGTAGCGGTTCTCGGCCTCCACGTCCTGGCGGAGGGTGTTCACCACGTCCCCCATGGAGACCATCCCCAGGAGTCGCCCCTCCTCCATGACAGGGAGGTGCCGGATCCGGTTCCGGGTCATGACCTCCATCAGATAGGCCACGTCGTCATCGGCCTCGGCCACGATGACGTCCCGGGTCATGACACCTCCCACCGACTCCCGGGCCAGAACCCCTGGATCCCGGTCCACCAGACGGAGGATCTCCCGGATCTTCATGGGTGCCTCCAGGGCGGTCCTGGGCCTTCGGGTGCGGAGGCCCGTACCCGAAGGTCCAGGGGCGGGAAGGACGGGGGCCGCGGATTGGAGCCCCCAGGACAATATCGGCACCTTGACCCCTGGGGGGCCAGGAAAACCCCGGGAAGGCCAGGCCGTGCACCCTCGCGCCCGCCTTCTAAAAGCCTTCTAATCTCCGAAGAGGTGTCGGGCGATCTCCCGCAGGCTGGCTTCCCCCTCCACGTCCCGGGGGAGGAGGGGAACCTGGATCCGGGGCAGGTCACCGAACTCCTTGTCGATCTGGGCCAGGTACTTGGCCTCTTGCCCGCGACGGCTCTCAAGGAAGTCCCCCAGCGGCTGCTGAGGGAGTACCCGGTTCACCACCAGCCCCGCCACCGGCACCCGGTGGGCCCGGAGGACCTCCAGCGCCTTCCGGCTCTCCAGGATGGGAAGCTTCTCCGGAATGAGGACCAGGACGAAGGCGGTGGTGTCGGTATCCAGAAGGAGGCGGCGGGCCCTGGAGAAGCGACGTCGCCGCTCAAGGAGGACCTCTCGGATCCGCCGGTTCCGGAGGTCGCCGGGTTCTTCTTCGACCTGATCGAACCAGGAGAGTTCGTCCCCCTGGCCGGCCTCCCGCCGCACCCCGATGGGGTCGGGCTCGTCGGGAGGGGGTTCCTCTCCCCCCCGCCCCGTGAGCCGCTTCAGCGCCTGGCCCAGGGAATCGGAGCGCTTCCGGCTCTTCAGGAGCCCCTCGGTCCAGGCCGACATGATCTCGGGGAGGGCCAGGAGCCGGAGGGTGTGACCCGTGGGGGCCGTGTCGAAGAGGATCCGGTCGTACCGGGGGGAGAGTTCCCCCATGAGTTCCGCCACCCGGTCCATGAGGGCGGCCTCCGCGGCCCCGGGGGAGTGGCGGGTCAACTCCATCTGCCGCTGGATCTCCCCATACATGGCGGGCTGGACGAAGGTGCGCATCGTCTCCGTAACCCGTTCCAGGTAGCGGTCCACCTCGCCCTCCGGGTCCACCTCCATCGCGTGGAGGTTCGGGAAGAGTTCAACCTCCCGGTCCCCGATCCGCCGGTCGAAGAGGTCTCCCAGGGAGTGGGCCGGATCGGTGGAGACCAGGAGCACCCGGTCTCCCGCCGCTGCCAGCCCCATGGCAAGCGCCGCGGTGGTGGTGGTCTTCCCCACCCCCCCTTTTCCGCCTACGAAGAGGATGCGTCGGTCCTGGATCGGAAGGAGGGGTCGGGACACGAAACACCGGAGATCGAGGAAGGTCGGGCCGAAACTCGGACCAGGGAAGATCCGGGCCAGGGTGGAAAGGACCGTCCGGGATTGTGGCCACTCCCGCACCGCGATGTCAACCGGGCGGAGACGGAAATCCCGACCGGGCCGGGGGTATAGCCCCGACGGTGGAGGTCCGTGGCGCCCGCTTCTGGGAGGGGCGGTCCCCGACCGGCGGCGCTGACCGGCGGCCCTGACCGGCGGCCCTCGACCTGGCCCGGACCCGGACGGCCCTGAACCCACCGTGAAGGGCCGTGAAGACCGTCAGACATCGAACCCGCAGGGGGCCCCATGGACTCGAGCTTGGACACAGGCACCGACGGGGAGACCCCCGTAGAGGGTGTGGAGGCCCTGGACCACACGGCCGACGTGGGCATTCGGGTCATGGCAGACTCCCTCCCGGAACTCTACCGCCGCGCCGCCCTGGGCGCCCTCTGGATGGCGTTGGGCGTGCCCCCGGACCCGGGGGAGGAGGTCCGCACCCTCGAGGTCACCGCCGGAGACCACCCGGACCTGATGCGCCGCTGGCTCCGGGAGGTTCTCTTCCTCCAGGAGGTCGAGGGGTTCGCGGCAGGAAGCGTGGACCCCCTGGACCTGACCCCGGGGCCCTCCGGAATCGGATTGGTGGCCACGCTCCGGGGCGGTCCTTCCCCTCGCCACCCGGTGCGGGAGATCAAGGGGGTGACCTGGCATGGCCTCCAGGTGGAGGAACGACGGCCCGGCGAATGGTTCGCCCAGGTCATCTTCGACGTGTGAAAGGGTGTATGCACCCCTTGGGAGAAGATCCATGAAGCTGGAACGACTGGACGACCATCGCTGGCGCCTTCCCCGTCAGGGACGGATGCGGGTGGACGGCCTCATCTTCGCCGACGACCGACTCATCAAGGACATCCAGGGGGACCCTTCGGTGGAACAGGTGGCCAACGTCGCCACCCTCCCCGGGATCGTGGGCCACTCCATCGGGATGCCCGACATCCACTGGGGATATGGCTTCCCCATCGGCGGGGTGGCCGCCTTCGACCCGGAGGAGGGAGGCATCATTTCCCCTGGAGGGGTGGGGTACGACATCAACTGTGGCGTTCGTCTCCACCGATCCAACCTCCAGGTGGAGGAGGTCCGGCCCCACCTGGCTCGTCTCATGGACGACCTCTTCCAGCGGATCCCCGCCGGGGTGGGCCGGGGGTACCGGAAGTTCGTCCTCTCCGACGCCGACGTCCGGGATGTCCTGGTGAAGGGCGCCGCATGGGCGGTGGAGAACGGTCACGGACGCCCCCAGGACCTGGAGCGCATTGAGGACGGCGGAACCCTGGCGGGAGCGGATCCGGACCAGGTGAGCCGCCGCGCCGTCCAGCGAGGGCGGGACCAGGTGGGGACGGTGGGAAGCGGGAACCACTTCATCGAGGTGGGCTGGGTGGACCAGGTCTTCGACCCTGAGGCGGCGGAACTCCTGGGGCTGACCCGCGGCACCGTCACCATCTTCGTCCACTCGGGCTCCCGGGGGCTGGGCTACCAGGTCTGTGACGACGCCCTGGAGGTGATGATGACGGCCGTGGGGAAGTACGGGATCGATCTTCCCGACAAGCAACTGGCCTGCGTCCCCGTCCGCTCCCCGGAGGGAGAGGACTACATCGGGGCCATGCGGGCTGCCGCCAACTACGCCTTTGCCAACCGTCAGGTCATGGGCCACCGGATCCGAGAGGGGTTCGCTGCGGTCTTCGACCTCCCGGAGGAGCGCCTGGGGATGGAGTTGGTCTATGACGTGGCCCACAACAACGCCAAGCTCGAGCGGCACGTCGTGGACGGGCGGGAGCGGGACCTCTGGGTGCACCGGAAGGGGGCCACCCGGGCCTTCCCCCCGGGCCACCCGGACCTCCCGGAGGCCTACCGGGAGCTGGGACAACCCGTCTTCATCCCCGGAGACATGGGGCGCTATTCCTTCGTCCTTCTGGGAACGCCGGGGGGATACGCCGAGACCTTCGGCTCCACCTGCCATGGTGCGGGACGGAGGAAGAGCCGTCGCCAGTCGAAGCGGGACACCCGGGGCCGCGACCTGAAGCGGGAGTTCGCCGAGCAGGGAATCGAGGTGCGGGCCTCCTCAGGGGCCACGGTGGCCGAGGAGGTCCCCGACGCCTACAAGGACGTGGCCGAGGTGGTGGAGGTGGTCCACCGGGCCGGAATCGGCCGGAAGGTGGCGCGGCTCCGGCCCCTGGGGGTGCTGAAGGGCTGAGGGAAGGGTGCCGAGCTCAAGGCCCGCCCCCCCTTGCCCCCCCTTGTGATCGCCCCTTCCCCTCTCAGCGTGACCGTCCCCTCCCCTCTCAGCAGCAGCGGAAGTTGTCCAGGGGAGACCGCTCCATCCCCATCCTCAGATGCCACTCGTGGAAGCGGTCATAGAGGATGGGGAGGAGTTCCAGGGTGTAGTAGCTGGCGGGATTCGGGACTCCCATCATCTCCGAGAAGACCAGGAGCATGAAGAGGTCTTCCTCGTCCCGGCGCTCCCGGGCCAGGGCCCCCCGATGCCGGCCTTCGTAGAACTCCCGGAGGAGTTCCCGAAAGCGGTCAAGGCGAGATCCGGAGGACCCTGGCGGAGGTGTACCCATGGCTGGTCTGGTCCGGGCCCGGTCAGGGCACCGAGGCCGGCTCAGGAGGAAGGGCGTCCCGCTCTTGCTTGGCCCGGCGGAGCGCCCCGATGGCCTCCAGGGAAGCCCAGATGGTGACCAGGAGGATGAGCAGGTCGGTGAAGACCAGGAAGTACCGCCCATCCCTCCAGAATCCGGCCAGCTGCACCAGGAGAGCCATTACCGTCATGAACACCAGGAAGGCGAAGGGAACCAGGGTATAGATGACGGGGCGTCCCAGCTTCATGAGGAACACACTCAGAACCAGGAGGGTGAGCCCCGCCAGGAGCTGGTTCGTGGTCCCGAAGAGGGGCCAGATGGCCAGCCCTCCCGCCCCGGCAGCGCCGCCGGCTCCGAAGGCCAGCGCCACGCAGCAGGCTACCGCCACGAAGGTGGAGAAGCCCCGACCGGTGAGGGCGGGAATCCGGTAGATGGTCCCGATTTCCTGGACGATGTAGCGCTGGAGCCGGACGCCGGTATCCATGGTGGTGGCGGCAAAGAGGATGGCCATGACCGCCAGGAGGGTCTCACCCAGCGCCAGGGGAATCCCCAGTCCAGCCGCCAGGATCGCTCCGCCACCCTGGACGAAGGCGGGGACGCCACCGGCGGCGAAGGAGCTGTAGAAGGTCTCCCACTCACCCAGCGAGGCGAACCCGGCGGTGCAGGCCAGGATGGCCGCCAGCGCCAGCGCCCCCTCCCCCACCGCCCCCAGGTACCCCACGAAGGGAACGTCGGTCTCCTTGTTCAACTGCTTCGAGGTGGTCCCTGACGCCACGAGCCCATGGAAGCCCGAGATGGCCCCACAGGCGATGGTGACGAAGAGGAGGGGGACCAGGGGTGGGACGTCGGCGGGAAGGGCGGTGTTGAGCGCCGGCGCCACGATGGTGGGGTTGGCGAAGAGGACCGCCGCGAAGAAGATGGCCAGCCCCACGAAGAGCTGGAGCCCGTTGATGTAGTCCCGGGGCTGAAGCAACACCCAGACCGGGAGGAGGGAGGCGATGGCTGCGTATGCGAAGAGGATGAGCACCCACTGCGCCTCCGCCGCGAGCCCGAAGGCCTGGGTGGGGAGGCCCACCGGGAACGCCTCTCCCACGAACATGGACCCGTACAGGAGGATCAGGGCGATGACCGACGGCCAGAGGAGCGGCACCCCGCGGCGGTAGAGGAGCCATCCGATCCCCAACGCCACCGCGATGACGAACCAGGCCGGGATGACGCTGCTCGGCGTGCTCACGAAGAGCTGCCCAATGATGATGGCGAACACTGCGTTCACCATCAGCAGAAGGAGGAAGATGACGATCATGAAGAGGGAGCGGGCCCGCTTCCCCACCACCGACTCGGTGAGGGCGCCGATGGACTTCCCCTCGTTCCGGACGCTGGCCCACAGGGCGCCGGCATCATGCATCCCGGCGAAGAAGACCGTCCCCACCGTCACCCAGAGGAAGGCCGGCAGCCATCCCCAGACCACGGCGATGGCGGGCCCCACGATGGGGGCGGCGCCGGCTACCGAGGTGAAGTGGTGTCCCCACAGCACCCACTTGTTGGTGGGGACGAAATCGACGCCGTCCTCCAGGGAGTGGGCGGGGGTGACGAAATCCGGATTCAGCTTCCAGATCCGTTGGCCCAGGAATCGGGCGTAGAACCGGTAGCCGGTGGCGAAGGCGGTCAACCCGATGACCATCAACAGGATTGCATTCATTGGCCCAACTCCTCGGGGGGGTCCAGGCGGAAGTGATCTGCGAGATCAGGGTACAAGTCCTCCTCCAGTACCCGTCCTGCGATGAGATCCCCGAGAACGGGGCCGAACTTGAAGCCCTCGGCACTCCCTCCGCCGGCGAGCCAGACATTCTCCCACTCAGGGTGTCGGTCGATGATCCAGTCCCGGGTGGAGCTGGATTCATAGTGGCACGCCCGGGTCTCGACGATGGGCTGGTTGGCCAGCGCCGGGAAGTGGGCCTCCAGGATACGTCGGGGCTGCTCCAGGAATTCCTCGGGAATCCAGCGCACCGAGGTGTCCGGGTCCTCTCCGGCCCGTCCCCCGGTGCGGATCCGGAAGCCCCGATGGTCCGGCGGGAGGGACGCCCAGCCCGTGACGCCGGGTATGTTCCAACTGGGAAGATGGGGGTGGGCGAAGCGGGGGTCTCCCGGAGGCGTCCCCAGGTAGTAGACGTGCCCCATGGGAATGCGGATCCGCTCTCCCATGAGCTCCGGAAAGGCCTTGGGGAACCACGGGCCCAGGGCGAACACGAACAGATCCGCTCCCAGGCGATCTGCCCCGCCATCCAGGGTCACCTCCGTCATCCTCCCCCCGCGGACGGCACCCGGCGTGGCCGCAGCGGTGCGGAGGGCGCCCCCCTTCCGGAGGAAGACCTGGGCCACCCGCTGGCATGCGGCCCGGCTCCGGGCCACCCCGGCCCCGGGCTCGAAGAGGGCCTCTTCCATCCCCTCGGGATCGATCTGGGGCCACCTACGACGAACCTCATCCATCCCCAGGACCTCGTAGGGGACCCCCGTCTGGTCCCAGATCTCCCGCACCCCACGGATGAAGGGATCCCCTTCCCGGCGCAGGATCAGATCCCCCGTCTCGAAGAAGACCCGACCGCCCATGGTCCCGGCCCACTCGTCGTCAAAGGCATGCCAGCGCCGGATGGCCCGGTGGGCCCAGCTCGTCCAGAGCTCCCGGCCGGGATAGGAGGTCCGGATTCCCCGGGTTTCGTCCCCGGAGGTGGAGCGGGAATTCCCGGGGCCGTAGAGATCCACCAGGGTGACCCGAGCACCCGCCTCCTGGAGGCGGAGTGCGGTCCACACCCCGAAGATGCCGGCACCCACCACCACCACCTCCCGCCCCGCCCCGCCAGAGCCCACCCAGGGTGCCGCCGCCGTTTCCCCCGTAGCGCCCCCTTCCCCGGCGGATGCGCAGCCGGTGACCAGACCACCCACTCCGCCTGCCAGGGCCAGGGCACCTGCACCCAGCCCCGACCGCTTCAGGAAGTCCCGGCGGTCCAGTCCCCTTTCCTGTCCCTCCTTCCCGCCGTCCCCTTCCGTCACCGGGCCGCCGCCACGCAGGTGATTTCCACGTCGGCGTTCACCGGGAGTTCCCGGACCGCGATGGCGGTGCGAGCCGGCGGATCCGAGGGGAAGTACGGCACGTAGGCCTCGTTCATGGCGCTGTAGTCGTCCATGTCCACCAGGTAGACGGTGCACTTCACCACGTCGGCCATGGTGGCCCCTGCCGTCCTCAGCCGCTCCTCGATGGAGTCCAGCGCCTGCCGGGTGGCGGCCTGGATGTCCCCGTCGGCGCTCCGGCCGATGACGCCGGAGAGGAAGAGGAGGTTCCCGGTGCGCACCACCGGGGAGAAGAGGGGGGAGCCGCCGGTGGCCGGTCGGATCGCCTCCTTGTGGGGCCCGGAAGTGGCGCAGCCCGCCATGATGAGGGGAATGAGGACGGCCAGGAAGAGGACCCCGGAGAATCTCCGCATGGGTGATTTCGCTCCACGTGCGGGTGGATGGCAATGTGGTGGCTCCCCCGGGAAGGGGGTCGCTCGCTCATCGATCTGCCCTTCTGTTCGCTCGTCGCGCGGCCGAAGATAGGGGACAGAGGGATCTCGCGCATCTCCCCCTGTCCAGATTCCACCGTGGCCTCCCGTCAGGGAATGCGATCGAAGCGGAGATTTCGGACCCGTACGGAGTTCGCGGTGAAGGCGGTGATGCGCCCCTCCCCGTCCCGGACAAACCGAACCTCGCCCAGCCCCACCGCCTGGAAATGGTCCGGTTCGATGGGGTGGAAGATCCGACGACCCGAGCGGAAGTGGTGGGCGACCAGGGCCCCTTCCTCCATCCGGAGCTCATAGGCGCTGTCCAATTCCCGACTCCGGTAGACGGCCTCGTATTCCTCCAGCTCCGCCAGGGAGGGCGCCCAGACGGGATCGGCTTCACCGGTGACGTCGCCGGCCGAAGGGGCACCGGTAACAGGCGAGTCCACCGCTGCCACCGGGAAGGGCTCCAGAAGCTCCCCCAGGTAGAGCTCGGTGATCTCCTCCGCCAGGACGGCTGGGGTCATGTCGGCGGTATTGGCCAGGATCACCACCGCGAAGTCGTGGTCGGGAAACCGGTGGAGGGCGCTCCGGTATCCGGCCCAGGATCCGGTATGGGTGACCCTGCGGACCCCCCGATGGAGCTCCACGATCTGGCCGAAGGCGTATGCGATGGTATCCCCACCCGTGAGAATCCCTCGCTCATGCACCCGCTCCATCACCTGGAACCCGCCCACCTCCGGATCCTGGAAATTGGCGATCCAACGGGCCAGGTCCTCCACCGTGGTGTGCATGGAGCTCGAAGCCAGGGCGGTGAGATTGTTGGTGATTCGGCGGTACCCCCCTTCCGGGCGGGGGGCGTAGGAGTCGGCCCGGTCCCGAATGATCTCGGAGGGATCGTCCTGGACATGGGTCCGGTGCATCCCCAGGGGTCGAAAGATCCGCTCCTGGCTGAAGGCCCGGAAGCTCTCGCCGGTGACCCGGACCACGACCTCGGCCAGGAGGTTGTAGCCCGTGTTGGAGTATGCGTACTCGCTTCCAGGGGGGAAATTGAGTTCCTCCTGCCGCTCGGCCATCCGGAGGATCTGCTCGTACGAGATGATGTCCTGGAAGTCCCACCCCCCCGCCATGAGGGTCCCGGGCCAGTCCCGTAGACCCGAGGTATGGTGCACCAACTGGCGAAGGGTCACCTCATCCCCCCAGGAAGGAAGCTCCGGAAGGTAGGTTCGCACCGGATCATCCAGCCGGACCTTCCCTTCCGCCTCCAGGAGCGCCACCGCCATGGCGCCGAACTGCTTGGACACCGATGCGATGTCCAGGACCGTGGAAGGCCGCATCGGAATCCCATGCTCCAGGTTGGCCATCCCGTATCCCCGGGCGTGGACCACTTCACCTCCGCTCATGACCAGGACGGCGGCACCCGGAGAATCAGGACGGTGCCATCGCTGGAAGAGCTGGTCCACCTGTCCGGAGAGGACCGCCGTGTCGGGAAGAGCGGACCCTCCGGAAGGGAATACCCCTCCGGGATGGATCCCCCCGGAGGCGACCTCCGCGGTCACAGGAGTGGCCGCCAGCAAAGCCGCGTAGAACAGGAGAGAGATGGGCATGGCAAGCCTCTGGAACCGGGGAATCGAAATTGGATGCAAGGTCATCGTTGCTTGGGGTGAACCGGATGAAACCGGGGGAAACCGGATAGGGACCGGGACTCCCCGCGATAAGAAATAGTTCTCCGGAGGTGGGCAAAATGGTCCCGCCCGACTCCCCGTCCTATGTTGCTCTGGTCTCCATTCCTCGGCAATCTCCATTCCTCGGCCACCTCCCACAGGCGTACTCTCCATGGCTCGGCTTCATCCCCTTCTCCTCTGCGTCCTTCTTCTCCTTCCTCTCCAGGGAGGAGGGGCCCTGCTCCAGCAAGGAGCGGCCCTGCCGGACCAGGATCCCTCGTTGGACCGGATTTTCGACAGGTGGGATTCCACCCGGACGCCGGGCTGCGCTCTGGGCGTGGAGTCCTCCGACGGGAGTCACATCCTCCGGGCCTGGGGGATGGCCGACCTGGAGGGCGGGATCGCCAACACCCCCGCCACCGTATTCGAGGCCGGCTCCGTCTCCAAGCAGTTCACCGTCGCCGTGGTGGTCCTCCTGGCGCTGGAAGGACGCCTCTCCCTCGAGGATGACATCCGGACCCATCTCCCCGAGGTCCCCGACTTCGGGGAACCCATCCAGCTGCGTCACCTGGTCCATCACGTCTCCGGTCTTCGGGACTGGGGAAGCGTCGCGGCCATCTCGGGCTGGGGGCGCGGGGCCCGGACCCACACCCACGCCCACGTGCTGGAGATCGTTAGCCGACAGGAGGCCCTGAACTTCCCGCCGGGCTTCGAATATTCCTATTCCAACACCGGCTTCAACCTGCTGGCCATGGTGGTGGAACGGGTCACCGGAGAAGCCTTCGCCCAGGTCTCCAGCGACCGGATCTTCCAGCCCCTGGGGCTGCACCACACCCATTGGCGAGACGACTATCGGCGAATCGTCCCCGGTCGGAGCAGCGCCTATGCCCCGGATGGTGAGGGAGGGTACCGGATCGACCGCCCCATCGAGGATGTCCATGGCAACGGGGGACTCCTCACCACGGTGGAGGACCTCCTCCGGTGGGACGCCGCCCTCCGTTCCGGCACCCTGGGAGGCCCGCCCTTCGTCGAGCTCATGCACCGGACCGGCATCCTCTCCTCCGGACGCCCCATCTCCTACGCCGGAGGCCTGCAGGTCGGGAAGATGGACGGGTTGCCCGAGGTGGCCCATACCGGCTCCACCGCGGGGTACCGGGCCTTCCTGGGCCGCTATCCGGATCAGGGGGTGTCGGTGGCTCTCCTCTGCAACTCGGGTGATGTGAACCCGGGCCGGGTGGGACGGGAGGTGGCCCGCCATTTCCTGCGCCAGCAGGGGGCACTCCCCACCTCGGGAACCCCCACCGCTGGAGGCACCGCGCCGGCGGGGGTGGAACTCACTCCGGAGGCCGCAGGCCTGCGGGCGGGTCTGTATCGGAACGCCCGGACCGGAGCCCCCCTTCGCATCCACCTGGAGGAAGGCACCCTTCGCCTGGACGGCGAAGCCGGCGATCCCCTGGTTCCCGTCTCCCCCCGAGAGCTCTACCGCCCGGACCCCCCGTCGCCGCATCCAACCCGCCTGGTCTTTCGGGAGGGCTCTCCCGGGGAGCGGGCACCCTTCGTCATGATGGAAGGCGACTGGGAGGGAGACGAATTCCTCCCCACCGAGCCGGTCTCGCCCGGCCCCGGGGAGCTGGACGCCTACCGTGGAACCTTCTTCAGCGACGAGGCGGTGACCGAGTTCTCCATCGAGGTGGAGAACGAAGAGCTGGCCCTCAGGCGCCGGCCCGACACCCGCCTGGTCCTGACCCCACTCTACCCTGACGCATTTTCCGCCCCCTCCCTGGGACGGATCCTCTTCCACCGGGATTCCCAGGGGGCGGTCACGGGACTCTCGGTGCAGCAGGACCGTGTCTACGACCTCCGCTTTCACCTGCGTCGGTAGACTCCGGGCACCCGGAGGGCCTTCCCGGTGTTCAAGAAGGTAGGAGCGGGTGGGCACGCCCACCGCGTGCCACCCGGCCCCTCCTCCTTCCCGAACCCGGGCCTCCCATGCTTCTCCGTACCGCCTTCCTTCTCGGCGCCCTCCTCGTAGCGCCCCTGGGGACCCCATCTGCGGCGGCTTTCCCTTCCGGCTCCTCCTCCATCGTCCTGGAACGCCCGGATGCCCCACTCCCCGATTCCGTCACCCTGATCCGGGAGGCCCGGGAGGCTCAGCGCCAGTTCGAGGAATTCCGGGTAAGCCGGATCCCCCCCCGCACCCGGACCGAGGCCGGGCGCTGCGATGTCCGGATCGGACGCCTGTGCCACTGGTTCGGCGGAGCTCAGGAGGCCGACTTTCCCCCGGAACTGACGGAGACTGGAATCGCCCGGCGGGAACTGGTTTCCCAGCTTCAACGGATCCAGGAAGACATGCCTGACTCCTGGGTCCTGGGACAGATCATCCACTACCTGATCGAAGAGGGGCGCCTCGCTGAAGCCCGCCGGACCGCCGCCGCTTGCGGACTGGCCGAGCCGTGGTGGTGCCAGGCCCTGGAGGGCTATGTCCTCCACCTCCAGGGGGACTTCCCGGGATCCGAGCAGGCCTTCCAGGCGGCGGTGGACCGGATGCCCGATGGGGAACGGGAGGAATGGACCACCCCCCGCTACATCCTCACTCCGGACGCGGAGCGAGCCTTCCGTCGCGCTTCCGAAACGGATCGCACCCGGACCCGGGAGCGCCTCTGGCGCTTCTCCAATCCCCTCTTCCTGGTGGAGGGGAATGACCGCTTCACCGATCATGATGCCCGCCAGGTCCTGGCTCGGATCCGGCGGGACGCCGAGAACCCCCATCTCATGGCCTGGGAGGACGACCTGGAGGAGGCGCTCCTGCGCTACGGGCGTACCATCGGGTGGAGCCGCACCCGGGGCGGGGGAAACCTGGGAATGGGACTCCAGGACAACCGTCAGGTGGTGGCCCACCATGACCCGGCGAGCCGGGGCTACCTCTTTGCCGAGGAATTCCTGGAAGCGCCGGCGGAGATTCCCCCCGAGGCGTGGATCACGGCCCCCCGGGAGGCACGGACCTGGTACGCCGCGCCGTACGCCCCTGACTTCCGTGGACTCGAGACCCAGGTAGCGCGGTTCCGGCGGGGAGATTCCCTGCTGGTGGTGGGTGCCTACCGCCCCGACCCCACCTCCCGGATCGCCGGGGTCCCCGAGCCCGCCCAGGAGCGAGGTGATCCCTTTGGGTCCTGGGATCCCTTCGGCGCCACGCCCCGGGAAGCCGAGCCTCCCGCCAGGGAGGAGACCCGGGCCGGAACCGGGAACGCAGGTGGGGCCGGCGACGCTGCCGGAGGTGGGAACGGGAGGATGGAGGCGGGCCTCTTCCTGGTGGAGGAGGACGGGGGAGGCATCCACCGGGTGCTGGGGACCGAACGGGAAGGCGTCCTGACCCTGCGGGCGCCCACGGGCCGATACGTCAGCAGCCTGGAGCTCCTGGACCGGGCAGGAGGCGCTGCCTGGAGGGCCCGGCAGGGGGTGACGCAGGTGGAACTCCCACGGGGCCTGGCTGGGCTCTCGGACCTCCTGATCCTGAAGGAAGATGCCCCTCTTCCCGCGACCCTGGAGGAAGCCCTCCCCCTGGTCCGCCCGGGCATCCGGGTCCGCGCCGACGAGCGGTTCGCCATCGCCTGGGAGGTCTACGGGCTCCAGGTGGAGGAGCCTGCCCGCATCACCATCGGGTTCACCCAGGGCCGCCCGGGGTTTCTGCGGCGGGTAGGGGAGTTCGTGGGGGTGGTGGAGACCGACGAACCGGTGGAGATCTCCTTCGACGAGACGGCTCCGGATGACATCCAGATCCTCTTCCGGGCCCTGGAAATGCGACTTCCCGCCCTCGAGCCCGGGGAGTACACACTCCACGTCCGATTGGAGCTCTCCGGGCGGGAGCCCGCCATCACCAGCCGGCCCATCCTGGTGGAGCCGTAGGGTGGTGCCTCAAGGATTCACCACGCTCGAAGACCGGGCTCCTTCGCCCTAGCGCGGTGTAGATAGAGACGCCGGGTCTCGCCGAGGGGCGAAGGTCCCCGGCCCAACTTCCCGGTCCAGCCGAGTTGTCGGACCGACGGATCAGCGAGGAAGCATGACGAACGCTACGATGTTCCACCCCCGCGCCCTTCTCCGAATCCTCGGGGTAGTGGCCCTCAGTGCGGCCCTGGCGGGGGGTGCGTCGGCATGCGCAGCCCTCTCCAGTGGGGAACCCCGGACCGGCTGGGACGCAGGAAGCAGCGACGAGCAGATCGTGGAGCTGAAGATCACGAATCAGAACTTCAAGGACGCCCGGATCTACGCCCTGTGGGACGGGGAGCGACGCCGCCTGGGGATGGTGAACGGAAATACCAGCCAGGAATTCCGTGTCCAGTGGAGGCCCGGCGCCACCCTGCGCATCGAAGTGGACTTCGTGGCCGGGGGCGGGTTTGTCTCCAGCGGTGTCTCCACCTGGCCGGGAGAAGCCTTCGAATTCGTCATCCCCGCCCACGCCTGACGATCCGTTGAGCACGACCGCGGGGCGGCTTCTCAGCGAGGCCTCACCCGCCGAGTGGCCTGGGCTTGGTGGGGGTCCTCGGGCCAGTAGTGCTTTGGATATCTTCCCCGAAGGTCCTTTCGGACCTGGAAGTACCCCTCCCTCCAGAAACTCTCAAGATCCCGGGTCACCTGAACCGGTCGCCTCGCCGGAGAGAGGAGATGGAGGGTCAGGGGGATCCGCCCACCCCCGACCCGCGGGGTCTGGGTGAGTCCGAAAACCTCCTGCAGGCGCACCGCCAGGACCGGAGCCACCGGATCCGAGTAGTCCAGGGCAATCCGGGAGCCGCTCGGGACTTCCAGGTGGGTCGGAGCCCATCGGTCGAGGAGGTTCCGGTCCTCCCAGCCCAGGGGGGAAAGGAGGGCCTCCCGCAGGTCCACCCTGGTGAGAGCGTCCAGGCTCCGCATCCCGGAGACGAAGGGAAGCAGCCACCCCTCCAGTTCCTGGACCAGCGCTTCCATGCTGGCAGGGCGCCACCGATCCGGATCCAGGTGATGGAGGAAGTGGAGTCGCTGCCGGAGCTGGTCGGTCTCCCGGGTCCAGGGAAGGGCCTGTAGCATCCGGCCCTTTCCGGCCTCGAAGCGAAGCCCGTCCAGCAGAGCCGCCGCCACCTCCGTCGGGCTTGGATCGGCCAGCCGGGCCGAGGAAAGGACGATGGCCCCGAGCCTCCGGACGCGGCGTGCCTGGACCCGACCCGCATCGGCATCCCAAGCCACCTCCCGGTCCTCCCGGATGAAGGGGCCCCAATGGCGTCCCACCGCCTCCTCATCCAGCGCTGCGGCCCGGAAGATCCGGGCCTCCCGGCCGCTCCCCTCCACCTCGGCTGCCACCAACCACTCCGCCCCCTCCAGGCTCTGGGCCTCGGCGAAGCGGGCGCCCCGGCCGCTCCTGAGGAGAAAGCGCCCCCGCGCCTCCGGCCGCCGCCGACCGATTCGGTCCGGATAGGCCAGCGCCACCAGGAGTCCCACCTCGGAGAGTTCCTCCCGCTCCCCCCCGTCCCCGACGCCCGCATCCGCCCCCGAACCCGAACCCGAGTCCGAACCCGAACCCGAGCCGGACACCCCAAGCGCGCGTCGGAGGTGTCGACTCTCCTTCAGGGCTTGGGCCACCCCACCCCGATCCACCCGGTGTCCGGGAACGCCGAGTCCACCCCGCAGGCCTCGTCGGTGGCGCCGGAGGAGTTCGACCCGGAGGCGAAGGTCAGCGTCGGGCGCCCGTCCATCCCCCCGAAGGAGGTCCCGGTCCCCCAGGATCGCCGCCACATCGCAGGCCAGTGGCCCCAATCCCAGCTCCCGACCCCGGACCAGCATATGCCCCACCCGGGGGTGGAGCCCCATGCGGCTGACCTCCCGCCCATGAGGGGTGATGTCCCCTTGAGGATCGAGGATCTCCAGAGCCTCCAGGAGTTCTCGGGCCTGGGAAAGGGCGCCCCCTGGCGGGGGCTCCAACCAGCGCAGATCCCGGGCGTCCGCGCCCCAGACCGCCAGTTCCAGGGCCAGGGGAGCCAGATCGGCCTCCCGGATCTCCGGGATCCGGTGGGGAACGAGCCCCCGCTCCTCGCCCTGGGTCCAGAGGCGGTAGCAAACCCCGGGTGCCGTCCGCCCGGCACGACCCCGACGCTGGTCCGCGGCATCCCGGGTCACTCGTACCGTTTCCAGGCGGGTCATTCCCGTACCGGGGTCAAAGCGCGGAACCCGCATCCGTCCCGCATCCACCACCACCCGGACTCCCTCGATGGTGAGGGAGGTCTCGGCGATGGCAGTGGCCAGCACCACCTTCCGGATCCCAGGCGGGGCAGCGGAAAGGGCTTGGTCCTGGGCCTCACGGGAGAGCGCACCGAAAAGGGGATGGATCCGCACGCCGTCGGGGAGGCCCTCATCTCTGAGCCCTCGCTCCACCCTCCGTATCTCCCCGGCCCCAGGGAGGAAGACCAGGAGGTCTCCCTCCACCTCCTCCAATGCCCGTTGCACCGTCCCGATCACGGCCGGTTCGATCCACCCCTCCACCGGTCGCTCTCTCCATCGGGTCTCCACCGGAAAGGCCCGTCCCTCACTACGGAGGATGGGCGCGGACGCTCCTTCCCCCAGCAGGGCGCCCACCGGCTCGGCGTCCAGGGTGGCCGACATGACCAGGATGCGCAGGTCCTCGCGAAAGAGGTCTGCCGCCTGGAGAGCCAGGGCCAGCCCCAACTCCGCTGCCAGGGAACGTTCGTGGAATTCGTCGAAGAGGAGGGCCCCCACCCCCTGAAGGGTGGGGTCGGATTGGAGCATCCGGGTCAGGACACCCTCAGTGACCACCTCGATGCGGGTCCGGGGGCCCACCCGGGTCTCCATCCGGATCCGATAACCCACCGTACCCCCGACGTCCGGTTCCCCCAGGAGGTGGGCCATCCGCCGGGCGGCCGCCCGGGCCGCCAGTCGCCTGGGCTCCAGGAGGATCACCTTCCGCCCCTTCAGCCAGGGCGCATCCAGAAGGGCCAGGGGGACCAGGGTGGTCTTCCCGGCCCCTGGGGGGGCCACCAGGACCGCGCGCCCGGGGTCGGCAAGAGCACCCCCCACCTCCGGGAGGAGGGGGGTGACGGGAAGGTTGGGAAGATCACGCACGGGATTCGCCGGAGCGAAGCCCCGGCCACGGCGTCAGGCCAGGGTGCCGTCCGCCACCGCCCGGACCACGTCGGTGGTGGTGACGATCCCCGCCAACTCGCCGTCCCTGAGGACCAGCACCCGGTGGATCCCCCGCTTCACCATGAGCTCGGCCGCCTCCTTCACCGACGCCCCCGGCGCCAGGGCCACCACACTCCGGGTCATGACCTCGGCCACAGTGTGCTCCGCCAGGAGATCCCACTCCGGGCCGTCGGTAACCTCGAACCGGGCCCGGACATCGCCCCCGGACTCGGCCCAGAGGTCCACGAAGTACCCGGAGGGCGGTTCGCTCAGGTCCTCATCCCATCGGTCGGTGGTCTCGAACTCCCCCCATTCCTGCTGGTCGTCGCGTCGAGCCGGAACGCCTGGATTGGAGGCCTGGAAATCGACCAGGTCGGTGATGGAGACCACCCCCATGAGCCGGGTTCCGGACACCACCGGAGCCCCGCTCAGTCCATCCGCCGCCAGGCGTTCCCCCGCTTCCCGGAGGCTCATGTCCGGCTCAAGGGTGGTCACTTCCCGCGTCATGATCGCTTCGATGGTGGTCATGTCCGTTTCGCCTGGTTCAGGTTTTGATGCATGAGGTCATTTGAATGCATGGGGTCAGAGGAACCGCAGTCGTCCCCATCCGGTCCTGGGTGAGAAGGTGGAGCACGGTCACGCCCAAGCCCGGTATCTCGCCCCTACCCAAGATCCCTTTCGAAGGGTCGAACCGAAAGGGCCAGGCCCTTCCGGACCACTCCGCCTTGCCTCCTCTCGCCGTGGGAAAGAGCTTGAGTGGTCTACCGGTCCCTTCCCACGCCCCTTGAGCTGACCGATACCCCGATGAACCAAGATCTTTTCCCACCCCTTGTCCTGGACGGCTGGTTCGTCCTCCATCAGTTCTTTCGTGTGGACCCCCTGGCCGCTGAGGATGAGGCGCATGGCGGGTTCCAGGGGCGGACCGAGTCCCTGGTGGATTTCCTCTCCCAATGGTCGGAGCCCTCGGACTCGGATCCGGAGCGAGGGAGCCGAGGGTGGAGCGGCCTCTACCGCATCGTGGGCGGCGAGACCGACTACATGCTCATGCATTTCCGCCCCTCCCTGGAGGCGCTGGGTGATGCGGAACGAGAGATCCGAAGAAGCCCCGCGGCCCGGGACCTGATCCCCACCGGGGACTACGTTTCGGTGGTGGAGCTGGGACTCTA
Organism: Gemmatimonadales bacterium; assembly: GCA_007695225.1. Lineage (GTDB taxonomy): Bacteria > Gemmatimonadota > Gemmatimonadetes > Longimicrobiales > Gaopeijiaceae > T3Sed10-66. The sequence goes on from REED01000080.1 coordinate 37,109, forward strand.
CGCCGTCACCGACGCTCTTCTCGAGCAGGCCCAGGAAGAGGGGATCAAACCCGGGGGACCGGAGTGGACGGCTCGGGTGGAAAAGGTGCTGGAGGAGGAATTGGAGAAGCGCTACGTCCAGTCCCGGCTCTTCCCCCTCCAACCTGCGAACATGCCCTACGTCTGCTTCTATCCCATGGACAAGCGGCGGAATCCGGACCAGAACTGGTACACGCTGCCGGTGCGGGAGCGGGCGGACCTCATGGCGGTCCACGGCCAGACCGGACGGCGCTACGCCGGGCGGATCTCACAGATCATCTCCGGATCCGTGGGGCTGGACGACTGGGAATGGGCCGTGACCCTCTTCTCCCATGACCCCCTTACCTTCAAGGCCCTGGTCACGGAGATGCGTTACGACGAGGTGAGTTCGGTCTACGCCGAGTTCGGGAGTTTCTGGGTGGGGCACCGGATTCCGACGGAGGGTGTGCTGGGGGAGGTGGCGGGAGGGATGGATCGGGAGTGAGGGGAGGAAGCGAAACCGCAGTTCGGCAACAGTGCCTTCGGCGTCGATCTCGATCAGCCCGCCAGCATGGCGAAGGCGCGAACGGGAAAGGAGGCCATCCCTTCCACACCCACCGGCGCGGCGAAGAAACGGGCTCCTTGCACGGGAAGGGCCTCGAGACTCCGTAGGTTCTCCACGATGGGGATTCCGGCTCCCAGGAGAAGGGTGTGGGCTGGCCGGAGGGAATCACGGGTGTCGTCCACATTGCACGCATCGGTGCCCACCAGCGCCGGCTCCTCCGCTGCCAGTCTTCGGGCCAGGGGCTCGGTGAGGAACGGATGATCCCCAGCGAAATAGGCGGCGGTTCCCCACCGTCGATCCCATCCGGTGTGGAAGAGGATCGCCCGGCCGACAAGGCTCACCCCCGGAAGGAGGTGCTCCACCCCCACCCCCCGCTCCACCGACTTGGGCACCCGGACGACCACCACCTCCAGATCCACGAGCCGCTCCAGGGGGAGTCCCGCCATGTCCGCGCCTCCGGGAAAGCGGTGGAAGGGAGAGTCCATGTAGGTGCCGGCATTGCCCACCACCTCCAGGGAGCCGATGTAGAACTCGGTCCCCTCACCGTATCGTCCCCGGGAAGCTTCCCGGGAAAGCACCGCGTTCACACGGGGAGAGGGAAGGCCGGGATAGACCTCCATCCCAGGACGGAGCGGATGGCTCAGATCGACGGTGCGCATGCGTTTGACTCCCTTCAGTGAACTGCGAAACGGGGGACGAAGACCCTGCCGCCTCTGGGTCTCGCCCGATCAGTTTGTGGATCCACCACCGTGATCGGAGAGTTCCACGACAGCGCAGGGACCTCCGGCGGGTTTCCTCCAGCGGCTCGATTGCGGATCCTTCGGTCTGATCGCAGCTTCGTGGGGCACGGGAACGACCCTTCCCCCATACATCTCCACCCCGGTCATCTGGAGGCACGCGGCATGCCACGCTCCCTGGCTCTCACCATCCTCGCAGCCTTGGTCGCCACTGTGCTCGGCGCCTGTGATCCCGCTTCGGAATCAGGGCAGGGGGAAGGTGCCGGATGGATCGCCCTTACCGGCGTGACTCTCATCGACGGGGTCTCCGACGCACCCATCCCTGACGCGGTGATCCTCCTGGAGGGGGATCGGATCATGGCGGCCGGACCGGCCGCCGCCGTGTCCCTCCCCGCTGACGTCGAGGTATACCCGCTCCCGGGGAAGACCGTGATCCCGGGCCTCGTGAACCTCCACGCACACGTGGGCCGGGCCGAGGGAATGGCCTACAGCCTGGACCTGTATTCCCGGGAACGGGTGGAGCGGGACCTGCATGCGTACCTCCACTACGGGATCACCCACATGGTCTCCCTGGGGAACGACCAGGCGCCGGGACACGCCGTAATCGCCGACCAGAGGGCGGGGCGGCGCCAGGGAGTCCAGGGAGCCCGGATGTACACCGCAGGCTTTGGCTTCTCGCCCCCCGACGGATGGCTTCTCGACAACCCCTTCCTGAATCGCCCCTCCACCCCGGACGAGGCCCGGACCATGGTCCAGGGCGAAGCGGCCAAGGGCGTGGACCTCATCAAACTCTGGGTGGACGACGGCCGGGGCCGCCTTCCCCAGTTTTCCCCGGAGGTGAGCGGGGCCATCATCGAAGAGGCCCACGCCCAGGGTCTGCAGGTTCTGGTGCACCTGTACGCCCTGGAGGAAGCAAAGGAGCTCATCCGTCGAGGAGTGGACGGGCTCGCCCATAGCATCCGGGACCACCCGGTGGATGAGGAATTCCTGACCCTTGCCCGGGAACGGGGGATCATTGCCCTTCCCGCCCTGGTGGGACACGGGGCCAACCTCGCCTACGCCGACGGGCCCGATTTCCTGGACGACCCGGCCCTCCCCCTCCTCTTCGCCGATTCGGTCCTGGAGATCATGGGCAGCCGGGAGTACCAGGAGGGACTTGCCAGTGCGCCCAACCTGGCCCGAACCCGGGAGGATTACGCCATCGCCGCCGCCAACGCCCTCCGCATGCACGAGGCGGGAATCCCCCTGGGAATCGGCACGGATTCCGGTCCCCCCGGGCGCTTCCAGGGGCTCTGGGAACATCGGGAGATGGAGCTTCTGGTTGACGCAGGCATCTCTCCCATGGAGGCCATCCGGGCCGCTACCCTCAATGGGGCCCGGTTCCTGGGGATCCAGGACGACTTCGGCTCCATCGAAGCAGGAAAGGTGGCGGACCTGGTCATCCTGGACGCCGACCCTCTCGACGACATCCGCAACTCCCGCCGCATCCACCAGGTGTGGATGGCCGGCCGGCCGGTGGATCGGGGCACGGGGGCCCCTTAACCCGGGGGCTGACCTTCGGATGGCCTCCTGCGGATCGGGAGGCGGCGGGGCTATGGCCCTACCGGATCCCCCCCGGCGCGGGCACCCGACGTGTCGGGCTCGCCCTCCCGGTATCCGAACTTCACCAGTTCGCTCAAGGGTACATACTCCAGGGTGGCTTCGTGGGTGGCGGTGAGCACCACCGGCGGTGCCTTTCCCGCCTGCCATGCCTCCCGCCAGCGGGCTGCACAGACGCACCAGCGGTCGCCGGGGCGGACCCCGGGGAACCGGAATTCCGGTCGGGGCGTGCTCAGGTCGTTGCCGGCCTCGCGGCTGAAGCGGAGGAACTCCTCGGTGGCCACCACACAGACCGTGTGGACACCCAGGTCGTCCGGGCCGGTTTCACAGCATCCGTCCCGATAGAACCCGGTGAGGGGGTCGGTGCCGCACGATTCAAGGGGAGTGCCGAAGACGTTGTTGGCCATGGTTCCAGGGAGATGGGGAGCCGGGGGTGGAGAAGACACCCCCAATCTAATGGCTCCCCTTCGTTCGAATGGCCCTCCTCATTTTCTATCCCGCCTGACCATGTAGCCCCGAGAGGATCAACTCCAGCGCGACCTCCCGTTTCCGGGCCATTCAGTCGTCGGCTGAGAGAGCCGAGCCGAACCCGGGGAGAGATGCGGATGAAGCGCCCCCCCGGCCCGTCGAGATCCGGATCTCGGTTTGGAGGAAGTCCATGGCGGGACTCCATGCGTGGAAGGAAAAGAGTGTGGGACACCCGATACCTGAGGGCATTACGCATCTCGCGGTCCCGCACATGGGAAAATGACGACACTGTTGCCATCCCAAACGACCAAAGGGCCGCCGACCTTTCGGTCGGCGGCCCCATTACTTCACTGGATCCTCCACACGCATGGGTGGAGGCGCCTGTCCCCCTGGAACTTCGGGGTTACGGCACCAGCACGGCGTCGATGATGTGGATGACGCCGTTGGCGGTGAAGATGTCAGTGGTGGTGATGTTGGCGTCGTTCACCTGGGCGCCCCCGTTCAGGGAGATGGTCACCGTGGTCCCCTGCACCGTGGTCACCTCCAGCCCATCCGCCAGATCCGAGGCGAAGACCCGCCCTTCGATGACGTGGTAGGTGAGGATGTCCGCCAGCGCCGCCGGGTCGTCCAGCAGCTCCTCCAGCAGCCCCTCGGGGAGGTCGCCGAAGGCTTCGTCGGTGGGCGCGAAGATGGTGAAGGGCCCGTCACCCCGGAGCACCTCTTCCAATCCGGCCGCCTGCACCGCCGCCACCAGCGTCTCGAAGCCGGCGGCCACGGCCGTATCCACGTTGTCCTCCACCGGGATCAGTACCGCGTCGATGATGTGGATGACCCCGTTGGCCGCCTCCACGTCCGTGGTGCTGATGTTGACCCCGTTCACCCGGGGAATCTCGTTCAGGGTGATCCGGACAGGCCGCCCTTCCACCGTGGTCACGATCTGCCCGTCCTCCAGGTCGCCGGCCCGCACGTCACCGGCCACCACGTGGTAGGTCAGGACCGCCGCCAGCGCCGCCGGATCCTCCAGCAGGCTGTCCAGCACACCCTCGGGAAGCGCCTCGAACGCCGCGTCGGTGGGCGCGAAGACGGTGAAGGGGCCCTCCCCCCGGAGCGTCTCTTCGAGCCCCGCCGCCTGTACCGCCGCCACCAAGGTGCCAAACCCGGCCTCGATGGCCACGTCCACCAGGTCCGGGGCCGCCTCCGGCGCCTCCGGCACCAGCACGGCGTCGATGATGTGGATGACGCCGTTGGCGGTGAAGATGTCAGTGGTGGTGATGTTGGCGTCGTTCACCTGGGCGCCCCCGTTCAGGGAGATGGTCACCGTGGTCCCCTGCACCGTGGTCACCTCCAGCCCATCCGCCAGATCCGAGGCGAAGACCCGCCCTTCGATGACGTGGTAGGTGAGGATGTCCGCCAGCGCCGCCGGGTCGTCCAGCAGCTCCTCCAGCAGCCCCTCGGGGAGGTCGCCGAAGGCTTCGTCGGTGGGCGCGAAGATGGTGAAGGGCCCGTCACCCCGGAGCACCTCTTCCAATCCGGCCGCCTGCACCGCCGCCACCAGCGTCTCGAAGCCGGCGGCCACGGCCGTATCCACGTTGTCCTCCACCGGGATCAGTACCGCGTCGATGATGTGGATGACCCCGTTGGCCGCCTCCACGTCCGTGGTGCTGATGTTGACCCCGTTCACCCGGGGAATCTCGTTCAGGGTGATCCGGACAGGCCGCCCTTCCACCGTGGTCACGATCTGCCCGTCCTCCAGGTCGCCGGCCCGCACGTCACCGGCCACCACGTGGTAGGTCAGGACCGCCGCCAGCGCCGCCGGATCCTCCAGCAGGCTGTCCAGCACACCCTCGGGAAGCGCCTCGAACGCCGCGTCGGTGGGCGCGAAGACGGTGAAGGGGCCCTCCCCCCGGAGCGTCTCTTCGAGCCCCGCCGCCTGTACCGCCGCCACCAAGGTGCCAAACCCGGCCTCGATGGCCACGTCCACCAGGTCCGG
>REED01000166.1 GCA_007695225.1 Gemmatimonadales bacterium
GAAACGGAGGGGGTGGGATTCGAACCCACAAGTCCTTTCGGACGCCGGTTTTCAAGACCGGTGCAATAGCCGTTCTGCCACCCCTCCCTGTGCGTTCCCGACCCTGGACACCCTCTAACCGGGGGCCAGGAAAGCTCGGGACCGCCCAGGAAAACTAGCGGGGTCGCCGGGTGGCGTCAGGGGGCGGTGGTGAGTCGGGTGATCAGAGGGCGTTCAGCACCGGGAGCGCGGTTCCCTGTTGGGCCCGGAGCCCCCTCACCGGCGCGGCCATGGGCGCCTCCAGCGCGGTCTCGCCCATGAGGTAGCGGTCGATCTCCCGTGCCGCGCCCCGCCCCTCGGCGATGGCCCAGACAATGAGGGAGGCGCCCCTCCGCATGTCGCCGGCCACGTAGACCCCCTCGACCCCGGTCTCAAAGCGCCCCAGTTCGGCGGGGACGATGCCCTTCCGGGTCTCCACCCCCAGCGCCTCGGTGAGGGTGGGGGCGGAGTGCCCCAGGTAACCGATGGCCAGGAAGACCCGCTGGGCCGGAAGCTCCTCCACCACACCGGTGCGGCGCATCACCGGAACGCCGGCTTCGTCCCGCTCCCAGGCCAGGCGCTCCACCTGCACCGCGCCGACCCGACCCTTCCCGTCGTCCAGGAAGGCCAGGGGGAGGAGACCGTATTCCCGGGGATCCCGATCGAACAGGGCCGCCCCTTCCCGGTGGGCGTAGTCCACGACCCGGGTGCCGGTGGGCCCCGGCCAGGGGTGGAGGGCGTCTCGCTCATCGGGCTCCGGGTCCCGCCGGGTGATGTTCAGGAGGGAGCGGCATCCCTGCCGGAGCGCGGTGGCGATGCAGTCCGCCCCGGTGTCCCCTCCTCCGATGATGACCACATCCTCGTCCCGGGTATCCATGGGCCCGGGAGCCGCCCCGTCCAGGAGCCGCCGGGTGGCGTCGGTGAGGTAGTCCATGGCGAAGTGGACCCCCTCCAGCTCCCGCCCCGGAAGATCCAGGTTCCGGGCATCCAGCGCGCCGCAGGCCAGGAGGATGGCGTCATGGTCCCGACGCAGCTCCTCCGCCGGGAGGGTGACCCCGACCTCCACCCCGGTCCGGAAGGCCACGCCTGCCTTCTCCAGGAGCTCCACCCGGTGGAAGACGGAGGCCTTCTCCAGCTTCATGGCCGGAACGCCGTACATGAGGAGGCCTCCGATCCGGTCATCCTTCTCGAAGACCGTCACCGTGTGTCCCGCCCGGTTGAGCTGGTCGGCCGCCGCCAGCCCCGCAGGTCCGCTCCCCACCACCGCCACCCGCTTCCCCGTCCGGGAGACCGGGGGGTGCGAGATGATCCATCCCTCCTCGGCGGCCCGGTCCGCGATGGCCCGCTCGATGCGCTTGATGGTCACCGGGGGGTCGGTGATCCCCAGGACGCAGGCATCCTCACAGGGCGCGGGACAGATCCGCCCCGTCCACTCGGGGAAGTTGTTGGTGCGGGAAAGGGATTCCCACGCCTCCTTCCACCGCCCCCGACGGACAAGGTCGTTCCACTCCGGGATCCGGTTCTGCAGCGGGCACCCCGTTCCGGACTGGCAGAAGGGAACGCCACAATCCATGCATCGTGCACCCTGCTCCCGGAGCGCGGTCTCGTCGGTCTCGGGTTGGTACACCTCTCCGTAGTCGGCGAGGCGCTCCCCCGGATCCCGCTGCGGCATGTCCGCCCGGGTGATCCGCAGGAATCCCGTGGGATCAGCCATCGGTGCCTCCCTGCTCCAGCGTGTCGGACTCGGCACGATCCCCTGCGGTGGCGCCCAGGACGGGGAGGGATCGGTCGGGGGATCGGTCGGGGGAGCCGCCGGGGGAGCGGTCGCTCCGAGCGGGAAGGGACTCCTCACCCACCCCGAAGGCGCCGTCGCCTCCGTAGGCGGCCCGGGGCTCTTCACGGGCCGCGGCAGCGGCCTCCAGCGCCTCCCGGTACTGGGTGGGGATGATTTTCACGAAATTGGCCAGCTGGGTCTCCCAATCTTCCAGGATCCCCTGGGCCACCGTGGAACCAGTGAAGCGGCGGTGACGCTCCAGGAGGTGCCGGAGCTCCTCCCGATCCGCTTCCTCCTCCAGGGGTCCCAACTCCACCAGGTCCCGGTTGCACCGGGGGGGGAAGAGACCCAGGGGATCCCATACGTAGGCGATGCCTCCGCTCATGCCGGCGGCGAAGTTGCGACCGGTGGGCCCCAGGATCACCGCACGCCCCCCGGTCATGTATTCGCACCCGTGATCTCCGACGCCCTCCACCACCGCCTCGGCGCCTGAGTTCCGGACGCAGAAGCGCTCGCCGGCCTGCCCCCGGATGAAGACCTGGCCCCGAACGGCCCCGTACAGCACCACGTTCCCGACCAGGATGGTCTCCTCGGGGACGAAGGGGGCGTTCCGGGGAGGATAGAGGATGATCCGCCCTCCGGAGAGCCCCTTCCCCACGTAGTCGTTGCTGTCTCCCTCCAGTTCCAGGGTGACTCCCTCGGAGAGCCAGGCCCCGAAGCTCTGGCCTGCGGATCCGTCCAGCTTCACATGGAGGGTGCCGTCAGGGAGGCCCCGCTCCCCGAACCGTCGGGTCACCTCGTGGCTCAGAAGGGTCCCCACGGCGCGATCCCGGTTCCCCACGGGAACCTCGATCCGCACGGGACGGGCCTCATCCAGGGCGCTCCCGGCACGTCGGAGAATCTCCCGATCCAACACCCGGTCCAGCACCGCCCGCCGGTCCGCCGTGGCCCGGGCCCGGGCGGCGACCCGGGCGGGGATATCCGGGGAGGTCCGGGGAGCGGTGATGAGAAGGGGATCCAGATCCACATCCCGGGCCTTCCAGGGACGAGGCTCCGCCACCATCCGGAGAAGGTCCGCTCGACCCACCGCCTCCTCCATGGACCGGAATCCCATCCGAGCCAGGTAGGTCCGGGCCTCCTCGGCCACCAGGAAGAGATAGTTGAGAACGTGCTCCGGCGCTCCGGCGAAGCGCGCCCTCAAGACCGGGTCCTGTGTGCAGACGCCCACGGGGCAGGTGTTCAGGTGGCACTTCCGCATCATGATGCACCCCATGGTGATGAGGGGTGCAGTGGCGAATCCGTAGGAGTCCGCCCCCAGCAGCGCCGCCACTACCACGTCCCACCCGGTGCGGAGGAGACCATCGGTCTCCAGGAGAACACCGTCCCTGAGACCGTTCTCCACCAAGACCTCCCGGGCCTCGCTGAGCCCCAACTCCCAGGGGAGTCCAGCGTGCCGCACGCTGGTCAGGGGAGAGGCGCCCGTCCCTCCATCGTGTCCGGCGATGAGGATCCGGTCGGCGCCGGCCTTGGCCACTCCCGCGGCCACCGTCCCCACCCCGGCCTCGGAGACCAGCTTGACGCAGATCTCGGCGTTGGGGCTGGCGTTCCGGAGGTCGTAGATGAGCTGGGCCAGGTCCTCGATGGAATAGATGTCGTGGTGTGGCGGGGGGCTGATGAGCATGACCCCCGGGGTGGTCCCCCGAACCCGGGCAATGGCAGCGCTCACCTTGCGGCCCGGAAGCTCCCCGCCCTCACCGGGCTTGGCGCCCTGGGCCATCTTGATCTGGATCTGGTCGGCATGGGCCAGATACTCGCTGCTCACACCGAACCGCCCCGAGGCGATCTGACGGATGGCGGAACGGCGGGAGTCGCCATTGGGAAGGGGGGTGGCCCGCTCCGGGTCCTCGCCCCCCTCTCCACTGTTGGAGCGACCTCCGACCCGGTTCATGGCCACGGCCAGCGTCTCGTGGGCCTCCTTGGAGAGGGCCCCGAAGCTCATGGCGCCGGTGGCAAACCGCTTCAGGATCTCGGCGGCGGGTTCCACCTCCGCCAGGGGAATGGCCCGCTCCGGGGTGGGCTTCAGCTCCAGGAGGGAGCGAAGGGTGGCCCGGGCGCCCTCCTCCTCGCGGCAGAGGCGGGAGTACTCCCGATAGGCCTCCTGGCTGTTGAGGCGCGCCGCGTGCTGGAGTGCGGCGATGGAGCCGGGATTCCACTGCCGAGCCTCCCCGTTGGGACGCCAGGCGAACTCGCCGTGGACTTCCAGCCCTGGCACCGGGGCGCCCCGTCCGGGAAAGGCCTCCTGGTGGCGAAGGATGGCCTCCCGGGCCAGGATGTCGAGCCCCACGCCCCCGACACGGCTCACCGTTCCCCGGAAGCACCGGAGGATCACGTCGTGGCCCAGCCCCAGGGCCTCGAAGATCTGGGCCCCCTTGTAGCTGGAGAGGGTGGAGATCCCCATCTTCGCCAGGACCTTCAGGATCCCCGCTTCCGCCGCCCGGATCCACGCGTCCACGGCCACCTCGGGGTCCGGCAGCTCATCCACTCCCTCCAGGGGGGTCGCACCGGCGTCCTCGGCCCACTCCTCCACCTGCCCTCGGATGGCGTCCATGGCCAGCCAGGGATGGATGCCATCGGCACCGTAGCCCAGAAGGGCGCAGAGGTGGTGCACTTCACGGGGCTCTCCCGTGTCCAGGATGAGGGCCACCCGTGCCCGGAGCCGGTAGCGGATCAGGTGATGGTGGACGGCGCCCACCGCAAGGAGGGCGCTCACCGGCACCCGGCGACCGTTGGCCCCCCGGTCCGAGAGGATGAGGAAGCCCACCCCTTCCTGGATTGCCGCCTCCGCCTCCTGGCAGAGCCGTTCCAGCGCCCTCTGCAGCCCTTCGTCTCCCTCCTCCAGGGGTGCGGTGAGGTCCAGGGTCCGGGACTGCCACCCCTCGCCCTCCAACCCCTCCAGCGCCGCGAGCTCCGACTCCCGGAGGATGGGGGTGGGCAGAACCAGGCGATGGAGGTTGGCCGGCCCGGGCTCCAGGAGGTTGGCCTGGGGTCCCACGGCACAGGCCAGGGACATGACCACCCGCTCCCGGATGGAGTCGATGGGCGGATTGGTGACCTGGGCGAAGCGCTGCTTCAGATAGTCATAGGGAAGACGGGAGAGGTCGGAGAGGCACGCCAGGGCCTGGTCATTCCCCATGGAGCCGATGGGATCCTTCCCCAGACGCACCATGGGCTCCAGGAGGAAATCCATCTGCCCCCGGGTGTACCCGAAGGCCCGCATCCGGGCGATGTGCCGGTTACGGGTCTTGTGGCGTGTCGGGGGGGGCGTCGGGGTGGGGGCGGCCTCCACCAGATCTGCGAGGCGCACCCGTTGCTGCGAGAGCCACTCCCCCCAGGGACGTTGGGATGCCACCGTGGCCTTCACCTCCTCGTCCTCGATGATCCGACCCTCATCCAGATCCAGGAGGAAGATCCGGCCGGGCTGGAGTCGGCCCTTCCGCACCACATCTTCCGGGGGCACGTCCACCACCCCCACCTCGCTGGCCAGGATGACCCGGTGGTCCCGGGTGACCCAGAAGCGGCTGGGTCGCAGACCGTTCCGATCCAGAATCCCGCCGGCGTAGCGACCATCGGTGAAGAGGACCGAGGCCGGGCCGTCCCAGGGCTCCATGAGCATGGCCTGGGCCTCGAAGAAGGCCCGGGTTGCGGGGTCGAGGTCGGGGTCGTTCTCCCAGGCCTGGGGGACCATGGCCAGGAGCGCTTCGGGGAGGGATCGTCCGGAACGCACCAGGAGCTCCAGCACGTTGTCCAGGATCCCCGAGTCGGAGGTCGTGGAGTCGGTGATGGGGATGAGGGTCTGGAGGTCCTCTCCCAGCGCCTGGCTGGCCAGGAGGGGCTCACGTGCCCTCATCCAGTTCACATTCCCCTGGAGGGTGTTGATCTCCCCGTTGTGCCCCAGCACCCGGAAGGGCTGGGACCGCCGCCAGCTGGGCATGGTGTTGGTGCTGAAGCGGGTGTGCACCACCGCCAGGTTGCTGGCCAGGGAGGGAGCCTGGAGATCGGCGTAGTAGCGGGGGAGCTGCTCGGGAGTGAGCTGGCCCTTGTAGACGATGGTCCGGGCCGAGAGGCTGCAGACGTGGAACTCGGTGTCCACCACCCCCAGTTGTCGCAGCTTCCGCGTGGCCACCCGACGGATGAGGAAGAGCTCCCGCTCGAAGGTCTCCATGTCCATTTCCCGGGAGGCGGCCACCACCATCTGCTCCACGCTGGGCTCCACCGCTCGGGCTGCCGCTCCCGGCACCGTCGGATCCACCGGGACCTTCCGCCATCCAAGGAGGTGATGCCCCTTCTCCTCTACCGCCTCCTCCAGGGCATTCCGGCACGCCACGAGCGCTTCCGGATCCCGGGGAAGGAAGATCATCCCCACCCCGTAGCACCCCGGCTCCGGGATCTCCGTCTCAAGGGCTTCGGCCAGGACGGGGCGAAGATACTCGTGGGGAATCCCCAGGAGGATCCCCGATCCGTCTCCCGTCCCCTCGTGCTCTCCGGCCCGGTGACTCATGCGGAAAAGGGCGGTCAGGGCATCGTCCACCAGGGCCCGGGTGGGCGGGCCCTGGAGTTGGGCGATGAGCCCCACACCACAGGCGTCCCGCTCCCCGGTAGGGGATTGGTCGGGCTGATCGGTGATGCGGTCTTCCATGGGCTCATTCCTCGTCAGGTGTCTCCCCCCCCGTGCAGGCAGGAGGCGGAGGAGCCTGCTGAGACTGGGGGAGGGGTTCGTTTCGGGTGGGGCGTCAGGCGCCGACGCCGGCTGCGTACGATGGAGGTTTCACCGAGTCATACCCAAGCAGGCTCTCCACCAGCGCTTCCAGGAGGGGGGAGAAGTCCCTGTCCCTCCGATGGACCACCGCCAGGGGACGGGCCAGCCCCGGATTCAGGGGCACGGTCACCAGGGTGCCCCGCTCCATCTCCTGGGCCACGGTGCGCTCGGGAAGCACCGCCACAGCGGATGGATCGATGAGGCTGGCCTTGATGCTGTCCACGTTGTCGAAGGTCCGGGCCACCCGGGGCTGGACCCCGTGCCGCCGGAAATAGGCCAGGATCCCCCGGGAGATGGGAAGCCGGGGGGAGAAGCCCACCAGCGGAACCTCCTCCAGGTCTTCCGGGGTCACGTTCACTCGGCTGGCGAAGGGGTGGGCCGGATGGCACACCGCCGACATGGGCTCCTCCTTGAGGGGAAGGGCCGCCAGATCGGGCCATCGATCCGGATAGGACAGGATCCCCACGTCGCAACGGTCCGTGCGGATCGCGTCGTACACCTCCTGGGGATGCAGGTAGGTGATGTGGATGGATGCGTCCGGATGGGACTCCTCCAGTTCCTCTCGGATCTTGAGGAGGAAACCCTGGTCCACCGAATAGATCGAAGCCACCTCGGCGTGGCCCCGGAACCCCCGTCCTTCTCCCGCCACGTTCTGGATCAACCGCTCGTATCGGTCCAGGATTCGGCGGGCTCCCTGGTAATAGGTCCGGCCCGCCACGGTGAGTCGGAGGGGTCGCGTGGAGCGATCAATGAGCTGTACGCCGAGCTCCCCCTCCAGCTTGCGGATTCGCTGGGAGGCGGCCGGCTGCGTGATCCCGCTCCGGTCAGCTCCCTTGGAGAAGCTCCGGTGTCGGGCCACGTTGCAGAAGAGTTCGAGGGCGTCCATGCACATGGGACGCACACTACATCATCATGCAGTGTGATGTCAACAAAATTGTCTATTTGTTTTTCTTATGCTGGCCCGCCCACTGTAGTAAAGCCTTATATAACGCGGCTTCTCCGCATTTTACGCCACGAAATGCCTGTCACCAACGCTGCCAGTCCCGAGAAGGTACCAGCGAAATCTCGCTGGCAGGATGGTTTTCACGCATTCCTGCGAGACTTCATGCGTTTACCGGTCAGTGGCGAAAAAGGCGTCGTCCCGTGAAGATCATGGTGATTTCGTGTTCGTTCGCGGCCTGGATCACCTCATCATCCCGCACCGAACCCCCGGGCTGGATGATGGCCCGCACCCCCGCCTCCGCGGCGGCATCCACCCCGTCCCGGAAGGGGAAGAAGGCGTCGGACGCCAGGGCGCATCCCGAGAGATCCAGCCCCGCCTCCCGTGCCTTCTGGACCGCCAGCTTGGACGAGTCCACCCGGGACATCTGACCGGCTCCGATCCCCAGTGTCGCCCCGTCGGCGGCGAGGAGGATGGCGTTGGACTTCACCCCGTAGACCGCCGCCCAGGCGAAGGCCAGGTCCACCTGTTCGTCCGTCCCCGGGGCGCGATCCGTCACCACCTTCCAGTCCGGATCCTGGACGCCGAAGAACGGAGGCAGGGGAGGGGTCTGGGCCAGGAGCCCGCCGTGGATCCCCCGGAGGACCAGCGCTTCGGGGGTACGTCCATGGGAGGCCAGGAAGCGGGCCGCCCGACGGGCGTCCTCCCCCACCCCCGATTCGGCCTCGAACGCCGCCATCGCCTTGCGCCGGAGGGGGATCCCCTTTTCCGGGACCTCCGTCTCGGGAAGGGTCAGGAGGCGGACGTTCTTCTTCCGGGTGAGGATCTCCATGGCTTCCTCGGTGAAGGCCGGAGCCACCAGGCACTCCACGAAGAGCTCTCCCATGGCCTTCGCCGCCTCGGCGTCCACGGGGCGATTCACCGCGATCACCGAACCGAAAGCGCTCACCGGGTCGGTGCGCAGGGCCTTTCCGTACGCCTCCCCTAGCGTGTCTCCCACCGCCAGGCCGCAGGGGGTCGTGTGCTTCACGATGCACACCGCCGGCTGAGGAGAGAGGGCGAAGGGGGCAAGCGATAGGAGCGCCCCGTCCAGGTCCAGGAGGTTGTTGTAGGAGAGTGCCTTCCCATGATGCTGATGGAGGGCGGCGATCCCCGAGGCCGGAAGACCTGTGGGACCGTAGAATGCGGCGCCCTGATCCGGGTTCTCTCCGTAGCGCAGCGCCTCGAGCCGGGTCCAGGAACGGGTGAGAACCGCCGGGAGATCTCCACCGTCCTCCAGGAAAGCGGCCACCGCCGCATCATACCCGGAGACGTGATGGAAGACCTTCGCCGCCAGTTCCTGGCGGAAGGAGGGCGGATCGGAGACCGCCGGGGCCTCGCCCTCCCCGTCCAGGGCGGCCAGGATGCGGGGGTAATCCGCCGGGTCCACCACCACATGGACGTGGGCGTGGTTCTTGGCCGCGGCACGGAGCATGGTCGGTCCGCCGATGTCCACCTGCTCCATGGCTTCGGGGGTGGTCACATCCCCCCGAGCCACCGTCTCCCGGAAGGGATAGAGGTTCACCGCCACCACGTCGATGAGACCGTATCCGTGGGTCGCCAACGCCTCAAGGTCCCCGGGGACACCCCGGCGGGCCAGGAGGGGGCCGTGGATGGCGGGGTGTAGGGTCTTCACTCGCCCCTCCATGATCTCCGGATGACCGGTCACCTCGGAGACGGAGGTGACCGGGAGCCCCGCCTCCTGGAGCCGGCGCGCGGTGCCGCCCGTGGAGAGGAGCTGGAATCCCCGCTCCACCAGGGCTCGGGCGAAATCCTCGATGCCGGTCTTGTCGGAAACGCTCAGGAGGGCGCGTCGATTCTTGTTCATGGGTCCCGCAGGGTTGGGATGGACGGAAGGTGTGGATCAGATGGACGGCATCGGCAGCGAAGGGGTCACCATGGGGGTCGGCTCCCGCCCCTCCAGGAGGCTTCGAGCCAGGTGGTCCACCACCCTGGGGTAGAGGCGGTGCTCCACCTCCAGCACCCGGGTCGCCAGTCGCTTGGCGTCATCTCCGGGAAGGACGGGCACCGGCCACTGGGCCAGGATTCGACCCCGGTCATACTCCTCATCCGCCAGGTGTACGGTGACCCCGGTCACCCGGACGCCGTGGGCCAGGACCGCCTCATGGATCCGGTGGCCGTACATCCCCTTCCCCCCAAAAGCCGGAAGCAGGGAGGGGTGGACATTCAGGATGCGCCCCCGGAAGGCACGGACCACCTGAGGGGGGATGAGTCGAACATACCCCGCCAGGAGGAGGAGCCGGATGCCGGCAGATTGGAGGGCTGCCAGGATCTCCTCGGCCACCTCCTGGGAATCCCGCTGGGCCACGGGGATAACCCGGATCGGGATCCCCGCCCGTTCGGCCCGGGCCAGAGCACCGGCGTCGGGTCGGTCGGAGACGAGAAGGCTGCATCGCCAGGGAGAACCCGCTCCTTCGGAGTCTCTCGTTCCACCGAAGGTGGCATGATCCAGGGCCGCGTGATCGAGGAGGGCCTGGAAATTGGAGCCGTCGCCGGAGGCGAAGACGGCGGCGTGAAGAGGGGGCGGGACCGGATCCGCCGGCGAGGGGGTCACGCGAAGTGGCCCTCGTCTCCCCGGGTCTGGGGGATGAGGAAGGGATTTCCCATCCGCTCCTCGTCCACAGTGGTATCGGGTCCGTGGCCCGTAAGGAGACGTGTGCTCCCCGGAAGGGTGAGCACCTGCTCACGGATGGATTGGAGGAGCTCCTGGAAATCCCCCCCCGGCAGGTCGGTACGCCCGATGGAACGATGGAAGACCACATCCCCCACCAGTGCCACCTCGTCCTCTGGAACATGGAAAATCACGTGGCCGGGGGCGTGGCCGGGGGCGAAACGCACCTCCAGGGCCACCTCGCCCACCGGAAGGGAGGTGCCCGGCTGGATCTCTCGATCCACGGCGGGAAGCTCTCCCTTCAGTTGATAGCCGAAGGCCTGGGCCTGGGCTGCGGCCCGGTCATAGAGGAACTGGTCAGCCGGGTGGAGGAAAATCGGGGCGTCGGTGACCCTCCGGATGTCCGGGATCCCCTCCACATGGTCCAGATGGGCGTGGGTCAGGTAGATGGCTTCCACTTCGAGCCCCTCTTCCTGAATGGCGGCAGCCATCCGGTCCGCCGCGTGCCCCGGATCCACCACGGCGGCCTTTCCGGTGGAGAGACACTCCAGGAGGTATCCATTCTCCTGGAAGGGGCCGCCGGTGAAGCGACGGATCCGGAGCCGAGTGGTGGGGAGAGCCTCGCTCATCCGCAGCCGCACCCCTTGGGCCGCACCCCAGCAAGCTCCAACTCTTCCTCCTCTTCCGAAGGCGCAGTCCATCCACCGGAAAGCTCCAGCATCCGCTGCAGTGAACGTTCCGCCCGGGAGCGGATCCCCTCATCCAGAAGGATCTCGTGCTTCTCGTGATCCAGGGACCAGGCCAGCTTCGAAAGGGTGTTCAGCTTCATGTTCCCGCACACCGCGGCGCCGGAGAGGGGCACGAAGG
>REED01000118.1 GCA_007695225.1 Gemmatimonadales bacterium
CTCACCGCGGCGGATCTCCTCCGGTACGAGACGGTGGCGGACCCCCAGGTCTCCCCCGACGGCCGGCAGATCGTCTACACCCGCCGCTGGGTGAACACCCGGGAGGACCGGTGGGAGACGGCCCTCTGGGTCATGGACGCCGACGGCTCCCGCCAGCGCCTCCTCACCCGGGGCAGCTCCCCCCGGTGGTCCCCCGACGGGACCCGGATCCTCTATCTGGCGGAGGGGCACCAGGGGACGAACCAGGTCTTCGTCCGGTGGATGGACGCCGAGGGAGCCGCGAGCCAGGTGACCCGGATGGAGCAGGCCCCCCGGGACCCCCGATGGACCCCCGATGGGCGGCACATCGTCTTCGGCTCCATCGTCCCGGACCCCACCCGCTGGGACATCTCCATGCCCTCCCCCCCAGATGGGGCCAGTTGGACGGAGGCCCCCCGGGTCGTGGACGACCTCCACTACCGTCAGGACTTCGCCGGTTTCATGCGCCGGGGGTTCATGCACCTCTTCCAGGTGCCCGCCGAGGGGGGGACGGCCCGACAACTCACCCAGGGGGAGTGGAACGTGGGCTCCCGCTTCGACGGGCTGGTGGGCGCGGTGAACTTCTCCTTCACCCCGGACGGCGGGACCCTCGTCTTCGACGGGTGGATGGGAGACTGGGACTCGGTGTACCGGGCCTCCCACCTCTACGCCCTGGACCGGGAGACGGGGGAGATCCGCCAGGTCACCCAGGCGGCCGGCTTCTGGACGAACCCGGTGGTCTCCCCGGACGGGCGGCAGGTGGCCTTCCTGGGGTACCCGGACCAGCCCGACACCTACTCCCAGCCCTACCTCCACCTCATCGGGCTGGACGGGACGGGGAAGCGGAACCTGACGGAGGAGCTGGACCGGCTGGTGACCGACGTGATCTGGGCCCCGGACGGCGCGGGGCTCTACGCCGCGGTGACGCACCACGGGACCCGGAACATCCGCTACATCCCCCTTACCGGGGCGATCCGGGAGGTGACCTCCGGGAACCACCTGGTCTCCCTCTCCTCCATGTCTCCGGGGCGGGACGCCTTCGGAGTGGGGATCCTCACCGGGCCCCAGGCGCCCCCGGACGTGGTGCGCTTCCCCCTCCGGGAGGGGGCCGGGGTGGACCAACTCACCCGGGTGAACCAGACCCTCCTGGAGTCCGTCCGCCTGGGGGAGGTGGAGGAGTTCTGGACCACCTCCGCCGACGGGACCGAGGTCCACGGGTGGGTGGTGAAGCCTCCGGACTTCGATCCCTCCCGACAGTACCCCCTCCTCATGGAGATCCATGGAGGGCCCTTCGCCGACTACACGGTGGCCTTCAACTTCAACTACCAGGCCTGGGCAGCCATGGGCTACCTGGTCCTCTACACGAATCCCCGGGGCTCCACCAGCTATGGTGAGGACTTCGCCCGGGGGATCAACTTCCGTTACCCCGGCGTGGACCACGAGGACCTCATGGCCACCGTGGACGAGATTGTGGGCAGGGGGTGGGTGGACGTCACCCGGAAGTACGTGGGGGGGTGCTCCGGGGGCGGGGTCCTCTCCAGCTGGGCCATCGGCCACACCGACCGCTTCGCAGCGGCCGCCGTGCGCTGCCCGGTGACGAACTGGATCAGCATGTTCGGCCAGACCGACATCCCCTTCTTCACCCTGAGCTTCTTCCACGAGCCCTTCTGGGAGGATCCCACCCGCTGGCTCGAGCAGTCCCCCATCATGTACGTGGGGAACGTTACCACCCCCACCCTCCTCATGACCGGGGAGATGGACCTCCGGACCCCCATGCCCCAGACCGAGGAGTACTTCGCCGCCCTGAAGGTGTTGGGGGTCCCGGTCCGCATGCTCCGCTTCCACGACGAGTACCACGGAACGGGGACGCGCCCCTCCAACGCCATCCGCACCATCCTCTACATGGCGGACTGGTACGGGCAGTGGCAGCGGGTCAACGGGGAGGCGGTGAGCCGGTAGGCGCCGGCCGAGGGCCGCCACGGGGGAAGGGCACCGGACCCCTCTCGACCTCCGCTCTCAGTTCATGCGGGGGTCGTCAGCTCATGCGCGGGTCAGTTCATGCGCGGGTCAAAGGGGACGCGGCTCATCCGCTCGAACTCGGGCCCCTTCCGCCGAAGGACGCGGCTCCAGAGAAGATCCGGGGCCTCGGTGAATACATCCTCCTCCCGGGCGGGATCCAGGATCCACGACCCCTCCTCCATCTCGGCCTCCAGCTGTCCCGGGCCCCAGCCCGAGTAGCCGGCGAAGAGACGGGCCCGGACGATCCCGGGGCGGACCTCGGGGGAGACATCACCGATGAGGAAGCCCACCTTCCCGAAGACGGGGAGGTCCGCCAGCTCCGGATGGGTGAACTCCGCCACCAGCACGGGGCTGGTGGGCTGCACCGGGCCCCCCTGGAAGAGGATCTCGTCCCCACCCACCAGCGACGCCAGCTCGGGGACCCCCTCCTCCACCGTGAGCCCCAGGGGTCGGTTCAGCACCACCCCCAGCGCTCCGTCATGGTTATGCTCCCCCACCAGGGTCACCGTGTGGCGGAAGTTGGGATCGTGGAGTCCGGCGCTGGAGATGAGGAGCTGACCCTTGAGGGAATCCATGGGGGGAGGCCTGGCGGAAGGACCGGGAGGGGCGGGTGGAATATGGTAGCTCGCCCTGCGCCCGGGGGCACCCCCCGGGTGGGGTCTGGAGGACCTTCGCGCCGTGGACCTCCCCGCTTCGCCACACCGCCAATACGATGGACGCGATCTGCCAGGCGAGAGTCAGCTTCGCCAGGTTCGGTCCTGTCGGTTCAACCGGGCCGAGGCAATGTCGAACCCGTCACCAGCTCGCCAGCTTGCCCATGACCTTGTCCGTGGCGCTCTGGCCATTGCCGGCCTCCACCAGTCCCCTCAGCTTTTCGGGTTCGAGCTTGAGTCCTTCCAGGATCAGCCCCGCATCGCGGCGCTCGGAGCGCGTACCGCTGGTGAGCAGAAGGACGAGCCACTCCGCCGTCATCGCACGACGGGACATACCGACCTCGCCAAGCCTGGTCGCGATGGCCCGGTAGTCGCTCGGGTCCCCGACGCCAAGCCTCCCAATCTGTCCCAGCGCGAGTTGCTGCGCTTCCGGGTCTTCCGAGTCCTGAGCCGCACTCGAAAGGTGTCTGGCAAGGTGCTCCATCTTCTTCGTCTGAGCCCACTTTGACTTGCGTGCGATCTTATAGATCAGGAAACCGAGGCCGATGGCTGCAGCGATCACACCCATGACCAGTGCCCCGACCCCGAACGTCGCGACCCCAAGGGCCACACAGGCAGCGATCCCCGCCGCGAGCCCGATACCGGCACCCACGCTCATCGCGACCCGGCGTTCCAGCTTCCGCTGTTTCTGCTCCGCAGCATAGGCCGCCACCTCGTGTCCCTGAGCGCCGGTGAGCGTGCTGGCCAACTCGGTCATCTGCTTCCGGCGCCCGGCGGTGGTCACGGCACTCCTGAGGTTCAGCCCGAGGTCGATAGCGCTGCACATGGTCGCGAGGGGTCCGAACACCGCCCCCGTACCGAAGCCTACGTTGAAGGCAAGGGTTCCTTCACTGGCCACCGCACCGAACCCACCGGCGATGCTGCCGACCGTCCCCCCGACTACCGTGTTCGCGACAGTGTCGATCCCGGTGCCGTAGACGTCATCGGCCAATATCTCCTGAGCGCTCCGTCTCCCCCCGCCTCTTCGCACCTCCGCACTGCTCACCGAAGGCCGCTCGCCCGCGGCGATCTCGGCGCGGTCCGCCGCGCGGAAGGCGTGCCGGGCCGCGATGATGTGACCCTTTTCCTCCTCGGCCTTCACGCCGAGTCGGAACGCCCGCTCGGCGATCTCGGACATCTGGACACGGACACTCTCCCCAAGCTCTTCCAGGGCGGCGGCGGCCTGGTCCGGATCGGAGATGCGATTCTTCGCGTGTGTCCGCACCTGGAGGGCAAGGGCCCGAAAGGCTGTGACGGCCTGGGCCCGACGCTCGGCCGCCTCGGAGACGTTCCCGGTACCCGGACCGTAGGCGCTCATCCGTTCCTGCGCCGCGTTCGTGTTGTCCACCATGATCTGCAACTGCGCCCGGTAGAGGTCCCACGCGATCGCCCCCCCGGCGTGGCAAAGCCTCAGAAGGTCGTCGCGCAGTGCATGGACGTCGGCGACGGAGACACGCTGGACCGTGCCCACGCGCTGGACCACTCCGGTACACGGCCCTACGCCCTTCTGCTGAGGGGCGCCCATCCGCTGAAGGGGCTGGCGCCGCACGAGGGCCCGTGGCTGCCGCTGGACGGCAGCCACCGTTCGCATCTGCGCGAGCTGCCTCGGGCTCGAAGCCACGGCCTCGGCGCGCTGGAGTTGCGCCAGGGTGGAGGGACGGTGGTCGATGGCCACTCGCCCGCTGGGGTGGGTGGCGTTGCGGTCGGCCTGGGCGCCTGCACGCGCCTCTTCCCCTCTTCTGACGGCCGCTTTCTGCCGAGCCGGAGGCATGGCTTCACTCCCTGGACGCCGATGGCGATCCACATGGCACCCTCACCAGGCGTGCCGGCGCCAGGTGGAGTGTCCTCGATGGTGACGTGAATCCGGAAAGGCGACACGGCCTCCCACGCAGCATGGTCATCGTAGGGGGCCGACCCTTCGGCTGCAAACCGCGTGGCGTGAGGCGCCGCTCCCTCGCCATCCCCGGCACCCCAAGCACATCCGGCACCTCCGGGCTGACGCCTACGGGTACTCCCTCTCCCTTCGCTTCTCATAGAAGGAGTACACGAAGTACCCCAGGAGCCCCCCGAAGGAGACCAGGAGGATGGTGGGACGCCGCTCGCTCCAGAAGGGGTCACACCAGAGGGTTGTCATGAGGAAGAGCCCCAGAAGGAGGGCAGCGATGGGGGCGTAGGGAGTGCTGTAGAGCCTCCGCAGATGGAACCACCAGAGGGACGCAAGCCAGACACAGAAGAGGGCCAGGAAGGCCAGGACCACCAGGGCACGGAGGAGCCAGCGATTGGGGCAGACGAAGCCGCAGATCCGGTCTTCCAATCCCACATCCCCGAACTGGGCTTCCATGGCCCGCCAGAACCTCGGTCCCCCGAGGCTTGGCGCCTCAAGGGCCAGGGCCGAGTCCAGGAGGGTGTTCACCTCCGGTGCGACAGGAACCGACCAGAGACCGGTTCCGCTGTAGTTCCATGCCCCGTACTCCACCGCAGGCTCGAGCCGCTGCAGGGTTGAATCGTCCCCCCCGGTGATGAGGGTGGGAAGGACCTTGTCCCGGATCGCCACCTGGGTGGCCAGGGGAAGGCGGTCCATCGCCCCCTGAAGCCCCCGCATCTGGGCCAGGGGGGAGGGGGTTCGCGCCCAGGCACCCGGGGTGGGGGGCTCCTTCGTGAAGTCCACCAGGATGAGGTCGAAGTAGGGGGCCAACTCCCCGAGGGCGCCGGGCGAGTAGAAGACACAGTCCTCCCGCCCCATCCCCTCCCACGCCTCCGAGAGGCAGTACCCGGGAATCACCAGGTTCAGGAAGTACTTCTTGCTCTGGTCGAAGAGGCGCCCGGGCTCCTGCAGCGCCCTGATCTCCTTCTCGAGGCCGGGGAGGAACTCGTCCCGCATGAGCGCCAGGAGGAACGCCTGATCTCCGGGGGGGAGGCCTGTGAAGTCGAAATCGAGGGTGAGTCCGTCCCCCAGGGTTGGGCGGGGGCTCTGGCCGAAGGCCACGATGGGCTTGAGGCGGTTCAGGATCCCGGGGATGGGTTCGGTGACCAGGGAAAGTGCGTTCTCCCCCAGCCGGTGGACCGCCTGACGGTTCCGATCCCGAGTGGCCAGGGTGTCCTCGGCGCTCCCACCCGGGAGAGGGAGCCACTCCCGCCAATCCCCATTGGTCACCACCAGGTCCAGTTCGGTCTTGAATCGGTGGGCCGTGGATGAGAAGTGGGAGAAGTCCGAGCGTCGGAGGAAGCCGGAATCCCCGGCGCGGCGCCCCCTGCGCCAGTGGAGGGGGTCGGAAATCGACCCCTGGGCATCGAAGGTGAGCCCGTAGTACCCGACCCGGGTGAGCATGCTGAAGTTCACCGGCTCGAGGTCCCGCTCCCCCGAGTCCCCCTCCTGGGGCGCATCCCAGAAGGGGAAGAGTCCATAGAGGTAGAGGGGGTAGGCGTCGGAGTCCTTCACGAAGGTGCCGCACCCGCAGATCGCCTCCCACCGGATGGGCTTCACGGAAACCGAAGGGTCCACCCCCCCATCGACCGGGAGGCGGGCGGCCGTCATGATCCTCTGCCGGAGTGCGGGCCTGGATGCCCCCACCCTCGCCTCTACCCGAAGCGCCTCCTGGAAGAGGCGTGCATTGGGAAAACGGATCCCCCGAAGCTTCTCCAGCCCTGCCAGGACTGCCTCCGGGACAGCCTCTCCCTGAAGGGCGGGGTCCGGACGGATCTCTTCGATCTCCACCAGAGCCCGGTAGCGCTCCAAGGAGATGACTTCGAACTCCCAGGGACGGGTCTCCTCGAAGGTGTCCAGTACTTCCTGGAGCTGGGCCTGCGCATCCGCGTCCGTCGCCTGGGGGAGATCCCGGAGGGCTCGGACCGCGTTCACCAGATCAGGGGAGGCCCCCAGGGCGATGAGGCGGGAGAGGGAGAGCTCCGTGACCTGGAAGCGGCTGGTCTCGGGGGGGGAGGCCAGGGCGGCCAGCGCCTCGTCCGTGATCTCGAAGACCCCCCCTCCCGCCCGTCGGAGGCCGGTGGAGGAGAAGTAAGCATCCAGGAGGAGCGCAGAGGTGGGAGCGACCGCCCCCCCCTGCGGGATCCGGTAGTAGGGGGTGTAGGGCCCCGCAGGGAGCTCTGCCGCCCAGGCCAGGAAGCCCGGGGATACCACATGGCTCCGCCAATCGGGATGGCTCGCGATGACCCGCCGGAAGGCAGCGGCTCCCTGCTGGATGGCCGTGCTCGCGCTCCCCTCCCCTTCGAGCCCCAGCTCCCGGCACAAGCGGGCCGCGAGCCCAGCTGTACGGGGACCTACGAGCCCGTCCACGAAGGAGTCCCGCCCTGCGCTCGCCTGGGGAGAATCGGGGTACGCCTCGACGAGGACCTCCTGGAGCGCCTCCACGGCGGCAGGAGCGGGGAGGAGCGCCCGAAGCACGGCCACGTTCAGATCCCCACAGCTCTGCGCGGCGAGGGGCCCTGCCGAGAGCAACGCCAGGGGCGCCAGGAGGAGTGCGGCGCGACGGCTCCCGGCGAGGACCCTCTCTATCATCCTGAAGTGGTTCACTCGGTGGTACCTCACGACTAGGGGGTCCTTCCTTCCTTCCTGAGTTCCTTCCTGATCCCGTCCACGAGGTCCGAGACCCCGATGGCAGGATCTCCCCGGTCCAGGGCACGGATGGCCCCGTGCCGGACCACGTTCAGGATCGCTCCGCCTGACAGCTCGTAACGCTCGGCGATGACCTCCAGGTCGACATCCTCCTGGAATCGACAACCCGACCCCTCCAGTCCCTTCCAGAGCCGGAGCCGGAGATCCCGGTCCGGCATGGGGAAGTAGACGATGGACTGGAAGCGGCGGGCGAAGGCCTCGTCGATGTTTGCCCGCAGGTTGGTGGCCAGGATCACGAGGCCGGGAAAGTCCTCGACCCGCTGCAGGAGGTAGGCGATTTCCTGGTTCGCGTGGCGGTCGTTGGAGTTGGTGGTCTGCGTGCGCGTCCCGAAGAGGGCATCGGCCTCGTCGAAGAAGAGAATCCAACGCTTGTTCTGGGCCTGGTCGAAGATGCTGGCCAGGTTCTTCTCCGTCTCCCCGATGTACTTCGAGACCACCATGGAGAGATCGATCCGGTAGACCTCGGATCCGATGGTCTGGCCAATGAGGGTGGCCGTGAGGGTCTTCCCCGTCCCGGGAGGACCCCAGAAGAGGCATCGGAATCCAGGCTTGAGGGCGCGTCCCAGTCCCCAGTCGCCGAGGATGGTTCTGGAGTGCTTGAGCCACCCGTTCACACCCTGGATCTCCTCCAGCACCTCGGGGGCAAGGACCAGCTCGTCCCACTCCAGGCGGGTGGTGATGAGCTTCGCCGGGAAGGAGATGCTGTAGTCCGGCTTGTGGGTGGCCCCGGAGGTCACCCGGTTCAGCGCTTCGGTGGTCACCCCCAGCGCCGCGCTGAAGAAGGGCTCCCCTGCCCCCGGGATGTCCACCCGAAGGAGTTCACCCCGGATGAGGGGGTGGTCCCGCTCGAAGAAGGAGGTGATGCGGAAGCGCCGGTCCAGCTCTTCACCGGCCAGGAGGAAGGCCGCCGTCTCCACCGTCGGGAGGAACCCCCCGTGGGAGCTCCCTCGCCGACCACCGAACTCGGTGAAGCCCCGGTCCAGGTTCTGGTTCCGGATGAAGAGGGTATCCAGGGCCTGAGGGCGGATGTGGGGGAGGAGGGCAAGGATGAAGACGAGCCGCTCCTCGAACCCCATCGCCTGCTCCCGGACGAGCTCGGCGTAATGAGACGGGTCGGAACTGAGGTCGGGGGGAGGGATCTCCCGGATGTCCGAGACCTTCGAGGGCTGCTGGAAGTGAAGCTCCAGGCGGGCATCAAGGACCTCCCCGAACCACTCGACCTCCCCCTGGAGGACGCGTGCGTTGCAGGAGATCTCGTCTCCAGGGGTGGCCCCGCTTGGCGTGGGGGGCGTCGGATCCGAGGGCACGATCTGCATCAGCGCCACTCCACATGGAGGGGGAAGGGCATCCAGCGGAAGCGGACGATGGCGTAGCTCCAGGGGAGCCGGTCCAGGAGCATGTCGAAGGCCTTCCCCTCGACATGAAGCCGCCAGCGCTCATCTTCGGCTCGGAGGGTCCCCCGGCGCTGGAGGAAGGATTCCTGGAGGCCGGGGACGGAAGTGCGACCCAGCGCGCCCCACTGCTCGATGATGGCGCTGAGCATCCCCTGGATGGTCTCGGCTTCGACGGAGGAGATCTCGATCCGCCTTGGGAGCGGCTCATCCTCCGGGATCCCGCACAGGATCCGGTTCAGGGGGAGGAGGTACTCAGGCCGGTCCCCCCGCCCCTCCACCAGGTACTGGATGAGATGTGCCCCCCGGCAGGCTGCCTCCAGATCGCGAAAGACCCCCTGCTCGGTGAGACCGAGGGTGGCAAAGAGGCGGGGGAGGAAAGGGGCCACCAGTACCGCCCCGGCGTTGGAGATGACGGTCTCCCCATCCAGCGTCCAGGCCAGGGGGACCTCGTCCGACTGCGGGCCCGGGGAGGGTGGGGAGGGAGACGGGGAGAGGGCGGACCGGAGCCGGGTGGCCAGGCCTCTGTCCCCGGGGCCGGCGATCTGATCCAGGCGGGACCGGATCCTGGCCGAAAGAAGGTCGGTGCGGAGTCCGCCCTCCCCGGTCCGGGAGAGCGCCTCGAGGAGGGCGAGGGAAAACGGGGTGAGCTCCGGAGAGGCCCCCTCCTCCACAAGGTATCGAGCCATGGAGATCCAACGGGCTCTCTCCAGGAGGGCCCGCTCGCCCGCTCCTCCCTCTCCGGCGGCGGCCGCCACCATCAGGTCCGATGCACGATGGAACTCAGGGAAGAGGCCAGGGCGGAGGAGGAGGAAGACCCGGGCCATGAGGGAGCCGGGGAGGGACTCCACCAGCCACGCCACCCCCTCCCACCTACCCAAGGCCTCCTCCAGGAGGGGGCCAAGGCCCGCAGGGTCCCTCTCCAGTCCCTCCTCCACAGCGGCTCGGAGCGCCGCAGGCGCCGGCCGTCCACCGCCGGCCAGGGAGCGAAGCACGTCCAGCGCATCCGCGGAGGGAAGGTCCAAGGCGGAAGTCGGGGCGGATGTGGGAGCGGGAGTCTGGGCGGTGGAAGGGGCGAGGGCGGGGACGGGGACAGGGGCCGTGGGGGGCTCCGCCCCTGCGGGTCGCTCCCGTACCTCCTCCCCCTCCGGTGCCCCGGACCGTGGCAGACTCCCCTCCCTGAGCTCCTCCAGGTCGATGGCGCTCCCCGAGAGCAATGCTTCCGCAGTGGCGACCAGGAAGCCACGGGGATCGGAGAGACCTCGGGCTACCTCCCCGATCGCCACCTTCAACTCCCCGCGGGCCGACCCTCCCGGCTGGAGCCCGGGATCCAGGAGGAGGCCCACGAACGCCCGCACCTCGTCCACCGGGCGGTGGAGGAGGGCGGATAGCCCCCCGGAGGGCCCACCACCGGAGGGCCCGGAAAGGGAGCGGAGCTGATCCAGGAGCCAGAGGAGGTGGTCCGGGTATTCCCGACCCAGCTCCTGGAGTGGCTCCCGAAGCGAACGGGGGATGGGGGGGATCCCTGGTGATCGAGGTCCCGGGGTGCCCAGTGCGGAGAGAACGAGCTCCCGGAGTTCGTACCCCCGCCGCGCCCCCTGGAGCTTCGCCCCCCGGCCCCCCTCCCCATCCGCTTCCCTGTTCTCCAACTCCAGGGGTGGGATGAAGGCGTCGGCGTCCCGCCCGCCCTCCCGCCATCCCCTCAGGTAGTACCCCCGCGCCCTCACCTCCAGGGCACGCAGGTACTCCTCCCGGTGGAATCCCTCCTCCCGGTCCAGGAGGAGATGGGCGAAGGTCTGATCCCAGAGGAACTCCCTGAAGGCCTCTTCGGCCCGGCGGCCTTTCCCCGATGGGCCCTTCGGAACGAGAGGGGAGAGGACCGTCTCCGGGGCTCGGAGCGTCTCGGCCACGGCACCCACCGCCCCTGGCTCCAGAATCGAGACCAGCTCCAGGAGAGCCGCTCCGGGGAGGGATCGGACGAGGCCGGCCCGAACCCGGGCCTGGCGCCCGTGGACCCGGATCAACCGGGCGACCTCCCGGGGGTGAGTCCCCAGCCACCCGTGGAGGCGGGGGAGGATCTCCCCATAGTCCCCCCCCTCGAAGGCGGCTTCCAGGGCACTTGCGGCGGCGGGCCACCCCCCGTCCCCCTCCCCGACCCCGGCCGGACTCCCCTCCCCTACTCCCGCCCCCCCTCCCAGGTAGACCCG
>REED01000197.1 GCA_007695225.1 Gemmatimonadales bacterium
GGAGGTCATCTCCAACAACCTGGCCAACGTGAACACCACCGCCTTCAAGCGGTCCCGGGCCAACTTCGAGGACCTCCTCTACCAGACCGTGAGGGAGGCCCAGCCCGTGGGGGAAGGAGGCGCAGATCTTTTGCCGGCGGTCCAGGTGGGACGGGGAACCCGGCTCTCCGCCGTCCAGCGGGTGGATGGCCAGGGGCCCCTCCAGCCCACTGGCCGCCCCCTGGATCTGGCCATCGAGGGGGATGGATTCCTCCAGGTGCAGACGCCGGTGGGGGAGATCGCCTACACACGGGATGGCAGCCTCACCATCTCGGACCGGGGCGTCCTGGTCACGCAGGGGGGCTATCCGGTCCTACCCGACGTGGTGATCCCCGTGGACGCTTCCGAGGTGGTGGTGTCCCGGAACGGTGTCGTCTCGGCGGTGCTTCCCTATCAGGTGGACCCGGTGGAGCTGGGCCGGATCGAACTGGCCCGGTTCACCAACCCCACCGGCCTGCGGGCCCTGGGGGAAAACCTCTTCGCGGAGACCGGAGCCTCGGGGCACCCCCTCACCGGCTATCCCCAGGAGGAAGGCTTCGGCCGTCTGCTCCAGGGGGCGCTGGAGGGGAGCAACGTGGAGGTGGTGCAGGAGATGGTGGAGATGATCACCGCCCTCCGCGCCTACGAGATCAATTCCAAGGCTATCAAGACCGCCGAGCAGATGGGCGAGATGGCCAACAACCTGATCCGATGACGAACCCCTCGGCGGCGGCGGTTGATCTGCGGAGGCGCCGGACGGAGTCCTGGAAGAGACTCCGGGCCCTGCTCACTCCCATTTCCGCCCTATTTGTCCTGGCCCTCCCCAGCCTGGCCCACCCGGACCCGGTCCTCGCCCTGGAGGTGCCGGGGGAGGAGCCGGGGGCGACTCGGACCCAGCCTCCCGCACTGGGTGATCCCCCTGCCGCCGTGGTGGCCGCCGTGGAGTCGGAGGTGGCCCGGCGGTGGAGCGTGGACGCCGCCCATCTGGTTCTGGAATGGGGGGCCGGGCGAGCCGGGGACTCCGGGGCGCCCCTCCATGTGGAGCTCGTTGGATCCGGAGCCGGTGGTGCCTGGATCGTGGACGTGACCGGCGAGGTCGGGCTGGAGCGCTGGAGTTTCCGGGCCGGAGTTGTGACGGAGCGGTGGACGGCCGCGAGGGAGCTGCTCCGGGGTCATGTCCTCGCGGAGGAAGACCTCCAGCGGGAGACGGTGGTGCGCTGGGGACCACCTTCGGAACGGGGGGAGGCGCCGGAACCGGGGTGGGTGACCCGTCGCGGGATCCGGGAGGGAGAGGAGGTCCGCCGGCCCCTGGCCGCGCCGCCGGAACTGGTGCGCCCCGGGGAACCGGTGGAAGTGCGGGTACGACGGGGAGCGGTGACCCTCCTCCTCGTGGGGGAAGCGAGGAATGCCGGAGCGATGCATGACCGGATTCGTGTGCGCCTCCCCACGGGGCGGATGGTGGTGGGTCGACTGGGGAACGGAGGAGTCGTGGAGATCGAGCACGGAACGGACAGGAGGGAGGACGATGCGAGATGAACGTCGGATGGGAAACGGGGGCGGCGTGATCGTCTGGGGGCTGATCCTACTTCTCCTGGCCATGGGGCCGTGGACCCTCCACGCCCAGGAGCTCGAGGGTCGGCGAAGCTGGACCTCGGACCGCCACCCGCTGCAGGTGGGGGACCTGGTCACGGTCCTGGTGGACGAGTCCACCCTGGCCACCGCGAACCGGGTGGATGTCCGGGTCCAGAACCGAAACCGGGATCTGGTCCTCCAGGGTGGGATGGATGGACAGGGTATCAACGCCGGGGGCCGGAGTCGGGCGGACCTAACGGACCGCACCCGCGGGGAATCCGCCCGCCGGGAGCGGTTCGCCACCGAGGTTTCGACCCGGGTGGTGGAGGCCGCCCCCGGCGGCCTGGTGCGAGTGGAGGGGGAGAAACGGGTCCGGATCGACAACCACGAGCAGGTGATCGCCCTCTCCGGGTGGGTGCGCGCCGCCGACGTCTCGGGGCAGAACACGGTGGAGTCATGGCGTATCGCGGATGCCGACATCCGTTACGGGTCGTCCGGCGACATGGGACGGGTCCGTGGGATCTGGGGACGCCTCCTTGGGTGGCTCTGGCCATGAGGGGCCACATTCGGGAAGCGACGGATCGGGCACCCGGCTTGGCCACGATCTTCCTGCTGGCCTTCCTGGTGCTGGTAACGGCCCTCCTCACGGCCTCCGCCCTCCGGGCACAGGAGGTCACGGTGCGAGACCTCACGCAGCTCGAATCGGATGTCCCCCTCCGCCTCATGGGCTATGGCCTGGTGGTGGGGCTCAACGGGAGCGGGGACCGGGCCCTGGGGACGAGCCATGGCGGCACCTTCACGGTGCAGTCCGTGGCCAACCTCCTTCGCCGCTTCGAGATCGAGGTGCCGGAAGAGGTCCTCCGCACCCGGAACGTGGCCGCAGTCCTCGTGACGGCGGAGGCCTCGCCCTGGCTCCGACCGGGAGGGCGCTTCACCGTGCAGGTGTCGTCCCTGGGCGACGCCACATCCCTGGATGGCGGCGTGCTCTGGATGACACCGCTGGTAGCCGACGTGGGAGAGCCGGCCCTGGCGGCGGCCCAGGGGCCCCTCGTCCTGGCCGGCGCTGAAGACCGACGGTATGCCGGCCGATACCAGGGTAGGACCTCCGCCCAGATCCCCGATGGGGGAGTCATGGAGCGACTCGCTTCCCGGAACGGCACTTCCGACGTGACCCGACTTCTCCTGAAGGAACCGGACCTTGGCGCGGCGGAGCAGATCGCCGAGGCCCTGAACGGCGCCTTTGGCGAGGGGGCCGCAGAGGTGGAGGACCCGGGGAGCGTCCGGGTCCGGACCGGAGGCGATGCGCCCTCCCTCACGGCCCTCCAGGGGGTGGCGGTCACCGTGGCTCGGCGACCCACCATCCTGGTGGATTCCCGGGATGGGACCGTGGTGGCGGGAGGCGGGATAAGGGTGGGGGAGGCGGTGGTGAGCCACGGGGGGATGACCCTGGCCATCCAGGGGACGGCAGTGGAGGAGGAGGACGCCGGCCAGCCCGCCGCTCCGGGAGAGCTTCGGCTCCCCGGGGGAGTATCGGTGCAGGATGTGGCTGCGGCCCTCCACGCGGTGGGCGCCTCGGCCCGGGAAATCTCCGCCATCCTCCGGGGACTCCGGGACGTGGGTGCCCTCCAGGCCGAGGTGGTGGTCCGATGAGGGCGGGAGATGCCGTGGGCGCCGGACTGGATCCCCTCCGGGGGATGGATCCCGGGGCCCGGGAAGTGGAGCGTCTCCGGGACTCCTCCTCCCTCCTGGAGTCGGAGTTCGTGGCCACCCTCTTCCGGGTCATGCGGGAAACGGTGCCCCAGGAGTCCCCGGGAGCCGACGGGGCGGCGGAGGTCTTCTGGTCCCTGATGGAGCGGGAGGTGGCGGATCGGTTTTCCCTTGGGGGCGGGTACGGCCTGGGTCAGGCCGTGGCTCGTTCCCTTTCGGAGTCCGCCGGACTCCCCCCGGAGGCGCCGGAATGAATGCGGGGATGCCGGCCCTCGAGACCGCTCCCTCCCTTCGCCAGGAGGATTCCAGGGAGTGGGCGGGGCAGATGGTCGAGTCCGTCACGGGGGAATGCTTGCTCCTGGAGCGCCTCGAGACGGTCCTGCTGGAGCAGCGTGAGGCGGTACGCTGCGACGACCTGGAGGCCCTCGAGGACGGGACCCACGCCGCCCGGAAGATCCTCCGGACCCTGGCGGCAGCCCGGCGTCGGCGGGAGACCCTCCTGGAGCTGGGCACCGGGGATCCCCGGCTTCCCCTGGCCCAGCTGGAAACCACCGGGCTCCGTCCCACACCGGAGTTCCTGGAGGCCCGGCAGCGCCTCCAGGGGACGGCCCAACGGGTGTCCCTGGCGCTGGCCATCAACCGCAGGCTCCTTGAAGAGGCGTCCCGGTCGACCGACCGGGGAGTCCGGGCCCTCCTGGGAGAGACGCCTCACCGGGTAGCCTCCCGGTACGCGGAATCCACCGTTCCCGGACGATCCCTGGACGGGGGACGACACCTAAACAGGCAGGTTTGACCATGTCTTCCATCGGAGGGATCTTCTCCATTGCCGCCAGCGCCCTCAGGGCGAGCCAGGCGGCCATTGCCGTGACGGGACAGAACGTCGCCAACGCCGGCACCGAGGGCTATTCCCGACAGCATCTCCGCTTGGAAGCCGCTCCGGGGGTCCGGATGACGGAGGGACGGTTCGGGGGAGGTGTGGACGTGAACGGAGTGGACCGTTCCCGGGACATCCTCCTGGACGCCGGCTTCCGTGGGGAGTCCTCCCGCTCCGAGGGGTTCCGGAGCCATGGCGAGCTCCTGCATCGGGTGGAATCCCTCCTGGGGGAGCCCGGGCCCGAGGGGGTCTCGGCGGTCCTGGACCGCTTTTTCTCGGCGTGGAGCGATCTGGCCACCTCGCCGGAGAGCGCTGCCGCCCGGGGGACCCTCCGTCAGGAGGCCCTGGGGCTCACCGAGCGGTTGAACGACCTGGCCGCCGGGGTGGACCGCCTCCGCCAGGAGGGGGTGGAGCGCCTCAGCCAGCAGGCCGGAAGGATCCAGGCCCTGGTGGGGGACCTGGCGGCCATGAACCGGAGCATCGTCACGGCGGAGTCGGACGGTATGCCCGCGCCGGATCTCCGGGACGCCCGGGACCGGGCCCTGGACGAGCTTGCTACCCTCATCCCCATCCAGGTCCGCCCCAGTGCCGACGGGTCGGTGCGGGTGACCCTGGAGGGGATCGCCCTGGTGGACGGTCCGCGCCCGCCGGAGGTGGGTGTAGTGCTCTTCGGGGGTGAGGTCCGCCTCCAGGTGGGAGACGCCCGGATCTCCCTATCCGCCGGCCAGGGAGCCGTGGGGGGGACCATGGAAGCGGTGAACCGGGATATTCCGGCGCTCCGAACGGGCCTGGACACCCTGGCGCAGGCCCTGGTGGATTCGGTGAACGCCATCCACCGCACCGGGACCAATCCCATGGGGGACGAGGGGGTGGACTTTTTCCACCTCCCGCTGGACGGGGCGGGCGATCCCCTGCCGGTCTCCGCCGCCACCCTCCGGTTGTCCGACGCCGTGGCGGCGTCCGCGCTGGCCATCGCCGCCGGGCCAGGGAGCGACCCTGGCACCCCGGAGAACGCCCACCAAGCCGGGCGGAATGAGGTGGCCCTGGCCCTTGCGGGCCTGCGGGACGCAACCGATGCCGGCCTGGGCCAGAGCCTGGGCGAGCATTACGGCGAGCTGGTGGGAGGGCTGGCCAACCGGATCCGCCAGTCCAGGGATGGGGCGGCGGTGCATCGGACCCTGGCCCAGCAGGCGGACTTCCGCCGCCTGGAGGTGTCGGGGGTCTCCGTGGATGAGGAGATGGTGAAGCTCATCCAGTTCCAGGCCTCCTACGCCGCCGCCGCCCGGGTCCTCTCCGCCGCTGACGAGATGCTTCAGACCCTCCTGAGGGTCTGAAGACATGCTGGTCCTGTCCCGGAGGGCGGGAGAGTCCGTCGTCCTGGACGGCGGGATCCGGATTACCGTCGTCCAGGTGGAGGGCGGGGTGGTGCGGCTGGGGGTGGAGGCACCGGCGGAGGTGGGGATCTTCCGGGAGGAGGTGGTGGAGCGGGTCGCACGGGAGAATGCCCGGGCCAGCGTCTCCGCCCAGGAACAAGAGGCCCTCCGCACCCGCCTCGGAATGTTTTCCTCCGTCTCCCGTGCGTCGCAGGACTCAGGGCGGGGGGAAGAAGAGGCGTAGCTCCCCTCCGGCCTTCCACTCGGTCAGGATCCTGGCATCTGGAGTGAGGGGGAGCTCCGGAGGTCGAGGGGTCCCTTCCCTGCCGACCCCTTCCCCGGACGGCTCCCCCGGGCGCCCCCTGCCTTCTCCGTACCCGAGGCGGATGCGGAGTTCTGCCCCTCTCCCTCCACTCCCCAGCTGGACGGTGGTGCGGGCCCTCCCATCGCCGTGGAAGGAGAGGAAGGCCTCGATGGCCACCAGGATGATCCGGCCCAGGACTGCCGGCACGCCCCGGACCGGCGGCGGATCCCCGGCGGGAGGGAGCAGGTCCACCCTCTCCCCGCCCACGCCCTCCAGCAGGCTCACGGCCTGGATGGCCCGCTCCAGGATGGGCTGAAGATCCAGGAGCTCCGGGGGGTGGTCGGTGCGGGCGGTGAGGAGGTCCAGGTTCCGGGCCAACTCCTCCAGGCGATCCGCCTCTTCCTGAAGGAGCATTCGCGTGTCGGGGCCACTCCGCTCCGGGGCCGTGGTCCTCCTGGAGAGGTGGAGTTCGGCCAGCCCCCGGAGAGCGGATGCCCGGCCGTTGAGGTCGTGGCACAACTCCCGGAGGAGGCGGTCTTTGAGAGCCAGCCAGTGCGCGTCGCTCGAGGGACGGTCCATTGGGGGGGAAGG
Source organism: Gemmatimonadales bacterium (assembly GCA_007695225.1). Lineage (GTDB taxonomy): Bacteria > Gemmatimonadota > Gemmatimonadetes > Longimicrobiales > Gaopeijiaceae > T3Sed10-66. Next base: position 6,440 of record REED01000197.1, read on the forward strand.
GGTCGGGGGAGAGGCTGGGCTCCAGTTTGGCGGGACCCGGACGATACCAAGGTGGAGTCATTCCTCCGGAAGGGAAATGGTCCACGTCATCCTCTCAAGCCCCGGGGCAGATCCCACGTGTTTGTCGTCATCGGATTCGTCGTGGTCTTCGGCAGCCTGGTCCTGGGCTACACCATGCATGGGGGAAGCCTTCTCGTCCTGCTCCAGATCAGCGAGTTCATCATCATCGGCGGCGCCGGACTGGGGATGGTCTTCGTGGCGGAGCGCCCCGCCGTCGTGAGGGGGATGCTGACGGGCTCCTTGGCCCTCCTCTGGCCCTCACGGTATAGCCGTGAGGGATATGTGGAGCTCCTCCAGGTCCTCTACGACCTCTTCTACGTCGCTCGGAAAGACGGCCTCACCGGGATCGAGCCCCATGTGGAGGATCCCGGGACCAGCGAGATCTTCCAGCGCTATCCCAGCTTCGCGGAGAACGGGCTCGCGGTCCGCTTCCTCTGCGACACCCTGAAGGTCCTCCTCACCGGCGCCGTGGAGGACCATCACCTGGCCGAGATCCTGGACCTGGACCTGGATCGGCACCACGAAGAGGCGAACACGGTGCCCCATGCCATGCGGAACGTGGCCGACGCCATGCCGGCCTTCGGTATTGTCGCGGCGGTTCTGGGGGTGATCGTCACCATGGGGAAGATCGGAGGCGCACCGGAGGTGGTGGGCCGGAGCGTGGCGGCGGCGCTGGTGGGGACCTTCCTGGGCATCTTCCTGGGGTACGGCCTCTTCGGCCCCATCTCCCGGGCCATGTCCTCCCGGGCCCGGGAGGAGGAGCAGTACCTGGCCTGTATCCGCACCGCCCTCCTCTCCTTTGCCCGGGGGGACCCTCCCATCACCTCGGTGGAGTTCGCCCGCCGCAACATCGAACCCGAGAGCCGGCCATCCTTCGACGAGTTGGAGGCCTTCACCCGCAGGCGCACGCCTGGATCCGGGGTGGAGGACGCCCTTGGAGAGGCCGCGTGACCCCGGAGGAGGGGAGATGAAGAGTCCAAGAGGGGAGGGTCGGATCGTGATCGTGGTGCGGAAGCGGACCCGGGAGCCAGAGGGACACCACGGAGGTGCGTGGAAGGTGGCCTACGCCGACTTCGTCACCGCCATGATGGCGTTCTTCCTGGTGATGTGGATCATGGGAATGGGTCAGGAGTCCCGGGACCTGGTGCAGGGCTATTTCAACAACCCCCTGGGGGTGAGCCAGGAGGTGCCCTCGGGCCTGAACCCCGTCACGGCGGGAGGTCTGTTCCGGATGGATCCGGGGTCCGGCCTCCCCGGCTCCGGCTTCCTGGAGGAGCGGCAGCTCCTGGAGGGACTGGCCCATTCTCTGGATCTGCGCCTCCTGGAGGCGGGAGTGGGGGAGGTGGGGGCCCAGGTGGAGATGACCGTCTCTGCCGAGGGACTCAGGATCGAGTTGATGGAGTTGGGCCCGGAAGAGGTGCTCTTCGACCGTTCGGGCCACACTCTGCGGCCCGCTCTCCAGGGCTTCCTGCAGGTCATCGCCCGGGAGTTGGCGGCTCTCCCCCATCAGGTGGTTGTGGAGGGCCATACCGACGCCACGCCCTTCCTCGGGGTGGGCGCCTACAGCAACTGGGAGCTTTCCATGGATCGGGCGAACGCCGCCCGAAGGGCCCTACTGGCGGCCGGACTCCACGAAGACCGGGTGGTGGAGGTCCGGGGGCATGCCGATCGCGTGCCCCGTGTTCCCGGTAACCCCCTGGACCACAGGAACCGAAGGGTGAGCCTGGTCCTACCCTTCCTGGAAGCCACCTCCCCCGGCTTCCCTGCATCGGAAGCGGAGAATCCCCTTCCCTGGCCCCAGGGCCCACTTCCCACCTTCCTGATGGAGCCGGTCCGATGAAGCTCGTGCGTCCGGAATCCCGTACCAGGGTGCCCCGTCCCAAGTCCCAATCCCTTTCCTCCTCCCGGGTGCTGGTGGTGGAGGACCATGTTCACCTGCGTCTCATCCTGGGCCGGTCCCTGGGCAGGATGGGGTTCCGACCGGAGGAGGCCGAGGACGTGGATTCGGCCCTTCGACTTCTCCGCGACGTGGAATTCCGGAGGGTGCTCCTGGACGTCAATCTCCCCGGAGGAGGGGGGCTCAGGGTCTTCCAGGAGATCGAGGCCCGGAGGGACGACCTCAGGAAGGGCGTCATCTTCATGACCGGAGGGTTCACCGACGATGCGGTGGAATCCCTGGTGGAACGAAGCGGTCTTCCCATCCTCTGGAAACCCTTCGAGCTCCGGGAGCTGGAACGTGTGCTTCGGTCCTGAGGCGGGACAGGCCTACCCTTCCTCCCGTCCCTCCACCCGGGCCACGAGCCCGAGGTAGGAGAAAGGCTTTCCGATCCGCTCCACTCCGTCCCGGAGCACGGCCTCCTCGTCCCCGGTGATGCTCCCGGTGAGGAGGAAGATCCGGCCCTGGAACGCACCATCAGCCAGGAGCCCTTCTACCACCCGCCCGCCGCCCCCGGGCATCCTCCAGTCCACGATGACCACATCGGGCATCCGAACCCGGGCGCTGGAGAGGGCCTCCTCCGCTGATCCCACCGTCTCCACCCGGTGGCCCCGGGTGCGGAGGATCTCGGCCACCGAGTCCCGGATCAGGGGCTCGTCGTCGGCCACCAGGACCTCCAGGGTTTCCCGCTCCTCGCCAGCCTTCGTGCAGACTACCGTCATCATTCCCCCTCAAGTGGTCCCGTCCTGGATCGGCCTCGCAAGATTGCAACATCCGGACCATCCCGCAAAGGTAGGAAGGAATACGGCCTCCCCCTGAATCCCCCTCTTCCTTCTCCGGAGAGCTCCACACCCCTGCGTTCAAGGTTTCCCCCGCCGAGCCGATACCCCATGGCAGAGGGCCGGTGGGGGCCGGTCAGCTGACGGAGCACGGATGCTCCCCGACAGGACACTCTACGGAAGGAGGAACCCCAGATGTCGCGCATCAACACCAACGTCGCCTCGCTGAACGCCCAGCGGAACATCAGCCAGACGAACCAGGCCTTCGGGCGGACCGTGGGCCGGCTCTCGTCCGGATTCCGGATCAACCGGGCCGCCGACGACGCCGCCGGGCTGGGTATCGCCAACAAGCTCCGCTCAGACATCCGGGCGCTGAACCAGGCGAGCCAGAACGCGTCCCAGGCCAACTCCCTTCTCCAGGTGGCGGAAGGGGCCACGAACCAGATTTCCGGAATCGTGGACCGGATGAAGGAGTTGGCGGCCCAGTCCGCCTCCGACAGCGTGAACGACACCGGCCGGGCGCTGATCCAGGCAGAGTTCGGGGAGCTCCAGGCGGAGCTCACCCGGATCGTGGACACCACCAAGTTCCAGGGGACGAGCCTGCTGGCGGGTGGTGGAACCACCGAGGACGTCACCGTCACCACCGGTCTCACCGGCGGGACCGACGGGGTCGAGACGACCCTGGACGCCATCGCCAACATCTCCGCCGCCGCCGTCACCGTGGGCGACGCCGCGGCGCTGGAGGAAGGCGGCTACACCATCTCCGCCGCCGTGGTGGATCCGGGCTCCGGTGACGTCCTCCGCTTCACCCTCTCCGACGGGACGGACAGCACCACCTTCGACGTGAACCTGGACACGGGGGACGTCGACGGCGCCCAGACGGTGAACCTCACCCTCGGGACCCTCTCCGTCGAGTTCGAGGTGGCGGACGGCGCCGCCGCCGCCACGGTGGTCACCGATGTGGACACCGTGAGCATCGGGGTGGAAACGGCCACCGAGTCGACCACCGTCCCCACCAGCCTCCAGTTCCTGGTGAGCGTCTCCGGGAGCGCCGGCAGCGGCGAGGACTTCGTGTCCCTCAACGTCCAGGACCTCACCCTGGCCAACCTCGGCCTCGACGCATCGTCGCTGGCCACCCGGGAGGCCGCGGTGGCGGCCATCGACGCCCTGGACGCCGCCATCGACAGCATCTCCACCTCCATGGGAGACATCGGCGCGGCCCAGAACCGCATTGACTTCGCCTCGGCCAACGTGGCTTCCACCATCGAGAACTTCTCGGCGGCGGAGTCGGTCATCCGGGACGCGGACTTCGCGGCGGAGGCGTCAGAGTTCGCCCGCCTCCAGATCCTGCAGCAGTCGCAGATCGCCATGCTCGCCCAGGCCAACGCCGCCCCGCAGGGGGTGCTGCAGCTTCTCGGGTAATCCTGATCCACCAGGGAGGCCCCGCTCCGGGCCGGGTTCGCCCGGCCCGGAGCGTCGGTCTGCCGAAAACTGAGGAACCGCCATGGCCCCCCTCACCTCCGTGAGTGGGCTGGCTTCCGGGATCGACTTCCAGGGGCTGGCCGACGCCATCATCGCCGCCCGGCGTGCGCCCCTTCGGGCCATTCAGAAGCAAATCACCGGGAGTGAGCAGCGCTCCCAGGCATACCTCTCACTGGAATCCCGGCTCCGGGGGCTCCAGGAGACGGCCCGCTCCCTGGAATCGGCGGGCACCCTGGTCCGGAAGGACGTG